>JAGYOL010000099.1 GCA_018399555.1 Kiritimatiellia bacterium | reverse complement strand
GAGGGTACTGCATGGTTTGCATGTGGGAGAGTAGGGCGCCGCCGGATTTTTCTTTACAGCCGCGGACAGCAATGTCCGCGGCCTTTTTTGTGTTGCCCGGTCTCTGCAGAAAAACCGGCACCCGCTACCGACTCATGCGCTTGAAAATTAGCGCCTCTCTGAAAAGCTCCGGTTCAGCAATGTTCGCAATGATTTTTTCAGCCAGTTCGGTTGCGGAAGATGTGGCAGGATCAACCAGCTTGGGGTTGAGCAGATGAATGTTCAGAATGTCACCGTTGAGCGACCAGGCGGCGTACTGATAGGTACGCCTGTTCGACGGTAGCGAACCGTCCGCTTTACCGAACCAGCTGATCTGAAAAAGATCTAACTCGTCCGGGCTCCAGATCACACCCTTTCCGAACATGGCATCCTCTGTGTTTACCGGATAAACCGCCAGCACTTCGCGCGCCGAAATCGGCAGAATCAGCAGTTTCTGTTCCTCCCCGCCCGGATTGCTCTGCCGCCATACCCCGCAGAGTGCAGGGTCAATATTCTCAGAGGGTTCGACTACAAGCGGAATCTCATAATCACAGCCGCACATAATCACAGCCAATGCCACCAAGGAAACAGATATTCTCATAATCGCAACCTCCTTTCATTGGTACGTAGACGGCAGCATCTTACGCGACGCTGCAGCGTACTACAAGCTGTCTGCAATTATGACCGATGAGGGCTGTGAGCGCAAGAACCTTATTCCGGTGGCATTCGGGTGAACTCCACCTGGAATTGCTGACCGTAAGTGGCCTGGTAGTAAATGCCGCAGAGTTTGTCGTTCTCTGTGTCATAGATCAGAGTGTAGGTTGAGCCCGGGTAGTTCTGATCCTGCATCTTGATGAAAAGTTTGGTAAAGCCGTTCTCTTTGTATATTTTTGATTCGCCCACGTTGATGGGACTCGGATTATAATAAGCCGCCGAAATTCTGTTTTCCGGCAATAACTCCTTCAGTTCAAGCACATAACCGCCGTCCGGACGCACCCAGCGACCTTTGAGTTTGTCAAATTCCACCAGCAGCTGTGTCGGCTTTTCCGATTCTGCCGCCTGCGATGCTTGCGCTGTATCGCTTTTTAACGTCTCATCCCTGCGGCAGGCAGCACCGGTCAGCACTATGGCAGCCACAAGCAGTAACGCCGCAATTGTTTTTACTCTTTTCACATTCACCTTTTTTCTGTTTTGTTTTTTCATACCTTTGATCTGCCAGAACGGTTACTCGCCCAGGGATGCTTCAACTTCCTCCACATACGAGTAGAGCCACGCGGTTACGGCTTCAGCCCAATCGTTCGGCAGGCTCTGAATCTCGCTCAGATAATCGTCGCCTGCCAGCGAGCTGACTATACGTTCGATCTCCGCCGGTAACGGACCGCGTTCGACTGTTCCGATCAGAGACACCAGTTTGTCTCTGCCCTTGTCCCAGCATTTGACAAACTCTCTCTGCTCGCTCTGAAACGGATTTTCACCGGACAGCGAAAGCGACCTTTCAATGTTTGCCGCAAATTGGTCAAACCGTTTTAATCGTTCGGTCAGCATCTCCCGTAATCGCTGAATTGCTCCGTTGTGACAGCGTTCCCGGCATGATGTGCTGAGCATGTAGCGTGCGCGTATCACCCGATACCACTGATCAAGCGCCACCAGATTGCCGATAAAACGCAGGTTGCGGCGCACAATGCCAATGATTCCCTTGTAACGTTTCGGCTCAAAGGGCTGCGCCATTGCGCGCGGCATGCTGCTCTTTACCACAAGCTGCCCCGGCTTGGCGTGCTCGCCCCGCCAGATCTGACCGGCCGGCACAACCGTACCGAAGGGGATCGATGCCGGCCCCACCATGCCGCCCTGGCCGCCAAGAAATATAGCCGCCTGATTGAGCAGCACACCGCGCGGTACGTCGCCGATCAACGACGGTGTCGCTTTGTCGTTGTGCGGTGTAAAGTTAAAATGAATGTAGGATGAGCCGACCTCCGAGTGGTCGCTGCGCCCTGTGCCACCCGCCATCAGACAATCACAGAGGTTGATCAGACTGCCGGCGGTCACCCACGGCATGAAAAGAGTCTGCTTGGTGCCTACGCTGTGTGCGATCGAGGACTGCTCTTCAAACAGACATCCCGGTCGCACATGCGCCCCGCTGCCTGCCCGGAAACCATCCAGAAAGGTCGCCTTCTCGAAATACCCGCTGGCCAGTTCGACTCCCGGTGCCAGCTGACAGTTGCGAAGCGTGGCCGGGCCCTCAGCACCGATCACGCAATCGCCGGCAATCGAAAGCTCCGCCCCACTAAGACGGCAACCCGGATGAATCACCGCCCCGGCCGTTATGTTGCCGGTGTTGACGTCATCCGCAATATGAATCGTATCAGACTCAATCAGAATGACACCTTTGCTGCTCAATATGTTTTTCGCTGACATAACCTCAACCCAACCCCTTGGTTACAGCCTGTGAAAGTTTACCGATCCAGCGTTCCACCAAATCAAGCTCATCGGCTTCCACCAGTAACCTGATCTTTGGTTCGGTGCCTGAGTAACGCACAATCGCCCGTCCGCGTCCTTTGAGCTCCGCCTGACAATTGTGAATCGCGTCATGCAGCACCGGGACATCCTCAATCGGTTTCCTGGCTTTGATTTTCAGACTGACCAGCTTCTGGGGATACTCCCGCATGCAGTCAGCCAGCTGCGAGAGCGCTTTGCCCTCCGCCTTCATCATACGCAGTACCTGCAGTGCGCTGATGATGCCGTCGCCGGTGGTGGCATAGTCGTGAAAAATCAGATGACCGGACTTCTCGCCCCCCAGCGTGAAATTGTTGCGGCGCATACAGTCAATCACATACCGATCGCCGACATCCGTGACCTCCACGTTGATCTCATTTGCCCGCATCGCCTCATGCAGGCCCAGATTGCTCATGCTGGTGACGACCACCGTGTTGTTGTGCAGCTTACCCCGCTTTTTGAAAGCGATCGCACAGGCGGCCAGAATGTGATCACCGTCCACAATCGAACCGTTCTCATCAGAGAAGATCACACGGTCGGCGTCGCCGTCGAGCGCGATGCCGATGTCGGCCCGTGTGTCTTTGACCAGCTGCGCCACAACCTCAGGATGCATCGCGCCGCAGTTGGTGTTGATGTTAAGCCCGTCAGGCGAGATGCCGGTTTTGATCACATGCGCTCCCAGTTCCCTGAAAATCCAGGGGCCGAGATTGTAGGCCGCGCCGTTGGCGCAGTCCAGCACCACCTTGAACTCACTCAGCTTTTCGTTGCGTATGGTGCTTTTGGCAAACTCAATGTATCGCCCGCGGGCGTCATCCAGCCGGTAGGCGCGTCCCAGTTGATCGCTGCGGATATGGTCGGTCTTAAGATCACTTTCCAATATCAGACCGGTCAGATCATCCTCTTCAGCATCTTCGAGCTTGTATCCCAGCGGATTGAAGAGCTTGATGCCGTTGTCATCAAAAGGATTGTGTGATGCGGTCAGCATTATGCCGATGTCAGCAGCCAGCGATTTGGTCAGATGCGCCACCGCCGGAGTCGGCACCGGGCCCACTAGAAAAACATCCACCCCCGCTGCGACCAGACCGCTCGTGAGTGCAGTCTCCAGCATGTAGCCGGAAAGACGGGTGTCTTTGCCGATCACCGCTCTGGCACTGCCATAGCCGCTGGCTTTAAGTTGCGCACCCAGCGCCTTGCCCAGACGCAACGCCAGCTCAGCACTGACCGGGTAGATGTTGGCTTGTCCGCGAATGCCGTCGGTTCCAAAAAGTTTCTGCATATTTTCTCCAGGTTGATCGTAATCGCTGTCCTGATATTCCGCGCAGTTAGCGTTTTTGCGGAATACACGCCTTTTAAGCTTGAATGAAAAGACAAACAATAGCACAATACAGCACGTTTTTTAATGCCCCGCGAATAACAGTGCGATGCAATAAACTGTCTTCCATTTTAACATGTTGTCCGGTAACTGCAAACCGTCTTTTAAATTAGTTTCGCAAGCTTTCGGATTGAGAGAGGTTGATAATTATGCCCCACAGAAAATATGATAAAGTTCTGGTGATAAATTCAGGTAGTTCTTCTTTGAAGTTTATGATTTTCAGCATGCTCGATGAAAATATGCTGGCCAAAGGAATGGTGGAACGCATCGGTACGCCCGACGCCAACCTGATCTATTCCCGCACAGGAGATAAAAAAACAGAGCAGCTGGTTTCAGCAGAGAATCACGGCAAGGCACTCGCAGTGGCGTGTAAGCTGCTGATTGACCGCGAACGCGGCGTGCTCAAAAGCCTCAGACAGGTACAGGCGATCGGACATCGGGTCGTGCACGGCGGCGAGCAGTTCAAGAGTGCCGTTGAGATCACTGAGGATGTCAAAGCCGGTATAAAAAAGTGTTCCGACCTGGCGCCGCTGCACAATCCCGCCAATCTGGACGGTATCATCGCCTGCGAAACAGTCTTTTCCGGGGTGCCTAATATCGCGGTTTTCGACACCGCCTTTCACCAAAGCATGCCCCGCCACTCATATATGTACGCAGTGCCGCTCAAATACTATGAGGACTACGGAATCAGAAAATACGGATTTCACGGTACCTCGCACAAATTTGTCGCTCAAGCTGCGGCGCAATATCTCAATAAGCCGATCGAGCAGCTTAATCTGATAACCTGCCACATGGGCAACGGCGGCTCAATAGCAGCGGTGCGCAAGGGTAGAGTGCTGGATACAACCATGGGTCTCACACCACTGCCGGGTTTGATTATGGGAACCCGTAGCGGTGATATTGATCCCGCCTTGATCTTCTTCCTGGCCGGTAAGGGGCTTGATCTGAGCACAATCGAAAACGATCTGAATAAAGAGAGCGGTCTCAAAGGTATCAACGGTATCGGTAGCGGCGACATGCGTGATACCGTGCATGCCTCGGAGCAGGGCAAGGCCGCAGCTGTCAACGCGATTGAAATGTTCGGCCATCGTGCCGCACTCTATATCGGCGGCTACTATACGCTGCTCGGAGGAGCGGATGCGATCATCTTTACCGGAGGTATCGGAGAGAACAGCAGTCCGGCCCGCAGAAGCGTAATCTCACGCCTGGCTGCCATCGGCTGCAAATTGGACGAAGTAAAGAATAAAGCGTGCTTCGGCTGCCAGGCTGTAATATCCACTGAAGATTCCAAAACACCGGCCATCGTCATTCCTACCAACGAAGAATTGATGATCGCCCGTGAAACCTATCGGTTGCTGATCGATAATGCAACTGCTGCCAATACAGAGACAAAGGAGGATTGAAGAGATGTCGATTATTGATCGAATGATGCCGGCGGCACGGGAGAAAGCAGTTGGGCTGGTTTTGCCCGAAGGTCAGGATCCGCGTGTTATCAAAGCTGCGGCAAAAGCGGCGCGTGAGCAGATTGCGCGTCCGGTTGTTCTCGGAACACCCGCAGAAATCAGCACCGCCGAACGGGCGGCGGGTGAATCCCTCTCCGCCGCCGGCGTGGAGGTCATTGATTACACCGATTCAGCTCTGTTGCCTCAGTTGGCACAGGCATTTTATGAGCGTCGTAAAAATAAAGGGATGACACCGGAAAAGGCTGCTGAAATCATGCGCACCGAGCGCCTCTACTTCGGATGCATGATGGTGCACTGCAATCTCGCACAGGGCCTGGTGGCCGGGTCAATCGCTTCAACCGGCGATATGCTGCGCAGCGCGTTTCAGTGTGTGGGCACCGCACCCGGAATCAAATTGGGTTCATCCTGTTTTCTGATGGATTTCAAAACCCCTTCGCCTGCCGGCTTTGCTTCCATGGTATTCGCTGACTGCGGTGTCAACCCGCTGCCGAGTGCCGAACAGCTGGTGGATATCGCTCAGGCAACCGCACTCTCATATCACCAGTTGATCGGCGCAACGCCACGCGTCGCTTTTCTCAGCTTCTCAACAAAAGGCAGCGCCGAACATGAGCTGGTCTCCAAAATCAGTACCGCCGTAGATATGACCCGTAAACATTTTGCGGAACTCAAACTCGATGCCGTTGTGGATGGCGAGCTGCAGGCCGATGCCGCCATTGTGCCGGAGGTCGGAAGTACCAAGAATAAAGACGGCGAAATTCAGGGGGACGCCAATGTTCTCATCTTCCCCGATCTGCAATCCGGTAACATCTGCTACAAGCTGGTGCAACGCCTGGCCGGCGCCGATGCCTACGGACCAATTCTTCAGGGACTCGCCAGACCGGTCAACGATCTGTCACGCGGCTGCAGCACCGATGATATCTTTGGCATGCTGGTGATCACAGCCATGCAGTGCTGATTTATAAAGGGTTCCTTGATTTCAACGCACCCCCCCCGCAAGCATATAGTCCGCTTTGAACGATTGAACAGATGCTTGCTAAACACCCTGTAAAATGGCATCATATCAGCATATATGTGTGGGATATGTGAATAAGGAGCCCGGATGCCTGCTAATAGCGACGAAAGCCTGGATTCCGGCAAACCGAGGCCGTTGATAAACCCCGATGAGTGCAAGGGGTGCGAACGTTGCGTGAATGCCTGCCCTGTGCACTGTCTCAAAATCAGCGAAACCCTGAACTGCAGGGGTATCAGACCGGCGGAGTATGTCGGGCAGGGTTGCACCGGTTGCGGTATATGCTTTTATAATTGCCCCGAGCCCTATGCCATTAAAATTGATAAACCGGATAAGGTGAGTCAGCCGGCAGCAGTTGAACCGCGTTGAATTATCTTTAGCAGTGTAGTTTATGATAAAATTTCTAAAAGGTAATGAGGCGGTCGTTGTCGGTGCTCTGTTTGCCGGCGGTGAGGTTTACTTCGGCTACCCGATCACACCGGCCAGTGAGATCGCCCATGCGGCGTCCGAATGGTTCCCCTCAGTGGGCAAAGCTTTTTTACAGGCCGAATGCGAAACCGCCGCCATCAGTATGCTTTACGGTGCCGCCTGCGCCGGTCAGCCAGCCATAACCGCCACTTCCGGCCCGGGAATGAGCTTGATGCAGGAGGGTATTTCATATCTCGCCGCAGCGGAACTGCCCGGCGTGATTGTGAATATAATGCGCTCCGGTCCGGGGCTTGGAAATATTTTTCCCGAGCAGAGCGACTATAATCAGGCGGTCAAAGGCGGCGGACATGGCAACTATAAATGCCTGGTGCTCGCACCCGGTAATGTTCAGGAGATGTGCGACCTCACCATCCTGGCTTTTCAGCTTTCCTTTAAATACCGGACACCCGCCATTCTGCTCGCCGACGGCCTGCTCGGCCAGATGATGGAGAGCATCACGCTGCCGCATAAGGTCTGGAGCGTGCCGGATACCACCGACTGGTCAGTGCAGGGAACCGCACGCACCCGTGGCAATCTGATTACCTCCATCTTTATGAATGCCGAGGTACAGGAACAGCGTAACCTGCTGCTGAAGGCTAAATATGCGACAATGTGTCCAGATGCCCGCTGCGAAATCTATCGCTGCGAAGATGCCGAAATTGTCGTGGCAGCCTACGGCATATCCAGCCGTATAGCCAGAACCGCTGTGAATCTGCTGCGTGAGCAGAGCGTCAAAGTCGGACTGTTCCGGCCGATCACCATCACCCCATTCCCCTCACAACAGCTCAGCGAGGTCAGTAACGGTCGTAAATTGCTGGTTGTCGAACACAGTGATTCCCAGTTCTGTGATGACGTCACTCTGCATATCTTGAAAGAGAACGGGCGCGCTCAAATCCCCGATCTGATCACCCGTCTGGGCGGAGTTATCGTAACTGTCAATGAAGTGATTGCCAAAATCAAAAAGATCGCCGCCGGAGAATGAAACGTCAGCCCAAGCTTTGAAGGATTCTTATGAACCGGATAAAAACAACAGGGATGTATGAGCTTTTCCCCAGAAGCGGATGTGCAGACTCCCGATCAACTCATTATTGCGCCGGCTGCGGACATGGGATCGTTCATAAATTGATCGCCGAAGCCTTGGCGGAGCTGCAGATTCAGAACGAAACCATAATCTTCAACCCGGTCGGCTGTTCGGTGTTCGGTTACTACTACTGGGATGCCGGTAATATATCAGCAGCACACGGACGCTCCCCCTCCGCCGCCACCGGCATTGCCCGCACCCTCAAAGACCGCGTCATTATCTGCTACCAGGGTGATGGCGACCTCGCTGCCATCGGACTCAACAGCACCCTGCAGGCCGCCAACCGCGGCGAACACATCGCGGTGATCTTTATCAATAACGCTACCTATGGCATGACCGGTGGACAAATGGCCCCCACTACCCTCGGCGGAATGAAAACCCTTACCTCTCCCTTCGGACGTGACCCGCTGACCGATGGCTACCCGTTGCATGTCTGTGAACTGATCAACCAGCTCGCCGCTCCCGTCTATATCGAACGGGTTTCAGTGGCCGATACCAAACGCATATTCAAAGCCAGAAACGCCGTTTTTAAAGCTCTGCGCATCCAGAAAGAGGGTAAAGGCTACGCCTTCGTCGAAATTATTGCTCCCTGTCCGACCAGCCTGAAATTGTCGCCGCTGGAGTGTGCCCGCTTCTGCGCCAATGAGATGGAAGCGGAATTCCCCCTGGGATGTCTGCGCGATAAAAGCGATCAGCCGATTGCCGAGGCGGTGCCGCACCAGCATGTGTCCGCCGAAGAATTTTTCAGCAAACCGGACTACGATTTTGAAATACTGGCTCCGGTTGTTGACCATGCCTGTAAAGAGTCCAGTATGCGTTTCGCCGGGTTCGGCGGACAGGGTGTGCTGACTCTCGGATTATGGCTGGCCGGTGCAGCCCGCATCGACCGACGTTTCACAACTTGGTACCCCTCATACGGTCCGGAACAGCGCGGCGGAGCGGCCTCCTGCTCCGTCGTGATCTCCGGACATGAAATCGGTTCCCCCGCAGCCGATAGCCTCGATCTTTTCGTGGCGATGAATCAGGTAGCCTATCAACGTTTCGTCTGCGATGTTAAATCCGGCGGTACAGTTTTTGTCGACGAAACCGTGCCGCTGGATAAAAAACCGCCCACCGACGTGAAACTGGTGCGGGTGCCGGCCATAAAGTTGGCCGCGGAGTTCGATTCACCGCAGTCAGCCAATACCGTTATGTTGGCGGCGATCGCAACTGTCGGAAATGTGACACTCAGACGCGAAAGTCTGCTCAAATCACTGGAAGGCTCTTTCCGTAAAAAACCGGGACAGGCCGCCGCTAATCGTGATGTTTTCATCAGGGCTGAACAACGGCTGAAAAGCTGATCAGTACGGAAGTATGAGGAAGGCGTGAAAATTTCCGACGGCGACAGATCCAGGGTTGCGGCAGCGGCCATCTTCACCGGTTCCTTTCTGCTCTTTCTGATACAGCCTGTCACCGGACGTACCCTGCTGCCTGTTTTCGGCGGCGCCGCGTCGGTCTGGCTGCTCTGCCTGGCAGCCTGGCAGACTCTGCTGCTGGCCGGTTATTTCTATGCCCATTACCTGCGTAACCATGCCAGGCGGGTTAAATTTCACCTTTCACTGCTGTTGAGCGCCTCTATCTGCGTTCTGCTTGCCGCCGCTCTGCGAGAACCGATTTTCAACTTGGTCCGCACTCAGTCAAGCGGAGTCACCGGGGTGCTGCTTTGTATTCTGATTTTTGCCGCATTTCCCTATGTTCTGCTGGCCGCAGGTGCCTCGCTGGTGCAGTCCTGGCTCATCTCGAAGAGACATTCAGCGGATGACGGTGTGTACCACCTCTATGCCGTCTCGAATGCGGGCTCTTTCTGCGGGCTCTTCTGTTACCCCTTTCTGGTAGAGCCTTTTATACCACTGAATTGGCAATGGTACGGCTTTGTGGCCCTGCTGCTGGTATATGCCGCCCTGCTCAAGGCGGTCGCCTCAGAAAAAAGTTGCTCTGCCCCCGGACACGATGATCTCAGACGGCAGCAGCCGGTAAAAGAGGTTTCCCGTGTCAGCTGGTTCGCTTGCCCCGCCCTTTCATGCTTTCTGCTGAATGCGGTTATCGCATCGATGTTTGTTGATGTCACTCCCTTGCCTATGATCTGGATTTTTTTTCTGGGCTGCTTCCTGCTAAGCTATGTTGTCGGCTTTGCACCTGTCGGAGCACGGATGCCCCGGCTCTGGTTTTTACTCGCGCTGCTCTCTATTGTAGCCGCAATTGCCGGCCGCCGGGCGGTCGGCGCCG
>JAGYOL010000098.1 GCA_018399555.1 Kiritimatiellia bacterium | reverse complement strand
TCTCGCAATCGACCGAGCCAGCGCGACCTTTGAAATGTGGGTGCGCCTGCATCCGGCTGATTTGACTCAGTTCAGCACTCTCTTTGAGTGCGGCGGCGGCACCGGCACCGGTATCGCGGTGGAAAACGGCGTGCTTACAGCAGCCAGCGGCCTCGGCAGAGTCAATGAGGGCAAGGTGTCATACAACTTGCTCACCGATCCGCAAAGCGTGCTCATCGATGAGTGCACTAACGAATTCTTCCAGGTGGTTTATGCTATTGACCTCGAGGGGAACGTCAGCACCCTGTATATTAACGGACAATCGGTAGGAAGCGCTTCCAACAGCAGCGTCAGCGACTGGGATGGCGGCGACGGAACCTCAATCGGCCATTTCACCGGCACCAACCACGGTGGATTCGAGAATTTCGCAGCCGGCAAAAAGTACGACTCCTGGTTTCACGGAGCGGTATCAATCTATAAGCTGCATGCCGGAGCCCTCACCCCTGATCAGGTTCTACAGAACTACAACGCGATTCACAACAACACCGATGCCGCTGGAAATCCCATTACCCTCAGCGGTGTTTACACCAACGAAACCGAGATCGTGCGTGTTGCCGATACCGATTTTACGCTGCCGTCCGGTGCCACAGTGCGGCGCTCCTCAGTTGACGGCTCGCTGACTTACAATCCCGATACTATTTATTCAAATATCATTTATAATATCTGGGCTGGACACGATTTTATGGAGAGTTTCCAGTATGAGGTTGTTGACGGCTCGCCATCGACCAACTCAGCTAACATGATTCTGAATGTCGGTGCCCGCAGTGAGGCGGTTGACGACGCATTTACGGTGAACACCGGAGCAACACGTACATTCCAGCGTGGTGAGCTGATCGGCAACGATCAGCAGCTCGCTCTCTCTCCCTGGATGGAACTCAATGCCGCGGCAGTCAGCGATGATGATGTTGCCATAGGCCGCTGGCGTAATCTGGGCAGTATCGGTGCAAGTCGCGATTACTCTCTTTCATCCGGTTTTCTGGTTGATGCAACTTCCGGATTCGGAGGAATCGGACGAGCCTGGCGCAACATCGAGGCCAGTGGCAATGGATTGGATGATAATGTTGGAGGTGACATCTCCACAATGGAACTGACTCTTGAAATCTGGTTCAAGCCTGATCTTGAGCAGCGAGGTGAGGTGATAATTTATGAGAGCGGCGGCAGTACAATCGGTATGTATGTTGTCTATGAAACCGAAAACAATGCCGTGCGTGTGAGTGTTGATTCCAATTATACCACCGATCCCGCCAATCTGCTTGAAGCCCGCATTGAGGGAGTAAGCTGGAATGAGTTCAATCAGTTGCTGGTGGTGTATGACCGAGACAACCCCGGAGTGACCGACTCGTTGACTCTCTATTTGAACAGCGATCCATCCGTGCCGTTCAGCACGGCCAACAGCGCCAGCCACACCAACGCACTCGGACTGGTCAATGATTTCAGCGGCGGCGACCCTGCCGGCATCGGACGTTATTACGGTCAGTGTGCGCACGAGTTCAGACCGGATTCAGTATACAAAGGCGACATCGCGATCATTGCCGCTTACGATCATGTTTTGAGTGCCGTCGAAATGGCTGAGCGTTACGAACAGGTTAAACGTGGCTTCCTTGCGGTTGCTCCGGCAGCACCTGCTCAAACCGCGCTGGGTGCTGTTGTCACGCTTGATCCCTCCGGCACCATAACCTACGACGCAAGTAACTTGAACACCAATCTGCTTGAAGGTCAGAGTGCGCAGGATAGTTTCAGCTACACAGTCAGCGACGGAATCGGCGGAGTGAGTACTGCCACCGTGGGTGTAACTGTGCTGGGGCTGGATTCGGTCAGAACCCAGGCAGATAATATCACCATTGATGCCGGTGATTTTGTGAATAATTTCGATCCCTTGGCTAACGACATCGGCTTTGGTGCTGGTGCCGTATTGAATCTGCCGGTTAAACTCTACAATTTCAGGGATGACTATGTAACTGGTAATGAGGTCGGAGATGCCGCTGATTTCCGCGACGCTAACGGCTACGGGGCACGCTATCTTTGGAATGCGCCTGAGGGCTGGGTGGATGGTGACCCTTCGCAGTTTGATGCCGTCAGCGGTGCGATGGGTTCAACCAACTTCTACCGCACTCTGGTCTGGGATGGCAGCTTGTGGCAGGTTAATATGACCGGGAATACAGTTGACGGGTTCCCCGGCGGCTGGATTACACTCAAGGCGAATGGCCCGCATGCCGGTCTTGGTGTTGATGAGTGTCGCGACGGTGTCAACACCAACTACACCGCGCGTGGTGCGATTGTGGCTTACACTGTTGCTCAAGATGGCTACTATCAGATAACCGAGGCCTGGGTCAGCAAATCGAGTGATAAAGGGGACGGTGTGGTGCTGGGTGTTTATGTCGATGAGACACGCCATTTGATCCTTACTAACGCACCGGCATCCAGAAGCGTTTTCAACTGCTCTCTGGGGCATCAGAGTGCTGGCAGCACCATTTATATCTGCGTTGATTCCTATCTCTCCGAGCCGTGGGACGAGTTGGATTGGGATTTTACGATCTATCGCAGTGATGTGCCGGATTCAGGCAATCTCATCTGGGATGATGTTGATGTTATGACAGACGGCGCAACGATCTCCTTTGACACCGCCGATAAATATCGTATGCTCGGGGTTGGTCACGTGGCCTATGAGACATTCAGTTACTCTGTCAATCAAGACGGTGTGATAAAGAATGGCACGATCACTGTCGAGATTCACGGTGTCAATGACGATCCGGTAGGTGTGGATGATGATTTCGCGGCTAACGAGGATGAAATCTTTTACGGCTCGCTGACCGCCAACGACATCGACATTGATTTCGGCGATCAAGCTACGCTTACTATTGTTGAACTCAACGGCGGTACTTTGCCCTTGAATACCCCGTTTACCACGCCGCTCGGCGCGATTATGACGGTCAGTTCCGACGGTTCGCTGACATATAATCCCAACGGACAGTTTGAAGGAATGCTGCCGGGAGAGTTTGTCAGCGAGGGCTTCACCTGTCTGGTGCGTGATCAGCACGGAGCTGATGCAGCCGCCGCGAACACCGTAACCATCAATGTTGAGGGGCGTGACGACGGCATAACGGCTGTTGACAACGTTTACACAGTTAAGTCGGATCGTGTTCTCAGCGGCAATCTGATCACCGACGACACCGGCAGCGGCGTTGACAGCTCCATCGACATCAATGATGAGCTCTCGGTCTTTGCGGTTGATGCCGCCGGCATCAAGGGCGTGCTGGATGTTGCGGTGCCGCAACTGGTGGCCAAACGCGGCAAGCTGACCGATCTGACCCACGTCAAGCAGACGATCAATTATGGAAATGCCGGTATCTTTCAGAATCCGGTGGTCTTTGCGCAGCCTATCAGCCGCAATGAAACCGAGACCGCCGCAGTGCGCATTACCAATGTCAATGCCGCCAACAGCACCTTCGACATTCAGATTTTTGAACAGCCTGAGGATGTCGGCGGCACAAGTGACGGTGATGGTGATGTTCATGCTGCGGAAACAGTGAGCTGGTTTGTTTTTGAAGCAGGTGAGTATCAACTGCTCGACGGCACGCTACTCGAAGTAGGCACGGTGACGACCGATGCCGTTCAGCAGAAAAAAATAACAGCTCACGCCAGCTCGTGGCAGTCGGTCGCCTTTACGACGGAATTTAGCTCACGCCCGGTTGTGATCAATCAGCTTCAAAGTGCTGATTATCCCGATGAGCTTTATACAACCCGCATGAATGGAGTTGCTTACGATGAAGGCAGTGTTACAACCGACGGCTTTGAAGTTGCTATGCAGGACTTCGAATACGACGCGGTCGACCGCAACGCCTCCGGCAGCAAGCCTGAGACAATCGGCTGGCTGGCGATCGAGCAGAGTGTCGGGCTTTGGAATGGATATCTCTTTGAAGCGGGAGTTACCGAGCAGACACTCAACAATATCAATGTCGAATATCCTTTCAGTAACAGCTTCACTAATCCGCCGAGTCTGATCGGGTGTGTCGCTACTTATTACGGACAGGACCCCTGCACGATCCGCATGCCGGCAATCGGCAACACCTCGTTCACCCTGTACTGCGAGGAGGATACAACCCTTGATGCCGAATTGGCGCATGACAACACCGAGTCGGCGACTTATCTGGCGATAGATGGTGACAGCGGCGATCTTTACGCCTATCCGCAGGACTTCAGTGTCGGCGCATTCACTTTTGATCCGAACGGTGAGTTTGATCCATCAGCCAACGGACCGGAGGATGTGACCTTCACCTACACGCTGGTTGATCTCTACGGCAATCAGGACACGGCTATGGTTACGATCACGGTTGTCACTCCTTATGACGGAAGTTTAATCATTCTCAGGTAAGTCGGACAGCGGAGGATTCACGTTTTCATTTTATGCTGCACATCACTGTCTGCTGCTTACGTTGGCTTCGGTTAAGCTGTGATACGGCAGAGCGGCTGCCACATTATTGCGCTTATTTGTGGCAGTCGCTTTATTATGCCTTCCTTCGGTATAGCTATCGATTGCTCTGCGCGGTTGGGGCTGTGCTTGCGCGGCAATAATTCCGCGCCACGGTAACAATGCTGTATCCCGTTAATGGTTGCGAGCGGCGGCGAGATTGGGATATAATCCTGACATCCGATTACTAGCCGGACAGGAAGAGAGCTGATATGGCATTTTTAGGTGTGAACATTGATCATGTCGCGACACTGCGGCAGGTACGTCTGGCAACGTATCCCTCCATTATCGAGGCGGCAGCGTTGTGTGAACGGGCCGGAGCTTATGGCATAACCGTGCATCTGCGGGAAGATCGACGTCATATTCAGGATGCTGATGTGTATGCTCTCAGAAAAAGCATCGTCGGCAAACTGAATCTTGAGATGGCGGCCAACAGCGATGTGATTGCTGTGGCACTTGATGTTAGACCCGACGAAATATGCATGGTTCCTGAGCGACGCGAGGAGTTGACTACGGAGGGCGGACTGGATGTAGCCGGTCAGTTGCGGGATTTGAAACCGGTGGTTGCGGAACTCGCCGGGGTAGGTGCGATGGTCAGCATGTTCATCGATCCCGAAGCGGAGCAGGTTGATGCTGCGGCTGCGGTGGGGGCTGCCTGTGTGGAACTGCACACCGGTGCTTACGCGTTGCATGAGGGGGATGCACGGCAGCGTGAGCTGGAGCGTCTCAGAGATGCGGCGGAACGTGCGCATGCCGCCGGGCTTCGGGTGAATGCCGGGCATGGTTTGACGCTGGAAAACGTGGCTGCAATTCTGTCTGTTCCGCATCTTCACACACTCAATATCGGTCACAGTATTGTTTGTCACGCTCTTTATGTGGGACTTGAACAGGCGGTTAATGCGATGTTGGTCAAGTGTTGTAATGAGCATGCAGTCGATCTCTGATTGTGTTTGAAAGCGGGTCAGTTTTGTTAGATCGTGGAAGATATGGAATTGAGTACGACGGTTCTCAGCAGGGTTCGGGTGGCAGGCTCTGGTGGCTTGCTGCTCTGATCCCTGTCGTATTGATTATTCTGCTGTTGCGCGGTTGCGGTTCCTCCGGGCGAAAGGGTATATACGATGGTGATGATTTTCGTTTGTCGGAAGACGGTACTATGCCGGCGGTTCAGGTTGAGCGTCAGCGTCCCTCATTCGCCGCTCATTTCATAGCATCCTGGAAAAGGAAATTTCAGGGCCAAACGTCAGAGCGTCCGGCTGGGCAACCGGATTCAGAATCTGCTGAAAATCAGTTTGCTGGTGCCGAAGAACTCTCTGAGGTGACCGAGTTGAAAACGCAGCAGCGTGCGACTTCCGACCTGCCGGCGGAGGTCGGACGGTTGATCAGAAGATCAGATGAGCTGCGCGACTCCGGTAAGCTGATGAGTGCCAGAATGATGCTGGAAAAATTGAGGCTGCGTTCGGCTGCTGCGGATTTCCGCACGCTGATTGAAAAGCGGATTGGAAGAATTAACATAAAACTGATTTTTTCCGGAGAGCCTATGCCCGGCAAAGTGGAACACACGGTTAGCTCCGGTGATGTGATCAGCCGGTTGAGCCGGAAATATGGCAATACGCAGGAGTATATTCTGCGCGTCAACGCCATAGAGCATCCTGAAAAAATTCGTGTCGGACAGAAGTTGTGGGTGTTGGACAATCCGATCTTTGAGTTGATGATTGATAAAAGTGATTATCGTGCGGTGCTGTTTTTCAACCACCGCTTTTTCAAGACCTATGTGGTGGGACTTGGTTCCGACAACGTCGTACAAGCTGGCAGCTATGCGGTTGATTTCCGCCGGACGGCGGGCAACAGCCGGCAGGAGGCGCGTCGTGAGATAGTGCTGCGCGGTTCTTCGGACTCTGTCGATGAAATGGGCTTCAGTCTGCACGCAGCGGAAAATCTTTCGGCGGTGGGGCGTTCAACCGAAGCGGAGGGCATTTTGTTCATGCCGGAGGATATCGATGAGATTTATGCGCTGCTGCCGTCGGGTGCTGTGGTTACAATTGTCGAATAATCGTTTTGCTGTGCAACGACACGCGGCAGTGGATTTGTGTTATGAAGATTAAATTTGCCAGATCAGCCAGACAGGTTATTGCCATCGCGGCAACCACAGCCCGCGAATCGATGCAGGAGCCGGTGGCTTTTCTTGTCTATCTGAGCGCGGTTCTGATCACGGTGCTGGTGCCGGTTTTTCAATTCAATCGTTTCAGTGAGGAGGGACGTCTGGCCCGTGACAGCGGTTTGTCGACCATGCTGGTTTTCGGACTTGTGCTTGCCGCAGGTGTCAGCGGGCGGGCAGTGGCCGGCGAGATCGAGTCCGGAACCGCAGCCGCGATTATTGGCAAGCCGGTTTCACGTGTCACTTTTCTGTTGGCCAAGGCACTCGGGGTTTTCAGGGTGGTCTGCGTTTTCTGGCTGGGGATAGTGAGTGCCACGCTGATCTCGGAAAGAATTTCAGCGCGCTTTGTCACCACAGTCAACTATTCGGGTTACGTAACCGATCACATAACTTTGATTTTATCGTTGCTGGCGGTTGTGCTGGTTTTGCTGGCTGGTGCTGCGGTGCACTATGTGCGACGACGTTCATTCGGCATCTTTGTTTTCAACGGCATAGCGGTTTCGCAGTTTTCAGTGGCGCTGGTGTCAGGATTTTACAGTCGGCTGGGCAAGCCGTTTTTTGTGTTTGGACAGGCAGGTTGCGCATGTGGCAATCCTCATCATCATGAGCATATGCAGAGGGTCTTGTATGATCCTGAGCTGAATCTGCGTATTATTCCGGCGGCTCTGCTGGTGCTTTTCGCGCTGGCGGTTTTTGTAACTTTGGCTGCTGCACTTGCGACCCGGTTGCAGAGCGGTGCCACCCTGGTTGTCTGTGCTGCTGTGTTGTTTACCGGTCTGGCGGGCGACACCTTCGCATTCAATGAGACACTGCTCTCATGGAAGGCTTTGCCAGCCGGGGTGCTACCTGATATCCAGCATTTCTGGATGTGTGACGCATTGGCGGATGGAGGCCGTATTTCGGCAGGCTATGTTGCGGGGGCTGGTTTGTATGCTCTGACCTGCTGCACTCTTTTTCTGACTGCCGGTTGTCTGGCCTTTAAAAACCGGGATATGGGGTAGGTAGCGTAAGGTGTTCAATTAAAAGTGCGGCTTTGCTTTTGCTTCATGGGCTGCGGGTTCTCTCAGTTTTTACGAAGGATCGGAATGATGGATGAATTTGTGATTGAAACGAAAAATCTAAAAAAAACGTTTAAGGATTTCTGGCATCGTCCGGTGGTGGAAGCGGTCAAAAATCTCAATCTGGCGATCAGGCGCGGTGAGGTTTTCGGTTTACTGGGGCCCAACGGATCGGGCAAGAGCACCACAATCAAAATGCTGCTGGGATTGCTACATCCTTCGGCGGGGGAGATCAGAATGCTGGGAGCGCAGTTTTCGTCGGTAGATGTGCGCGAACGGGTCGGTTATCTGCCTGAAAATTCATATCTGCACCCTTTTCTGACACCGCGTGAAACACTGATGTACTACGCCGCACTTTTCGGCATGTCGCGTCGTCAGGCCGTCCGACGCACTGCAGAGCTGATTGAAATGGTCGGGCTGGAGCACGCTTCAGACCGTACGGTGGGTGGATTTTCAAAGGGTATGGCCCGCAGAGTGGGGTTGGCTCAGGCCCTGATCAATGCGCCGGAACTGTTGATATTGGATGAGCCGACATCCGGACTGGATCCGGTGGGGTGTCGGGAGGTCAAGGATATGGTGCGCCTGCTGGCAGCTGGCGGAGTCAGTGTCCTGATGAGCTCACATCTGCTGGCGGATGTCGAGGATATCTGTGACCGGGTGGCCATCCTGTCATGTGGAGAGCTGCGGGCACAGGGGCAGATCAGTGATTTGCTGCGTCAGCCGAAGGCGGTGCGTTATCTGGTGGAGGGTTTGAACGACCGCGCGAGCTCCGAGTTACGTGAGTTGATTGAGCGGCATGTCGGACGTTCGGTTAAACAGGAGTATCCTGCTATGAGTCTGGAAACTTTTTTTCTGCAGGTCATCTCCGGAGGCAAACAGAAGCCCGGGTTTGAAATTGCCTGTTTTTTAAAAGAACACGGAAACTCTCACGGCAGTGCGGGGGAGAGTGAATCGGAGCACAACTGAATTATGCGGGCCATCGGAAAGAAAATGCTGTTAAATCAGATATACGGGGTGATGCTGCTTTCACTGCGTGCTGCCCTTAGGGCGCGTGTAGTGCTGTGTCTGGTGGTTGTTCAACTGCTTCTGGCACTCACTCTGCCGCATGTGATCAAGGGAGACGGCACACCGGGCGGCGAGCTGGAAATTCTGCTTACCTATACGCTGGGTTTTTGTTTTGCGATTCAGACATTAGCTGCATTGTGGGCATCCTGTGCGCTGTTTGCGGGTGAAATCGTTTCGCGGCGTATTCAGATGAGTGTTGTTAAACCGGCGGGTTTCTTATCGTTGTGGGCGGGTCGCTGGTTGGCGCTGCTGGTGCTTAATGTTCTTTTGCTGACTTTGGTTTACGCGCTTGTTTATACCCAGATCCGCCTGACCCAACGCAACAGAGGCTGGCCGTCTGAGATTCTGCCGGGCGCGATGCATGTCGCGCGGCCTCAATTGCCGACGCTGCGGGAAGAGGCATTGCAGATTTATCAGAAAATTAAAAGTGCGGATGAACTGCCCCCGGATATGTCACGTGCGGAGATATTGCGGACATTGGAGGAGCAGGCTGCCGAACGCTATGATGTAATCAATCCCGGTGACGAGTTTCAACTGGATTTCAATCTTGTACGGACGGTCAGGCCGGACGAACACATTGTGTTGCGTATGAAATTTGACACTGCATATGGAACACGTGGACACGTACGGGGTATTTGCCGTCTCCACCCGGCGGGTGATCCGGATAATTTTGTGGAACACACACTGGACAGTGTGACTCAAAGTGTTTTGAGAGTGCCCTTTGAAACCGCATCATTCATGCAGCGCAGTGCGTTTGATGAGCCTTTACGCACTTTTCGACTCTCTTTTCGATTCGAGAGTGATGCCGATGAGGCTTCAGCACTGCTTCTGCGGATGAGGCAGGATATCGCGGTGATGATTGATGGCGGCAGCTTTGAGATGAATCTGTTGCGCTCGGCTTTTGTACAGGCCGGAGTTCTGGCGGTGATGAGTGCTTTCGGTCTGACTTTGAGTGCCTTTTTTTCATTTCCGGTGGCAGCCTTTGCAGCCAGCGTTTCGCTGGCACTGATTTTGATGAGCGGCGGTGTTCTGCCCATGGTTACAAAAGAGGATGAAAAGAAGACAATCAACCGTGTCGGCATACAGATTCTGCGGGCTGCGAGTTATGTCACACGCAATGTTACCGACCACGCGCCGCTGGCGTCGTTGGCCGCTGGCGAGAGAATCAGCAGGCGAGTGTTGCTTGTCAGTGCCTGTTGGAATATGGGGCTGGTTCCTCTGTTGCTAGCGTTGTCGGCCTGTGTTGTATTGCGCCGTCGCGAGCTGGCGGATGTTCATTAAATCTGCGGTATCCAGCGGTACATTAGTCGCTATAATTTTAGTTTCTGTCGTAAAAAACAAGAATTTACGCTAGGGGTCGTAGCTAAATATTTGTACATTTATGCAAGAAT
>JAGYOL010000097.1 GCA_018399555.1 Kiritimatiellia bacterium | reverse complement strand
CGTATATGACAGTGCCTCACTTTGGTTGCGGCTGAAAGCAGCTTTGGCTTATGGTTACACTAATTTGATTAGTTAAGTTTTGTTGCGGTCCCGCTTAGCGGGGCAGCTTTAGTCACTCGTCAGGCGGAATGTCCACTCTGGTTCTGGCCGCTTTCTTCTGGCCCTGCTTTGATTTTTCATCAAGCATCCTGGCTTTTTGGCGACGTGAGCGGCGGCGTTTCTGACGTCGTATCTTCTCTCTGGCCTGGATGCGTCTGGAAATTTCGGCGTTCTCCTTTTCTAGAATTTTTTCAGCCAGCTCACGTCGGGCCAGCCAGCGGTTTTCTTCGCGCGAGCGGCTGCGTCCACATTTGACGGTCAGGCTGCTGGGTTCATGGAAGAGACGTACGGTCGAGGCGGTTTTGTTGATCTTCTGACCGCCGCTGCCGGAACCCAGAATAAAAGATTCATTGATATCCTCTTCGAAGAGGGAAGCCTCTTCCATCCGGGTTTTAATCTTTTCAACTGTTTCGGGAGAGATCATTGTTCATATCCGGCTGGGGGTGCGGATTCCAAGCAGATGCAACCCGTCGCGCAAAACCGTCGCGACCATTGCGCAGAGCTTCACGCGACTTTTACGCAAACCCTCGTCAGAGCGCAATACCGGTGAACTCTGATAAAAGCGGCTGTAGAGCTGAGCGAGTGTGAAGAGATACTCGGCCAGCACACTGGGTTTGTATGACTCCGCCGCCCGCAGTACCGTACCGGGAAACTGCATGAGTTTGAGGGCCAGTTCACGTTCAACCGCGGAATCGAGCAGCACGCTGCCGCTCAGCGGGTCAAGAGCGCCGAATTGTTCGGCATGTTTATCCAGCAGTGAACAGATGCGGGCGTAAGCATACTGCAGGTAGGGGCCGGAGTTGCCCTCGAGTGCCAGCGCCTTCTCCCAGGTGAATACAATCATGGTCTGCGGATCATGACTCAGGTCGGCATACTTGATTGCGCCGATGCCGATGGCTTCAGCCAGGGCTCGGCGTTCCTCCACAGGAATATCACGTTCGCCGTTTTCAATGATCGCCAGTGCGCGGCTGACTGCTTCATCGAGCAATGCTTCAAGTTTGATGACATTGCCCTGACGGGTTGAAAATGTTCCCTCCGGCAGTCGCATCAATCCGAACCAGAGGTGTTCCAGACAGGTTTCATACCCCAGTTTACGACAGACCGCGAAGAACTGCTTGAAATGCAGCTGCTGTCGCTCATCGGTGACATATATGATTTTTTCAGGATTGAACTCCTCAACGCGGCTGCGCACTGTGGCGATATCGGTGGTGGTGTAATTAAAACCGCCGTCACTCTTACGCACAATACACAGCGGCAGAGCTTCATCCTCCAGTTTAACCACCAGTGCACCCTCGCTGACTTCGGCCAGACTCTTTTCCTGTAGCAACCGGACGGTCTCCTCAAGCATCTCATGATAGTAGCTCTCACCGCGATAGAGATCAAAATGCACATCAAGCCGCCTGTAGATGCGATCGAATTCGTTGATGCTGATGTCAATGAAGCGCTTCCAGACCGCCTGGTTTTCAGGATCACCCCGCTGCAGTTTTACAAGTTCGGCACGACATGCATCCAGCCAGCTTTCATCATCCTTCGTTTTGTTATAGCTTTCAACATAAGCCCGCTCAAGCAGTTCAACACTCAGGTTCCCGCGTTCATCTTCGCTGAGACAGTGGCGATAACCCATGATCAGAATGCCGAACTGCGTGCCCCAGTCTCCCAGATGATTGTCCGCTATCACATTGTAGCCGAGAGCACGGTAGATACGGTCGACGGCGCAGCCTATCACTGTGGAACGAATATGACCGATGTGCATCGGCTTGGCTACGTTGGGGCTTGAATAGTCGATGATAACCGTGCGCCCCTGACCTGCATTCGGGATACCGAAATTGTCTGTTGCGGCAATCTCTTGGAGTTGTTCGGTCAACCACTCTTTATTCACAGTCATATTGATAAACCCGGCTCCGGCTACCTCAACAGACTCCAGCATCTCCGGTCTGGGCAGCGCATCTGTCACCCGTTCGGCAATGGCACGCGGCGCCATGCGCAGAGTGCGGGCGGCCTGCATAGCATCATTACATTGGAAGTCGCCGAATTTTCTGTCGGTCGCCGGTACAACCTGGAGCCACTCCCAGTCATACTCCACACCGAAAGCTGTACTGAAAGCCGATCTGATCCACTCAACAATAGCGGTTTCACATTTATTTACCATAAAACAGTTTTCCTGCTGGAGGTTCCGATTCTATCCTGTGCCGTCAGTCCATCTGAATTCATTTGGGGATAGAATCTGTGCTCGGGAGATTAACACAAAAATCCGCCCCCTTCAAGCTGATGATTTTTTCAGACTGCCCATCCTTGTTTCTATCCGGAGCCATCGCCAGGTAAGCTATCCTTATCTTCAGCTCCATTTTTAACCTTACCGCTCTGTACCGATCGGCAGCGGTAAGCATACGGACAATTTTGCGATTGAGACAACCGTACAACTGTATTAGAATACACCCGGATTGAGCATCGAAATATATTAGAAAAGAGCTTAACGGCAGAGGGAGTTAACTATGCGTGCGCGTAAAATAAAAAACGGAATTGAGGCGATTTGCTGCGTTCATTGGGAAAGACGCCTGTTCGACTCTTTAATACCATTGCCAGACGGTACCAGCTACAATGCCTATCTGGTGCACGGATCGGAGGCCACGGCATTGGTTGATGCCGCCGATCCCGATCTGAGTGATGATCTGATGGGGGCTCTTGCCGGTATAGATAAGATCGACTACCTGATCTCCCAGCACTCCGAGCAGGATCATGCCGGTTTGATACCCGCGGTACTTGAGCGTTTCCCTGCCGCCCGGTTGATCTGCAGCGAGAAGGCCCATGACATGCTCACATCCCATCTGCAAGTCGACTCCGGACGGATTCAGGTTGTCGCTGATGGTGAGGAACTTTCGCTGGGTGACAAGACACTGCGTTTTGTTTATACCCCCTGGGTGCATTGGCCGGAGACCATGTGTACCTTTGTTCCCGAAGACAAATGTCTCTTCTCATGCGACTTTTTCGGTTCACATCTGGCAGCCAGCGATCTCTTTGTGACCGATCAGGCCCTGGTGTATGAGGCAGCCAAGCGTTACTATGCAGAGATAATGATGCCATTTCGCAGGGTTATCACTAAAAATATGGAGAAACTCGATGGGCTGGATTTCGATATGATCGCTCCGAGCCACGGGCCGGTTTACGACCAACCGCAGTTCATTCTCGATGCCTACCGCGACTGGATTTCGGCAAGAATGAAGAACGAGGTGGTATTGCCTTATATCAGCATGCACGGTTCAACGGCCAAAATGGCCGCCTATCTGACCGATGCGCTGGCCGCCAGAGGGGTCAAGGTGCAGCTCTTTGATCTTGCTGTGACCGATATCGGCAAACTGGCGATTGCGCTGGTCGATGCCGCCACCCTGATAGTCGGCACGCCAACCGTGCATGTCGGACCCCATCCGGCGGTCTATTACGCGGCGCATCTCGCGAATATGCTTAAACCCAAACTCAAATATGCCGCGATTATCAACTCCTACGGCTGGAGCAGCAAAGCCATAGAGCAGATTACCGACCTTATCCCGCACCTTAAGGTGAATGTTCTCGGAACCGTGCTGCAGAAGGGGTTGCCGGATGTCGAGACCTTCGCACAGCTCGACGCTCTGGCCGCCACGGTTGCCGATGCGCACAAAAAGGAGCCGGATGTTGCCACTGACTGAAGAGCAGACCGAAAAAGAGAGGAAACTGATAATGACGATACAGAAAATATTCATGACAGCTTTATTGGTCACAACCTGTTCGCTCAATGCTGCCGGATTTGATATACCGGATCTCTTGAAAAATCAGGACGGGACGACGGTTACAACCAAAGAGGAGTGGAAGAGCAAAAGGCGTCCGGAGATATTGGAGCTCTTCAGAAAACATGTTTACGGACGCGCACCGGTCGGTCGTCCGGATGATCTCAAATTCGAAGCACTCGCGCTCGACAAGGTGATGATGGACGGTAAAGCCCTGCGCAAGCGTGTGAAGGTCACGTTTTCGGGGTCGGGCGGTGCATTCAGCTTTGATTTTACCGCCTTCATACCAGAGTCGAAGAAGCCGGTACCGGCATATCTGCTGATCTGCAACCGCAACAAAGGCACCAACCATGTCGACCCGGAAAGAGAGGTGCGTACAGAGTTCTGGCCGGCAGAGGAGATTGTGGAACGTGGTTACGCCGCAATTGCTTTCCGCAACTCCGATATCGATCCGGATACATTTGATGGCTGGAGCAACGGCGTTCATCAGATTTTTCAACCCGATCCCGCAGTGCGCAAAGCGGACTCATGGGGCACGCTGACCGCCTGGGCTTGGGGTGCGAGCCGGATAATGGACTGGATTGAGAGCGAACCGCTGATTGATGCTGAACATGTGGCAGTGGTGGGACACTCGCGCGGTGGCAAAACCGCTCTTTGGTGCGGTGCGCAGGATGAGCGTTTCGCACTGACCATTTCCAACAACTCGGGTTGCGGCGGAGCCAAACTGAATCGCATGTGTTTGCCGCGTTCAGAGCACATCGCTCGCATTAACTCTTCTTTCCCGCACTGGTTCTGCGATAATTTCAAGCAGTATAACGACAACGAGGACGCCCTGCCGGTTGACCAGCATATGTTGCTGGCTTTGATTGCCCCGCGACTGCTTTATGTCGCTTCGGCCACGCTTGATGACTGGGCCGGTCAGCCGGGTGAGTATCGTGCGTGTGAACTGGCTTCCCCGGTCTGGCGCAAATTGTATCGCAAACATGCTCTGGTCGGTGTCTGGCCGCAGCCGGATACACCGCTGCACGAAGGCCATGTGGGCTACCATCTGCGCTCCGGCAAGCATAACCTTACGCTTTTTGACTGGAACTGCTATATGGATTTCACCGATAAACACTGGCGGCCTTAAAGAGGTGTGTGAGTTAGGGGTTAGGGAGGCATGGAGCAGAGAAGAGGGAAAAGTTTCGCGCAGAGGAGGGTAGTGGCGGAACAAGCTACATGCTATAAACTACAAGCTTCTTATAAAATGGGTTCACTCTTCACTCTTCTCCACCTTCACTCTTCTTTTTTTTACTCTCGTCATTGCGTCGACTTTGTCGTCGCAATAATCTATGCTTGGAGACCGCCGCCTGCCTGTCGGCAGACCGGTCCTCGGCGGGCATTTTAACACGGAGGGGTAAGACACGTGGTTCCGCAATGGCTGATAGAAAAAAAACGTGACGGTGATGCGCTGACGGAGGATGAGATACGTGCATTTATCGCCGGTTACAACAGCGGTTCAATTCCGGACTATCAGATGGCCGCTATGGCGATGGCCATCTATTTTCAGGGGATGAGTGCACATGAAACAACGGTTCTGACCGATGCGATGATGCGTTCCGGCGATCTGATCTCCTTTCAGGACTGGCCTAAACCGACAGCCGATAAACATTCAACTGGCGGTATCGGCGATAAACTTTCGCTGATGCTGGCACCGCTGGCCGCCTCCGCCGGCCTGGCCGTGCCGATGATCTCAGGCCGCAGTCTCGGCATTACCGGCGGCACTCTCGATAAACTGGAGTCAATTCCCGGCTATGATACCCGCCTCGAAATTGCTGAGTTTAAACGTGTGATCGACGTTGCCGGCTGTTCAATCATCGGACAGACCAGACGGCTTGCACCTGCCGATAAGAAGCTCTATGCCCTGCGCGATGTGACCGGCACGGTTCCCAGTATTCCGTTGATAACCGCCAGTATCATGTCAAAAAAACTGGCCGAGGGTGCCGAAACCCTGGTCTTCGATGTCAAATGTGGATGCGCCGCCTTTATGAAAGAACGCGCCGATGCGGAAGAACTGGCTCGTAATCTGATCGCAGTCGGCAGTTCACTGAACCGTAAAACCGGTGCCGTTATAACTGATATGAATCAGCCGCTCGGACGCAGCGTCGGCAATGCACTCGAGGTGATGGAGGCGATCGAAACCCTTAAAGGGGGCGGTCCCGCAGACACACGTTTGTTGACCATCGAACTCACAGCCGCAATGACAATCCTGGCCGGACTTTATACCGATATGGAAGAATCCCGCGCCGCCCTAAGGGATTTGCTCGACAGCGGCGCGGCTCTCGAATGCTTCCGCCGAATGATTGAGGAGCAGCATGGTGAGAGCCGGGTGATCGACAATTCATCGCACTTTCCGCAACCCGGTGCGTCCGTTGAGGTGCGCGCCGCCTCAGCCGGTTATGTGCGCAGTATCGATGCTGAAGCTGTCGGACGCTTGGTGCTGCAGCTCGGCGGCGGACGACGGAAGAGTGATGATGTAATCGATCATGCCGCCGGCATCGACCGGCTGGTCCAGCAGGGAGAAACGGTCGAGATAGATCAGCCGATCATGCGCCTGCATGCGGCAAATGATACCCTTGCGCATGACCTGCTTGAAAAGGCGCGTGCGGTGGTCACCATCTCGGCAGAGGCGCCGCCTGTACGCGAGTTGATCATTGACCGCTTATGAAAGAGTGTATTATGAGTAGTGAATTTGAAGAGAAAACGGTTAAATCTCTGATGGCATGTGCACGGCAAGTTGCAGCCAACGCCTATTGCCCCTACTCAGATTATCCGGTCGGCGCTGCCATGCTGGGAGACCACGGCCAAATTTACACCGGGTGCAATGTTGAGAATGCCTCTTACGGACTCAGCATCTGTGCCGAGCGTAACGCTGTGTTCAGCGCCGTGGCAGGGGGATGCCGCAATTTTAAAGCGCTGGCTCTGGCCGGCGGTTCTCGGGGTGCAGCTACGCCCTGCGGTGCCTGCCGTCAGGTACTGGCGGAGTTCTGCCCGCCGGAGATGCCGGTATTCTATGCCGATCTCAACGACGGCGAAATTTCCGAAATATCCCTGGGTGAACTATTGCCACTTGCTTTCACAAGTTTGCTGATTTCGCCGGCGGATGAACCGTGAATGCGGTTTAAGCGTTTAAACAGATATCAAAGGAGCTGTAAATGACAATAATTGAACCGCACATCCATATGTTTTCAAGAACTACCGATGAATATACCGCGATGCACAAAGCTGGAATCCGCGCCTGCGTCGAACCCTCTTTCTGGCTGGGAGCCAACCGGCGTTACGCCGGTTCCTTCTTCGACTATTTCCGGCTCATACTTGAGTTCGAAACTGTAAGAGCCGCACGTTTCGGGATTGATCACTATGCCGCCATCGCCATGAATCCTAAAGAGGCCGACGACCGTGTGCTGGCTGATGAGGTGATCGACGGCCTGGCCGAATATCTTGATCATCCGCGCTGCGTGGCCGTCGGGGAGGTCGGCTTGAACAACATCACACCCAACGAGGAGCATGCCATGCTGCGGCAGCTTCAAATGGCTGAGGAGCGCAGGATGCCGGTTGTTCTGCATCTGCCCCATTTCGACAAACTGCGCGGAGCCCTTCGCATCCTGGATATAATCAAGGTCGAGGGTTTCACCGTCGAACGTATTGATGTCGATCACAATACCGAGGAGACTATCAGGCACACGCTGGACTCCGGATGTTTTGCCGGCATGACGGTCTATCCCTACTCCAAATTGAATCCGCAACGGGTTTCGACAATGGTGAAACGGTATGGTTCGGAGCGGGTTATTGTAAACGGTTCGGCTGATTGGGGCATTTCAGATCCGCTTTCACTGATCAAGGTGGTTGAGTATATGCATGCCGACGGCCACAGCCAGGCGGTGATTGAAAATCTTGTTTTCAATAACGCGATCAAGTTTTACAGCGCCTCACCCAACTGGAAGCCGGATTTCAATATTGAGCCACAGGATCCCGCCACCTATCAGCGCCAGCCCTAGTTTTATGAGAAGGCATAGCGCATGGCGCAGAGGGCATGGCGAAAAGAGAAGAGAGTTTAACACGGCAACTGTAGGGCGGGTGACCCCACCCGCCGCAATGTAGTAGCCGCTCTGTGAGCGGCATAACACAGCACCGAAGATGTCGCTTATCCGCCTTCTATTATACGGCGTGACATGTAAAGCGACTACTACAGAAGAGCTCCGCATAGCGCGGCAGCACGAACGCCGCGAATGATCAGAGGTTCAAAATAAAATCACGTATGACATAGCAGAAGATTTCGGGCTGATCGGCGTGCAGCAGATGACCGGCCTCGGCGATCGTTTTGATCTGCGCTGCGGGAAACCGGGTGCGGATCAGCTCTGCTTGAGATTCGATTTTATAGGGCGAGTCGGATCCGCCGATAAACAGGGTCGGCCCCGCGTAAATTCTCTTTAACTCAGGTGCATCACTTACTACGCGGTAGTTGGCGATGATGTTGCGCAGATTGATTTGCCAATGGAAACGGTTGTCGGCATCACGCCGCACATTTTTCAGAATGAAGGCGCGTACCTCCGGCTGGACAACCGCACGAGCCAACTCGGCATCCAGCTCTCTGCGGCTGCTTGCGCCGCTCAGATCAAGTTGTTCGCAGGCCCGCAGGATAAAAAGATGCGCGGGGGGGATGGCTTTGGGCAGCATATCCGCGACGATCAAAGCCTTCAGCATTTCGGGGTGATCGGAGCTGAGCTGCATGGCGATCTTACCACCCATCGAGTGGCCGAGTAAAGTTGTCCGCATGATGCCTGCGGAGCGGATTGTTGCGACTACACTGGCGCATGTCGCCTGAATATCTGCAAGAGCGGTGTGAGGCGAGCGACCGTGGTTGGGGAGATCGATGGCGACAACCCGGCAGATATCCGCCATTTTTTTGGCGACCTTTTTCCAGTTGCCGCCTGAGCCCAGCAGACCGTGAAGTATAACCAGCGGCTCGCCACTGCCGATCTCCGTATAGTGAAGCAGCATGTTGTTATCCTTGCGGTCAACGAAAAAGTGCACTTTTCATTGGCATATTCAGTTATTGTTTTTGTTGCAGCTGCTGAGCTATAAGTTACGGAACTCCTGCATCCTACTTGTCAGGGCCGGACACCTTGGCTAAGAATGATGGGATGCTAGTGAACTTCACCTACAACACACAGACTCGCAATCCCGGACATAGTACCTTTAACACCGCAGCGGCTCAAGCGGATTTTATGGTCGGCAAGGCACGAATCTGTTTGCCATCGCAAGGCTTGTGAAGGTACACTGTGGTTGCTTTGCGGAATGATTTGCCTGTGCTGCGTGCAGCGGGGAAAACCAGCTGAGGACTACTATGGAGAAGAGTGTTCTGATTACCGGCGGTTCCGGATTTCTGGGAATAAATGAGATTCGACATCTGCTGAAACAGGGGGTGACAAGGATTCGTTCATTGGATCTGGTTGAGTTTGACTACCCTGAACGCGACCGGATTGATGCGGTTGAGGGTGATATCCGTGATGTCGAAACTGTACGGCGATGTATGCAGGGAGTGGACTGGGTGATTCACACCGCTGCGGCACTGCCGCTCTACTCGGAAGAGGATATCATGACCACCGATGTCGATGGCACTCGTAATCTGCTTGAAGCCGCCCGCTCCGCCGGGGTGGAACGCTTTATCATGATATCATCAACCGCCGTTTACGGTATCCCCGATCACCACCCTCTGTATGAGGATGATCCCATGATCGGTGTGGGGCCCTATGGACGCGCCAAAATTAGGGCGGAAGAGCTCTGCCTGAAGTTTCGCACAGAGGGCCTGTGTGTACCGATAATCCGACCGAAATCCTTTGTCGGTCCCGAACGACTGGGGGTCTTCGCCCTTTTCTACGACTGGGCCTATACCGGGCACGACTTTCCCATGATCGGCAACGGACGGAACCGCTATCAGTTGCTCGATGTTGAAGACCTGTGCGACGCTATCTGGCTCACCCTCACACTGGATGCCAGCAGCGCCAACGACACCTTTAACATCGGGGCGGCGGAATTCACCACTATGCGCGAAGATTACCAGGCGGTTCTCGATGATGCCGGCCATGGCAGAAAAATCAGAGGCTTCCCTGCCGCCCCGATGATCTGGACTCTGCGTCTGCTGGAACTGCTGCACCTCTCGCCGCTTTACAAATGGGTTTATGAAACCGCCTGTGAGGACTCCTTTGTCAGTATCGAAAAGGCACAACAGAGAATCGGATTCAAGCCGAAATATTCAAACAAGGCGGCCCTGGTGCGCAATTACCGCTGGTATGTGGCCAATTTGCAAAAGTTTGCCGGGTCATCGGGGGTTTCACACCGCGTTCCCTGGAAGCAGGGTGTCCTGCGTTTTGCCAAGATATTCTTTTAGTTTTGCTTAACAGCTTAACACAGAGACACGGAGATACAGAGGATTTGGACTCTGCTGAAAGACACCCCTCCCTGTGCCTCCGCGCCCCTGTACTACTATC
>JAGYOL010000096.1 GCA_018399555.1 Kiritimatiellia bacterium | reverse complement strand
TGATCGGACTGCTGGCTATCGCGCTCTTTCCAAACAGCCATGCAAAATACCGATCAATACGCATTTTTCTAAGTGCTTTGCTCTTCACTATCGGCATGCTGGAAACCGCCGTATTTGTTCTGGCACTGCCGGTGTTGCTCTTCTTCATCTTAAAGCTGCTGTTGTATGATCCGCTTCGCAAGACACATAGCACCCTGATTTCAGCTATTCAATCATAGCGGCAACCCTCGGCGTAACTCTCGCAGCATCACTGACACAAATCGGCGGAGAGCACCTTCAATATGAGGTTGATCCCGACGACTACATCCAATATCGTCAGTTCGTCAAAGCTAAAGGTATTCAGTTTTTTGCAATCATCACGCTGATAGTCGCAATTATCATCACGCTGTGTTCTCCATGCCGTGCATTTAAGTGGGGCACCCGCCCTGCCGGACGGTGACTACGCGGGACCGGTGACCATGTTGTAGAGCCGGTGACCTCACCGGTCATCTCAAGCCCAGACTCCGTGAATATGCGCTCCGCACTGCGGACAGCACCCAGCCTGAATATTATTTTCACGTACCAGATAACCGTTCCGCAGAATCAACTGCGCGTGACATTCTGGACAGAGAGTGTTGTCTCCGCCGTCAACCGCCAGATTACCAAGATAAACATAGTTCAGCCCTTCACCGCAGGCGATCTCCCGTGCCGCATAGAGCCGCTCTTTCGGAGTCGGCTCAACATCTATCATTCGATATTGCGGAAAAAACCTTGAAAAATGCAGAGGTGTATCCTCGCCGAGATTGTTTTTGACCCAGCGTGCCAGTTTACGCAGGTCATCATCGCTGTCATTAAGTCCGGGAATCACAAGGTTGGTCACTTCCACCAGCACCCCGGCATCTCTGGCAATCACCAGTGACTTCAGAACCGGCTTCAGTTCAGCACCGCAGATATCACGGTAGAACCGTTCAGACATGGCCTTTAAATCGATGTTGACCGCATCGGTGACAGCGCATAGCCGCCGCCACGGCCCCGGATTGATATAAGCCGCGGTGACCAGAACATTTTTCAATCCGACCTCCCGTGCCTTGATTGAAGAATCAAGGGCATATTCATAAAAAACAGTTGGTTCGGTATAGGTGTAGGCGATCGACCGGCACCCCTTTTCGATTGCAAGTTCAACCACTCTTTGAGGTGTCGCCTCGTAAACGGGTGTTTCGTCCGTATTACTCTGCGAAATCTCCCAGTTCTGGCAGAATTTGCAACACAGGTTGCAACCGACCGTCGCCATTGAAAGAATATTGGAACCAGGCAGAAAATGGTACAGCGGTTTTTTTTCAATCGGATCAATTGCAATGGAACAGGGTTGCCCGTATGTCAAAGGCTTTATCTCTCCGCCGACGTTGGCGCGCACTCCGCAAATGCCACGCTGTCCCTCATCAAGCTCACAAAGGTGCGGACAAATGGTGCATTGTTTTTTCATGTCAACCTCCTTAATCAAAGCAGCTTGTGGTCAGATGGCTCACAGCGGACTCCCCGGTTTGCAACCGGAACAGCCATGCAATAAGTCATAAGGTGACAGCGTTCAGCACCTGCTGAATTTCCGGTGCCGACAGACCGCAGTGATCCGCAAGCACGCGCTCGACGCCCTCGCGTTTCAGACGTTCGTGGAAATCGCGATCCGGCGGAAACATTTCACCGTTTTCATCTGCAGCCTTGAAACGCAGAGCAGCTGCGATTGCGGCATAGATGGATGAGCAGTCACCGCCACCCTCCTGAACCAAGTGCAAAGCACCTATAAAACGGTCGTTTGGTGCCAGTTTACGCGGCAGATCACGTCCCACCCGATAAACGGTATCGCCGAGGGCGCGGTTGCCGAAGCGTCTGAGCAGATCATCAACATGCGTACGCTGATTCTCTGTATTGAACTCCGTCGGCCAACGTCTGATCAAGGCAAGGGCGCATTCCATCATAACACGGGCAGTTACTTGCGTAATGTCACTATCATGCACGGCGTCACAGATCAGGCGGTAATCCCTCTGAAAGCCGTAACAGGCACAAGTGGCATGTCCAAGATTATGAATGAAAAGTTTGCGCTCCACATAAGCCTGAAAGTTATCTTTCAAATCAAGCCCGTCAATGCCTTCCGGCACAAAACCGACGAAGCCGTTGCGGTCGGCAATAATGCAGTTGTAAGCCTCAGCCCAGACGCTAAGCGGGTCGTTGTCGCGTACCTCCGCCGGCATCAGAGGCACCATCTTGCCGATGCTGGTTTCAACCAGACCGAGTATCCGATTCAATTCGAAGTTCGCCGGCAGCCAGCCACTGAACCGGGAGCGGGCAAATTCCGCAACTCCGTTGAAATTCTCACAGAACAATATCGACAACGGTCGGCCGTCCCGGGCGATTATGCCCGGTGTCATGCTCTTCAAAACACTTTCGATGTGGGCTGAACCCACGGCGGTGCCGATCAGATCGGCTCGTTTGACAGCCTCCAGCACTGCTGCCGAATCATCAACCGTGATTGCATCGACTCCCTTTACCTCTATCACGCCATCATCACCGGGAGCAAGCTCATCCTTGACAACAATTTTATAGCCTCCCCTTTTATGAAGTTCATCCACCACCGGAGGGTAGGCGTCAACAAACAACACATCGTATCCGGCGTTGCTGAAAACCGGTCCGGCCAGGGCGCGTCCGATGTTACCCGCACCAAAGTGTACATAAAGTGACATAGTTTCCTCTCCTGAGGCTGCTCGCAGCCGCAGCGGCACTTATACAAAAATTCGATGTTAGAATCAATGGCTTTCTGAAAAGCCGCAATATGCGCAAGTTGTACGACAGTCAAAACAAGAGCAAACTTCAATTGGTCAGCTTAGGAAAGGCACCGGGAGGGTTTGCAGGATGATTTTCATATCCATCGCAGGGGAGTTGAGGCAGAGATAGCATATGTCCAGCAGACACATCTCATCGAATGTCAACCGATCACGATCCGATATCTGCCACAACCCGGTAATGCCCGGTCTGCCGCGCAGGCGCAGATGATGAGCGGCGACGGTGTAAAGATGGCTGTCGCTCTCCGGCAGCGGACGAGGACCGCAGAGACGCATCTCGCTCCTGAGCACGTTGAACAGCTGCGGCAGTTCATCCAGACAGCTTTTACGCAACAGACGGCCCAGCGCAGTGACCCGCGGATCGCCGTGCATTTTAAAAGGACGCTCTCCTCTGCTGAAAAAGCACTGCATCAAACCGTGCAGATTTTCACTGTTGACGATCATTGTTCTGAATTTGAGAATCTTAAACTCAGCTCCATCCAGTCCGTAACGCACCTGCCTGAACAGGATCGGACGTCCATCAAATATCAAAACCAGCAAGGCGGTTAAAAGCAGGACCGGAGCTAAAAAAAGAATCGCAACCGATGCCAGGCAGCACTCAGCTGCAGAAGTTTTTCGGGAACCCACTCTGATTCCGGTCAACACGTAACAACCGGCATGCTCACCGCTGCAGACAGGTCGCAAAAGCTCACAACTGTCAAGCAGCGGCACAACACCAGCTGGCACCGCCACCCCTGAATTATCATTGAAGGCACGACAGATAAATTCCAGCAATTCTCTGACAGAACCGCTTGCACTTTTATAAACCCTGATTTCCATCAATCAGTCAACCTTCAATCTTTCATTATTGGCACATCTATTGCTAGAATAGACGTATGAATCAATCCATAAAATTATTTTTTATATTGCCAAGCCTAGTTTTCACCCTGACCACGGATATGAAAGCAGGAAACATACCTTTATCGGTCACTAAGGATGACAAAGAAAAAGTGTTGACCCTTCCCTGTGAGATTGAGCTGGCTTTTCCCGGTGAGCGTAATTTCAGCCTGACCGCTCCTGATCCATCAGTCTGGACAAAGGCAAAGTTACTGCGGCTGACCCTTGAATGGCCTGTACAGGCTCCGCAATACACCGGTTCGCTTAGTTGGCTGAAAGACCGTAACCACTATTGGCATCAATTTGTCGGTGACCAACCGCTGCAACCCGGCGCAACGAATGTGGTGGATATTCCTCTGCACGCCGGTGCTGTGGGCTGGCAGACACCCGGACATTCACTGGCCTGGCATCATCGCATACTATTGAACCCTCAGTCGGTGGGTTTTCGTGTTTTCAGCGACACATCTTTCACAGGAAAGTGTGTTCTGGTGTCGGCAACTCTGGAGACCGCCGAACAGCAGGGCACACCGGAAATAGCCAATTTGAAGCTACTGAGCGACGAACCGGGCGTTCTTTCCATGTGCGAGATGCGTTTTGATCTGCCGGATCGTTATGACAACCCCTTTGATCCGGCTCAGATCGATGTGCAGGCCGTGATCACAAATCCTTCCGGCAAAACCAATCAGGTCACCGGATTTTTCTATCACTCGCACTATCGACTGGAGGATGAACTCGGAAAACCGGTAGAGCCGGATGGACGTCCTGAGTGGCGGGTACGCTTCTGTCCGCTCGAACCTGGTCGGCACATTATCGAAATCAGAGCCAAAGACGTTATCGGAGAGAACGCAGAACCGGCTGTTCTGGAGGTCGATGTCGCTCCAGCCAGCAAAAACGCGCTTCAGTTTGTGCGGATTTCCACCAAAGATCCGCGCTATTTCGAGTTCAGCGACGGCTCGCTCTACTATCCGATCGGCCATAATGTCAGATCGGCCACAGACGCACGCATGGACGATAAATTTCCCTGGCGTTTCAGACATGAAGAGGGTTCCACCGCCTATCGGCGCTATTTCGATCAGATGCGGACAAACGGTGAAAACTGGGCTGAGATCTGGATGAGTTCATGGTCACTCGGGTTGGAGTGGACCGAGGGGGTCAGCGGTTATCACGGTGCCGGTGACTATCATATGGGCAACGCCTGGGAGCTGGACCGCGTGGTGGAGCTGGCGCAGCAGCACGGCATTTACATCAATCTGGTATTCAACTACCATGGGCGCATCAGTTCCTGGTGCGATCCTGAGTGGCATCTTCATCCCTACAATAAGAAGACTCCCGGCGGCTGGCTCACCGAACCGCTCGAATTTTTCAGTGATCCCAAAGCCATTGAGATGCAGAAGCGTTTCATCCGTTATACCCACGCCCGCTGGGGCTGGGCACCGAGTATTTTCGGTTATGAACTCTGCAGTGAGATCAATCTGACCGGACACGAAACACATCACAAAACCCACTACGAACCTTCGGTCGTCGAGTGGTGCCGGGTGCTGGGCAGATACATCAAAGAGATCGATGACTACGGGCACCTGGTATCAGCGCACGTTTCCAACGACTATAAATTTCTCAACCCTGAAATCTGCGAGATGCCGGAGATGGATTTCAATCCGCTGGATGCCTATCATCACAGCAATCCTGAAACAATCATACCGCTGCTTTCAGCCACCGCCAAGGCCAACACCTACAACAAGCCAATTCTGATCACTGAATTCGGCGGTTCACCGATGGCCGCCGGTCTGGAGCACCTGATGCTGGAGCAGCACGCCGCGTTGTGGGCGGGAGTCTGCACACCACTTGCCGGCACACCCATGTTCTGGTGGTGGCAGGTTGTCGATGAAAACAACCTCTATCCGCGCTACAGAGCGATTGCGGAGTTCATGAAAGATGTTGATCCACGAGACACCAATTCCAAGGAGGTCAACACTAAACTTGATCTGGCCAATGCCGACTCGGGCGATAAGAAGCTACTCAAAAAGTTCGGTTCGCTGTGTACGGCCTCAGCCAGCACTGCCCGCGGTTATATCTATCCGCTCAAGTTCAGCGCTCTGACCGAGGAAACACCCGAAACCGGCGGATTGAAGATTTACATTGAAGGCATTCAGAGCGGATTATACCGAGTCACCTTCCACGAAACCGTGAAAGGTAAAGAGATACGTAAATTTGATGTGCGTGCTGACGACGGCTACATCGGCATACCGGTGCCCGCTTTCCGCAACGACATAGCCTTTAAAGTGAGGTGTATCACCCCGGGAACCTCGACAAAATAACTCACTTATGGATTTAAAAGTGATGAAACAGATTATAAACGTCACAGCAATTACATTGATGACAGCTTTATCAGCGATCTCGCAGTCGGTTAGTTTCAATCAGCAGTTCAGCAGCGGCGTCTCCGACAGCCATGAGCTGACTGTGGAGCAGCCGCACGAGATAACCGTCGACAAAGAGTTGCGCATGTACGCTCTGGTACCGCATGTGCGCACCAATCACAACGCCCTGGGTGCAGATATGAGTGTGACTGTGACTCATGCGGACAAGATAGCGCAGAAGCCGGATGTTTTCGTCGCACCACTCTCCCCTGAGGTTATCCGCGAACTCTACCGGCTGCGCTCCACTTACGTCGCGCTAATGAATCGCGTAGCTTATGAAAGTGCTGACCGCAGAGTGGAGGGCATGCCGCGCGGCATTAACAGAGGATACGGTTCACGCACTACCAATATCTTTAAAAAATCGGAACGCGACAAAGAGAACAGCGAGCACCGGGCCGAAAAAACTGCGGTTTTTCAACTCAAGCAGGTGCTTACCAAACGCTTCAATCTAAGAACCTTCGCCATGACCGAACATGTTACTCATCACTATAAACTACCGGATGGCAGATACATTCTCTGTGTGATGCAACGTGTCAAAAATCCTCAATCCAAGGCCCTGCTGGGTTCAAAGTGGGCCATCTGGTGGACAACTCTGACTATCGAAAAGGAATATCCGATTGATATAGTTCTTGATGAAAGCAACGCCATCACCTGGCGCGAAATATTCAGCGTCGATTAAATAAACCCGAATATGCTTCCAGTCATTTTTTCTTCAAACCTTCGGCTTTCTTACGGTTGATTCTGCCTGCAGCACGTGCAATCGCCTCGACACTGGTTTTATTCTCGCGGGCGATAGCCTCATACCCGATTTTACGGTCATTGTTTTCAGCGTCAACGATCTTGCGCTGCTCTTTAGCAGCTCCAGCTACGGACACCAGATAACCGTTCGCGCCCTCGACAGCCGCACCACTGAGCAGCAGAGCCTTGACGTTGTCCCAACGCTCTTTGCGCCGGGCGTGGGCATCATCCTTGGCATCCGCCAGAACCGTCAGCGCTGTCAGCGCCATGCATAATAAAACCGTAAGAAAACTCTTTCGCCTGCCTGTCATGATCTCTCTCCTTTATCTATAATTGTCAGCATTTAAATTCTAAAACAATCCCGTCCGTCTCAATCCTGCACATCCAGAAACTCCTCCAGGTCGCGTTGAACCTTGAGATTGATATCCATCGTTATATGAATCGGCTCAACCTTGTGCTCGGTCTTCAAGCTGAAACAGCCCGCAAATATCGCGGAGGCAGCAAAACTAATCAGCAAATATCTCATTTTGTCTCCCTTTGTCCAACTGTCGTTCTGTCAAGAATACTACCCCAGTTGTGGGCCTAATCAACGTTTCATCAAGTATTTGTTGCGCATGGGTCGCTTTTTTTAACTGTAAGCAGACGACATGCCAAAAGCAAGAACAAAACGTATCCAACCTTAAATATTTGCAGATTTTTTCCTCTGCCTCTCATCGTGGTTTTACCCGCTGCAGATCCAGACCCAAATTCAGCAGTTCTTCCAGAGGTCCGTTCAGATTCAAGTTCAAATCCACCGGGGCCGGTCGTTTGGCATAGTTGGAACGGCCGGTAAGTCTCAGGCGCAACGATGAGTTTTCAGCATGCTGCGGATCAAGATCAAGCCTGATGGTATTAAGATCAAGGTCGCTCAGGGCGCGGGATATCTCATCGACATCTTTGCTGACTCCGGCGCGCCGCAACAACATGGCCATATCGGCGGGATCATTGATTCGCAGATATCCGTTCTGGCCGGGTAGAGAGTATAGATAGCCGGTGGACAACTCAACCCGGTCTCCATTCAGATTCACCGGGAATCTACCATAAAGCACTCCCTCCATCTTGCCTTCAAAGGGCATAAGCAGCTCAAAGACCGAACCCAGATTGACACGGTCGGCATAGATTGTGAATTCGGAGAGTATGCGTATGCCATCGTCAAAGCCGGCATGAATGGCGTAAGCATGCAGAAAGCCGCCGGCCCAGCCGATGCGAGCGGACTCGATGCTCAGCTTGTCGTCGATCACAGAAAAATACGACTCTCCATCCGTCATTTTGATGTTCCCGACTTCCAGGGTGCGTACAGCTAGCCGCGGTCGTTTACGTGAACGAATTCCGCTCTCATACGCCAGCGGCAGGTCAAGCGAGACTCCCTCGACGCGCACTTTATCCCTTATAAAACTTCCGTCACTCAGTGTGAACTTACCTGAGAGCGATGGACCTAATCTCCGCTGATCATAAGCGAGATCAAGTTGCACCGTACCGCTTAATTCTGAATCGCGTACGAGCTCAGGGTCAATCAGGCTGATTATGCAGCTCTGATTATCGATCCGGACCGGCGGAATCTTCACAGCACAGCGGGCTGCATGCGGCGTGCGAAGCGGCAGATGCGCATCGAATTTTATTGAAAGGTCGTCCTTTGTCGTGGTCACTCCGCAGCGAAGATTAAGTACACTCTCCGCAAATACAATTATCGGCGGTATGGGTTTAAATTCGACCCCCCTCACTGCGAAACGATCCCATTTCAGATCGGTGCGCCCATTGGCATAGCCGTTGGTCGAGAGGGTGAAAAAATTCACGAAATCGAGCTCTCTGATTTCGAGCTCTCGGGCAAGGTCGCAGTCGAAACCGTCAAGCACCAGTGAACCTGAGAGATCAGCGGCGGCGAGCTCGCTGATTTTTATTCGGGGCAGCTTAATTTTCAGTGTCAACGAATCCGTCCGATTGGAGAGGGTCATCTCATCGGGCATATCTTTCAAATCCAGAACCGGTCTGGGCAGGAAGAGCTCAGCAGCACCGCTCAGATCAACGGCGGTACCCTGTAAATCGGCACACATCCGCAGGGCGGACACAACAGAGCCGGCCTTCATTTCAAGCATTAGCGGCGGATCATCTTCGACATTTTCGAGATGGAGTCTCCATGCGGGCTGCCCGGAGAGATTGTCAACCTTCAGGTCACCGGTCAGCCTGAGGATATCGGGTTGAAGCGAGAGTTCCTTCGGCAGCAGCCCCTTCAGCTGCAACTCACCCGACAGATTTGAGCGGATAGCCGAAGGTAGCGGCTTATCAAAGTTCAGATCGGCAGAACCCTTTGCCGCCAGAATTCTGCCTCCGGGCAGAGTGTACTCGAGGTTGCAACTTGTCACCGCGTTTAAATCCTTCATTCGGACAGAGAGTGCGAGCCGGCCCTGTTCAATACCACGATGATCTCTGATAGCAATCCGACCGCGTTTCAACTCACAGGGCGGCAGCTTAAACTGCGTAGGCGCATCAAGCCGCGGTATATTCCGGGGGGGTGCGTATTGCTGAAGCAGCGCGTTGATGCGCGTGATCGCCTCGCACTGCGGACTATTGTGCTCATCCAGTGAGACGATTGTACGCATATAACCGACCTCAACACCATCGAGGACACCCTTGACAATACGGAGCGGGGAATAGAGAACCTTGACTGATGAGAGATACAGAAAAGGATCACGCTTATCACCCCAAACCAGATCATTCATTTCAAAACGAAACGGTGAGAGCTCAGAGAGAGTGAAATCAAGATCATATACCCCCGCATTATACAGCTCACGTCGAATCAGCTGATCCGCGATTTTAATGCGCTGCAGGTAGATATAAGCAGAGAGAACAAGCGCCAGAACGATTCCCAGTCGGAACAGACAACCCCAGGCTCTGAGCATTGCTCCTCCTTGCCTCCCCCCCGTTTTTTCAGCTCTAAACCACATGTATATGACTTATTGTAAAGCAAATACAGTGCACTTGCCAAGATTGTAATTTTCTGCTATTTTCTGCGCATGTTTCAGGCCAGTAGCTCAGTTGGACAGAGTGGCGGATTCCTAATCCGCAGGTCGCGGGTTCGAGCCCCGCCTGGCCTACCATCAAAAAGCCCTTTAAAACCGCATCTTAACCAATGTTTACAGGGGTTCCGTTAAAACAAGCCATTCAAACCTCCGTTCTTGCTTTCCCTTGCTTTTACCTGCTTTCGGTGCTTGAAAAGGTAACAAAAAGGTTACACGAAAACCCGCCCGATCATATTCGTTTACATTCATATTTTCGACCAATTTCCACTCATATCATATCCAGAGGAGATTCCGGTTTGCGGGAGATTTCTTTCAAGACGTGGGTATAGATCATCGTAGTTTCAAGATTTTTATGTCCCAGCAGTTCCTGTATTTCCCGAATATTGACCCCGCTCATTAAAAGATGGGTGGCATAACTGTGGCGCAGTGTATGCATCGTCGCCTTCTTGGCAATACCCGCTTTTTTAACAGCTTCACTCATGATTTTCTGCACGCTTCTGTCCAGAACATGATGCCGACGCACCTTTCCGCTACGGGGATCAACCGCAAGATTGCCAGATGGAAAAACATACTGCCATTTCCACTCCCTGCCCGCCTTGGAATATTTACGTCCAAGAGCCT
>JAGYOL010000095.1 GCA_018399555.1 Kiritimatiellia bacterium | reverse complement strand
CGGGGAAAGTTGCCTGCTCCGGCTGATGGAGTGCAGCCGGATAGAGCAGTACCTATCAATTTTCCAGAGAGCCGTTCTGAGCAGTACACCTTTGTTTTCGACCGGCCTGACTTTGCTGCGTATTGCAAAGTGAGCTCGGTTAACGGAGCTGAATATGCGGCTTATTTCCAAATTGAACCCGACTCCGGCTACACATTACTGTGCGGATATCCCGACATATCCTCTGTCAGCGGCTTTGCGGCCGCAGAGCTTGATAGACTTATCACATCCGGTGAGTTCCCGGTAGGTGTTACGGTTGGGGTGCTGGTGGAGAACCGCCGCTGGGATATGCGTGCAATCAAGTCGCTGGTGTTTCGACGTGCTTTTCTGGTGCCTTTGTCGGTTGCCGCCGTTTTGATCACGGTGCTGCTGATCTTTTTCGCACTTTATTCACTCTCCCATCGAAAGCGACCGTTTGAGATGCGCAACCACCCGCGTTTTTTTAAATAATTCACGGCACGTAAAATGCGATTTACAAAGAAAGAGGTTAAATGGATAACAGCGTGAATTTTTAATAGGTAGTTGGACACAACCGCCGGAAGTATACAATTGATTTAGTTTATGAGACTTCAACCAAGTTTTTGTTATTTGGACTTTCAGAAGGTGAACTGCAACTGATAACTTGAAGCATCATAAATGATCAGTTAATCCAACCAGGGTGAAGTATGACGATGAAATGGCGGATCAATATCTTTTTAAGCTGCATTATTTGCTTTGCGGTATCGGCGGTGCATGGTGCCAAGCCGCTTTCTGATGATGCGTATGAGCCGAATAACACTTTGAATGAAGCTTATGCGAATCTGCCGTCAGGCATCTGGCTTTCAGAACATGACGGTCTCGGCATACATAATGATGATGACTGGTATCTGGTTGAACTTGCTGATTCCGACAAACTACGTATTCTTGTTGAGTGTAAGCACACTGTTGCCGACGGCGATATCGATTTTGAGATTTATGATTCCTATAATTCAGAACCGTTGCAACAGGTATGGACGGCCAAGGATTATGAGACGCTGGATTATACCGCTTCACAAACCGGAATATATTACATCAAGGTGCTGAGCAGAGATGGGACAGCCGATGGCAACAGCTATGATTTGCGTTGGAAGTCGCTGCCGACGGTTGATGACGCTTACGAACCCAATGATACCCTCGCCGAAGCTTTTACCGGACTGACTGAGGGCATCTGGCTCTCTTCAGTAAACGGCAGTGGTTTTCAGCGTGATGACGACTGGTATCGGGTGCAGCTTTCTGATCCCGAAAAACTGCGTCTTGTGGTCGACTGCACCTTCCTTCAGTCAGAAGGTGATATCGATCTTGTATTGTACGATGCTAACGAGATTCAGCTCGATTATCCGTGGAGTTCAACTGACAATGAACAGATTGATTATATCGTGCCTGCGATCGGCTACTACTACGTCAAGATTTGTTTCGGCAACGCCGGCAACGCCTATGATCTGCGTTGGACCACCCTTGCGGGTACGCCTCCGAGTCTGACGCATATTACCATTGATGGCCCGGATTCCGTCAATGAAAACTCCACTGCCGCCTACATCTGCACGGCACATTACAGCGACAATTCCTCACAAAATGTAACAACCTCCACCCAGTGGGGAGAGAACAGTTCGTACACAACCATCAGCAGCGGGGGCATTCTGACCACCCTCAGTGTGCTTATTGATCAAACGGTGACCGTATCGGCCTCTTTCGGCGGTATGAATGCCGCAAAATCCGTGACAATTACGGATGTGCAGTCGGTTCTGAGCGATTTAACAATCAGCGGCAGTGATGAAATTATCTCTGGTGGTTCAGCGCAGTATGTTTGCACCGCCCATTACAGCGACGGTACCAGCACTGATGTCACCGATCAGAGCAGCTGGAGTGAAAACAGCTCTGCTGCCGCGATCACAGGCGACGGCTATCTTACCGCGTCAGAGGTTACATCCGATACCCTTGTCACCGTTACGGCATCTTTCAGCGGATTGACCGCTGAGAAAGATGTGATTATCCGTTCCGCCGTTGAGTCTGTAGCCTACTTCGACTGGGTTCTGGGTCAGAATATAACCGATTTCATGTACGCGCATGAGGATCAGCCGGCTGGTGACGGCATACCTAATCTGCTCAAATACGCCTGCCAGCTGCCGGCGATGGAGTATTGCAGTACGACCAACCTGATGACGGTTGTGATCGATCGCAGTTCTGGAAGCTATGCGATCCGTTACCGTATCTGGAAAAGCGCGGTTGAGGCCGAGATAGTGCCGCTTTTCGCCTTTTCTCTGGAAGGTCCCTGGTATCCTGTTGAAATCAGCACAAAAATCGGTGAGGATGATGCGATGGAATACCGGCAGGCCACTATTCCGCTGATGGACAAGGGGTTCATGCGTCTGCAGGCGGTTTCAGTCGGCGGTGGTGTAATGTAGATTTTTGCGCATCCCGCAGAAATTAACTTTGGCAGAGATGCGTGATTTCCGAAAACACGGAAGTTACTTTTTTTATTGCACCGAGGACATTCAACATCCGGGGCGCAGAATTCCTGGTTGCGTGAGAACGGTTATCAATGCTATGATGCTCCTGTAAAGTCAACTGAAACACACCGGGAGCTTTTATGCGTTTGTTCAATGTTTTTTTCACGATCTGTATTTTCGTTGTTGCGGCTACGTTTGCGGCTGAACGGAATATCATTTTTTTTATCACCGATGACGAAAGCCCGACTCTCGGATGTTATGGCGATCGGTGTGCACATACGCCGGCGATCGACAGAATAGCTGCGGACGGCACCGTTTTTCTGAATGCCTTTGCCACCACAGCCAGCTGCAGTGCCAGTCGTTCGGTGGTGATGTCCGGCATACACAATCACATGAACGGCCTGTATGGTCATGCGCACAGCAAACACAAGTTTGCGGCTTTTCCGGATTTGGTTTCACTGGCTCTGCCGCGTGTACTGGCCAACGAGGGTTACCGCACGGTACAGATTGGGAAGTATCATGTGGCACCGGAACAGGTCTTCCATTTTGAAACTTACCTGAAGGGCAACAGTCGCAATGCGGTCGAGATGGCGGAGAAGGTCAGAGATGTGATCATGCAGAAAAGTGACAGACCTTTCTTTATTTATTTCGGCACATCTGATCCGCATCGCGGCGGCGGCGTTGATAAAAGTGTGCCCGGTAAATATAAGCCGGATTTATTCGGCAATCTGCCCGACAGAGGGGCGCATGACGGTGTTGATGAAAAGTTTTTCAAGCCTCAGGATGTCGTTGTGCCTCCATTTCTGCCGGATACACCCGAGGTGCGCCAGGAGCTGGCGCAGTATTATCAATCCTGTGCACGAATTGATCAGGGCGTGGCGCGGCTGGTCGATATTCTGAAGGGGGCCGGAGTTTACGACAAGACTCTCATTGTTTTCACCTCCGATCACGGCATGGCTTTCCCCGGTGGAAAAACTACAGTTTACGAAGGAGGATTGCGGGTGCCCTTTGTTGTACGCAACCCCTATGAAAAAAACCGTGGCGTACGCTCGGCGGCATTGATCAGTCATGTTGACATAACTCCCTCGCTGCTTGATTTTGCTGGCGGACTCCATCATAAGCGCAATGCCCCCCGTAAATGGGTTGATCCTAAACGATTCTGGCGTGACAAGGAACATATGGGGCTGGATAACCGCAACGGGGGATATAAATTTACGAGTTACCACGGCAGATCGTGGCTCTCTATTCTTGGATATCCGCAGGCTGCCGGACACACTGAGATTATTGCTTCGCACACCTTTCATGAAATCCAGATGTACTACCCGATGCGGGTACTCCGTGATCGTGAATACAAGCTGATCTGGAACATCGCTCATGGTCTGCCTTATCCGTTCGCCTCCGATCTCTGGGCTGCATCGTCCTGGCAGGCACAGTGGGATAAGGGAATGAATGCACCCTATGGTTTAAAAACCGTGCGTGAATATGTGCATCGTCCCGCTTTTGAATTGTACAGGATAGATAAAGACCCGTGGGAATCGCGTAATCTGGCTGGCAATCCCGAATATGCCGAGGTGCTGAAAAAGTATCAGGAGCGGCTCCGCGACTGGCAGAAAAAGCTGAATGATCCCTGGTTGCTTAAGTGGGAGTATGAATAAAATTTTAATGATGGCTTTATTGGCGGGCTCTCTGACTGGCAAAGCTGAGTATGTGCGGAATGAGCCGGTGCCTGCAGAGGGATTGACTTTGCCGACCGCCGCTGCACTGTCAGCGGCTGCCGGAATGGTTGAAATAATGCTGGAACTGCCGGATGAGTGGCCGTCCGTGGATAATCAGACACTCTTTCATGTCGGTGACCGGGCTCACACGCATGTCACCCTCTTTTTCAGAGAGGGTTCCCTGGTTGCTGTTTACAAAGCCGATGAGCAGAGTCATTCGGCGATCAATCATAATCCCGCCAGGAAGTGGGCGGCCTCAAGCAGACACCGGGTACAGTTTCTCTGGCAGCGCGAGAATGATGATATCAGCTTTTATCTGCGGGTTGACGCCACAATAGCAGGATTTGCGAGGGGAGTGCTGATCGAACGCTGGCCGGCACATTTTAATTTGGGTCATCGTGCCGGAGGAAGCCGTTTTAAGGGAAAGATACTCGATGTCAAAGCGAAACCTGAATTTCCGCCTCTGCCGGAGCACCAGCCGGGTTCACGTGTAATCACCGTTGATACATCGCAGAAGCTCGATCGAATTTATAACTTCTGGAGCATTGTGAATTACACGCGTCAGGACCCTTTCACCAACGCATCATTCCGTGCATCGCAGAAGATCACCCACCCCATTATGCGTTATGTGAACTGTGTACGGCTGCTCGGCGGACGGCATGATGGACGCAACCAATGGTTCAAGGGAGTGGATGCGGAGGGCCGCCCTGTTTTTAAATTCGACGGGATGGTCGCTATATTGCGGGGAATACTGGATGCCGGTTACCAGCCGCGCATTGTGCTGGACAATGTGCCGCTGACGATGTCCGGCGATGTCGAGATGGAAAAATACGGCAACACATATCCGCCGGAAGATTATGCTTTATGGGAGTTGTATGTCGCAAAAGCGGTGCAGGCTATGGTCGATGCCTTCGGAATAAAGCGGGTTGCTTCCTGGCGTTTCAGAGTCGGAACCGAGCCGGATTTACACCCTGGACACTGGATTGGAACACAGGAGCAGTATCAGCACCATTATGCTCGCACTACAGCCGCCGTGATGCGTGTTATTCCGAACCCTAATATCGGGCCGGGTAATATTCTGGACATCAAGCTCGATAAATGGGGGCTTGATCTGGTGGACTTTATCGCAACCAACAATCTTCCCATGACCTTCTTTTCTTCATCCTGGTATGGACGGGTAGGCGAATCTCAGCAGGGCTTTGAAGACAATGTGAACACCATCCGCAACCGTTTAAACCGTTACCGGATACCGCGGTTTTGAGCGGCGACATCCGTCGGCGTTGGGGACACGCCGGCTCATTGACACTGCGAGATAATTTTGAACGATACCGTGAACTGGGCCGTCTGCCCATGACGGTCAGTGATCGGGCAATAGAGGTGGATGAAGGCAAACTTGAGCTCACACTGCAGATGAGGGGCCACAGCGTTCGGCTGCTTCAGTTCAGACGCTGAACCGGATTCATTTCTGAACCCGATTTACTTCGTGAACATCTGCCTGAGTAATTCTGCGAAGGAGATCGCCTGTGAGATGATTTCGGCTGAATTAAGAGATGCACGGAAAGGTTTTACTGCTCTGATAAAAGACGCGCTCTATCCGAGAATATGTCCCGGATGCGGCCGGGCGAGTGATCGTGCCGGACGCTGCATCTGCTGGGATTGTTTCGGTCGAATTGAAGTGCTTGATGGGGGACTCTGCGCACTCTGCGGCAATCCGCTGACCGGGAATCCCCGCAGTGATTTCATCTGCGCCTTATGCAGACAAAACAAGCCATCCTTTGACCGCGCCCGAAGCGGGGCACTTTTCAGCGGTATCATGCGGAGTGTGCTGCACGATTTTAAATATAACAACGCGTTATGGTTGACGGCGGACATATCTGATATCATTGAGGGCGTTCTGTCGGTTGGTTTTGATGTGAACAGCATTGATCTTGTTGTGCCGGTTCCACTTTTCAGAACGCGTGAAAGAGAGCGCTCATACAATCAGGCGCAGGTGCTGGCGGTTGAGCTCGCTGAACGGCTCGACCGCCGACTGGACACTCGCTCTTTGAAACGTGTCCGGGCAACGGAAACCCAGACCCGCTTCAACGCCGCACAGCGGCGTGTGAATATAAAGGATGCATTCGCGGTGGTAAGAACGCAGTGGATCAGGGGCCGTACCATTCTGCTGGTTGATGATGTGATGACAACCGGTGCGACGCTCAGTGAATGCTCCGCCGCATTGAAACGAGGCGGTGCCCGCACAGTTTATGCTGTCAGTGCCGCCCGACGGTAAGGTTTTAACTATGAAAATCAATGACAACAATTTGCGTCCCGATATGACTATGCGTATCAATGTTCTGCCTTCGGAACTGCCCGTTGAGTCCGAATCGGAGAAGTGGCCCTCACGCGAGGTGTCAGATGCTGAAAGAGAGTGGCGCTATAACAACATTATGGTCGGCACGCCGCTGTTCAAACTTTTTGAAGCACTCTATGATGCGGTTCTTATCACAACAATCGACGGTTTTGTTCTGGCTGGTAACGTCCGTGCTTCAACCTTCTTTAAAATAGCCAGCGGTGATTTAGTCGGCAGAGAGGTATTTGACCTGATTCTCGGTGTGACCGACGAATTGTCGGCGGTGCTACAGAGCAATCTTGACAATCGCCAGTTCACGATGGTGGAGGGATTCTGCAAGCGCAGTGACGATACCACATTCCCCGCCGAAATAGTGGTGAATCGGCTCGACATGGATGAGTATGCTCAACTCTGTTTTTACATTCGTGACATTACGATCCGCTATAACGCCCAACAGGAGCTTCAGCATGCGATTGAACGCCTGCAGGCGCATGACCGTTCACGGATGGAATTTGTTTCAAACGTTTCACATGAATTGCGTACCCCTTTAACCTCTATGATTTACGCAGTTAATAATATGCTGCGAGGTGTGGCCGGACCGATATCCGACAAGGTTCTTCGCTATTTGGAACGTTTGCAGTCGGATTGTCACCGGTTACTGACAACGGTCAATGATATCCTCGATCTGAGCCAGATCGAGAGCGAGAGGTTGGTGCTGGCCCGCAAAACGGTGCCGGTGCGTTCAGTGATCGGCTGTGGAGTGGAAACGCTGCGCATTCAGGCGGACGCCAAACACATCAAATTGTTTTTTGATTTTGGGGTGGAGGATCTGTTCGTCAACTGCGACCATCAGAAAATGCAGCGCGTAATTACAAATGTGGTCGGCAACGCGGTTAAATTCACACCTGAAGAGGGAGCCATCTCGATCACGCTGCAGGTTGATCCTGAGGATGACGGGATGGCACTGATCAAGGTGAGTGACACAGGACAGGGCATTCCGAAAGAGTTGCTCTCAAGGCTGACTCAGCGCTATTTCCGGGTGGGAGAACATGTACGAGGTTCCGGTCTAGGTTTGTCGATTTCACGCGAGCTGGTTGAGTTGCATGATGGTCGGATCAGTTTTGACAGCCCTGTGCCTGGCACCGATTGCGGCACGGAGGTTGCAATCCGACTGCCACTCGCGTCGCCTCCGCTGGTGATGTTGCTTACAGATGACAATGCGCTGGCTGAACTGATGGGAAACCGAATCTGCAGTTCCGGTTACCGATTTGAACGTCAACCCAGTGCCCGCAGTGTTATAGCGCGCTTCCATGATGTCAAGGCTTCAGCCTTGATGATCGATCGACATTTGAAGGATGTCGATATCCAGGAACTCGTGCTTTATCTGCGAGATGCCCAGGAAACCAGACACGTGCCTATTGTGCTGATTGATTCCAAGCCGCTGACGCCGGTTGAAGTACAGTTCTATCGCAAACTGCTGGTTTTCTTTGTGCTGATGCCGCTCTCTGGACGCATGCTTGAAAACACCCTGGCCTCTGCGGTGATGGGAGAGCAGCGCTGAGAAACTGCCGAACAGCTTTCATAATAATAAATAAGCTGAGAGCTTGAGTTATGAGCCTATCTTTTTATATGATGTTCTGATGTTGCGTACGGGAATTGGATTTGATTCGCATCGCCTTGTCGAAGGGCGGCGTCTGATTATAGGCGGAGTGGAGATCGATTATACCAAAGGTTTGATGGGTCACTCCGATGCTGATGTACTCTGCCATGCGCTCTGCGATGCTCTGCTGGGTTCGGTGGCTGCAGGTGATATAGGTACTTTTTTCCCGGATACAGACCAGCACTGGAAAGATGCCGACAGTTGTCTGCTGCTCAACGCCGTGAGGAAAACTCTTTTTAACAGGGGATGGAGTATTGTCAATGCTGACACAACTATCATTGCGCAATCACCCAGACTGGCGCCGCATATTCCCGCCATGCGTAAACGGCTGGCGGAAATTCTGAAGATTGATCTTTCCGCCCTCTCAATCAAAGCGAAAACCAACGAGGGGATGGGTTTCGAAGGAAGAGGCGAGGGAATCTCGGCAATGGCAACAGTGCTGGTGGAACAAACCAAGGATTTTAGATAATGAAAATGAATTTTTACAACTCTCTAACCCGCGCAAAAGAGGAGATCACGCCGTTGGAGGATAACCGCATACGTTTATATACCTGCGGCCCGACCGTTTATAATTTTGCGCATATCGGCAATTTTCGGGCCTACATTTTCGAGGATATTCTGCGCAGGGTTATCAGATTCAACAGAATCGGGATAACGCAGGTGATGAATCTGACCGATGTTGACGATAAGACCATCAGGGGGGCTATCAGTCGGGGGGTATCACTCAAGGAGTTCATTGCTGAATTTGTTCAGGCTTTTTTTGAGGATCTCCGTAAACTCAACATTGAACCGGCTGAATATTATCCCGCCGCCACCGATCATATCGCCGAAATGATCGCGTTGATAACTAAGCTCTTTGATAACGGATTGGCTTACAAATCGGATGACGGCTCTGTATATTTCAGTGTGGGCAAACTGCCGGGTTACGGCAAGCTGGCCCATCTTGACCGTGAAAAGCTGCGGGCCGGAGCAAGAGTCTCACAGGATGAATACGAGAAAGAGAGCTACGGCGATTTCGCTCTGTGGAAGGGGTGGGACGAGGATGACGGAGAGGTTTACTGGGATTCACCCTGGGGAAGGGGGCGTCCCGGTTGGCATCTGGAGTGCTCCGCTATGGCCATGAAGTATCTAGGTGAAACCTTCGATATGCATACCGGCGGCATTGACAACCTCTTTCCGCACCACGAAAATGAGATTGCACAGGCGGAAGGTGCTACCGGCAAACCCTTTGTCAAAACCTGGATGCATTGTGCCCATCTGCAGGTGAACGGTGAAAAAATGTCGAAATCGCTCGGCAACTTCTTCACCCTGCGCGAGTTGATTGAAAAGGGGTGGTCCGGACGGGAAATACGTTATGTGTTGATCAACGGACATTACCGTCAACCATTGAATTTCACCTTTGATGCGCTTGACGCCGCACGTGTTTCACTTGCGCGTATCGATGAATGCCTGGATGCGCTTTCCGCTAAAGCGTGCGGGGCCGCATCGGGGCAGCTGCCGGAGTTCGCTGACCGCACAGAAGCCGGTTTTACCGCTGCGATCAATGATGACCTCAATGTTCCCGGGGCACTGGCTGTCGTCTACAACCTGGTACGGGAAAGTAATGTCGCCGTTCATGCCGACAAACTTTCCGCCGGAGAAGCGGCAGCGTTGACAGCACTCTTCAACCGCTTTGACGAGGTATTGGGAGTTATCAATTTTGAACGCCGTGTGGATGAGGATATCCCGTGCGCTATCCAGGCACTGGTTGATGAGCGGGCACTGGCACGCAGTGCAAAAAACTGGACGGAATCTGATCGTCTGCGTGACGAGCTGGCAGCGAGAGGATGGAGCGTGCGTGACTCCAAAGAGGGACAGAAAGTAAAGAAAATATGACACACACAGTATCGGTTTGGCAACTGCAGAGAATCATTTTCTTAGCTAGAATAATTATTTATGCGCGGTAAATTTATAACATTCGAAGGTCCGGAAGGCAGCGGTAAAACCACACACATTGCACGATTGAGCGAGTTTCTGTGCGGACTGGGTATCGATGTAGTTGCCACACGTGAACCCGGCGGGACTGCGCTTGGTGAAAAAATCCGTGCGCTGATTCAACACAGTGCCCCGGACGAACTGCCTTTTGACCGCACGGAGCTGCTGCTGTTTCTTGCCAGCCGGGCTCAGCATGTCGATGAGCTTATCCGCCCGAGTTTGCAGGATGGTAAATGGGTGCTTTGTGACCGCTTTTCCGATTCTACAATGGCTTATCAGGGTTACGGAAGAGGACTTGATCTTTCAGCTTTGCGGATGCTGGATGATTTCGCAACCGCTGAACTTAAACCCGATCTTACTCTGCTGATCGATGTTTCACCTCAGACCAGCCTT
>JAGYOL010000094.1 GCA_018399555.1 Kiritimatiellia bacterium | reverse complement strand
GAAATAGATCATCTTTACCTGGTGAATGCAGCTTTTTTCATGCTTTTTTGCAGTGTATTTTAAATTTAAATCCTGTATACTGGTTGCGATTTTTACTTTTAATGCTTTTATTTTTCAAAAGGAGAACAAATGGAATTTCCCGCTGATATACTGGGACGTATGCGAAGAAGCGGTGCCGCCGCCGGGTTTGCGCCGGAGAGTGCCGAAGAGGCTGTCCAGCTGGCGCGGGCTCTGCTGGCCGGCGGCGTTGATGTTATCGAGCTGACCTTACGTACACCGGACGCACTTGAGGGTTTGCGCCGCATCTGCGCAGAGGTGCCGGAGGTACTGGTGATCGCCGGCACCGTTCTGACCCCCGAGCAGGCTGTCGCAGTCAAGGAGGCCGGGGCTCAGGTGGCAGTGGCCCCGGGAACAAACCTGCGGGTTGTGCGCAAGGCACAGGACATAGGACTGCCATTCATGCCGGGCATCACCACACCTACCGAGCTTGAATCGGTGGTTGAAGCCGGCTGCCGCTTTGTGAAATTTTTCCCGGCGGAACCGAGCGGCGGCATCCCCTATTTACGCAGCATGGCGGCTCCATACAAACATCTGGGCATCCGCTATTTTCCGCTGGGAGGGCTTAACCTTGAGAACATTGTCGGCTATCTGCGCGAGGATAATGTTCCGATTGCGGGCGGTTCCTGGTTGACCAAACGTGAACTGATAAAGAACGGTGACTGGGCGGCGATCACCGCCAGAGCGGCGGAGCTTCGCAGCATACTGGATCAAGCCGGAGTATGCAGCCGCGACTAATCTGTCTAGCAAACGTGTATCCTGAGGGATGCTGAATATCGGAGAATTATCAATGCAATATGTTGTAACTTTCGGGGAGATAATGGGGCGCATGGCTGCACCGGAGAACTTGCGGCTGCGCCAGAGCCGCACTATGGATGTGACCTATGCCGGAGCTGAAGCGAGCGTGGCTTCTTCAATAGCTCTGTTCGGCGGCAGAGCACGCTATATAACGGCACTGCCGAAACACTCGCTGGCCGATGCGGTGATGGACACTTTGCGGATGGTCGGCATCGATACCCAGTTTGTCCTGCGCACCGATGCCGGTCGACTCGGGCTCTATTTTCTGGAGACCGGTGCCAACCAGCGGCCAAGTAATGTCATCTACGACCGTGCAGATTCAGCAGTCAGCCTGACCTCTGCTGATCAATATGACTGGGAAGGCATTTTTACCGATGCGCAGTGGCTGCACATCAGCGGCATCACACCGGCTCTCTCAAAAACGGCGGCAGATGCCACGCTGACAGCCGCACGCAAAGCCAAGGCGGCCGGTGCGAATATATCCTGCGACCTGAACTTCCGTAAAAAACTCTGGCAGTGGAATCCGGCGCATCAGCCGCGTGAACTGGCAGGAGAGATCATGCGTGAAATACTGCCGTATGTGGATGTGGTAATAGCCAATGAAGAGGATTGTGCGGATGTTCTGGGCATCCAGGCTGCCGAAACCGATGTGGACGCGGGCAACCTCAACACAGAACGTTATCCCGACGTCGCACGCCAGGTGGTCAAGCTCTTCCCGAATGTAAGCAAAGTGGCAATCACGCTGCGCGAAAGCCTCTCGGCATCCCACAACAACTGGGGTGCCATGCTCTATGACGCTGAACAGAAAAAACCATTCTTCGCCCCTCTCGATGCTGACGGCAAATACACCCCCTACCAGATCAGAAATATTGTTGACCGGGTCGGTGGCGGCGACTCTTTCGCCGGCGGTCTGATTTTCGCACTGATCACCCCGGAGCTCAGCGAACCGCAGACAGCGTTGCGTTACGCAGTGGCTGCCTCCTGCCTGAAGCACTCTATCAAGGGTGATGTCAACTGGTCGACCCGCGCTGAAGTGGAAAGATTGACGGGCGGCTCCGCATCCGGACGTGTAGTGCGCTGAGGCACTGTGATCAGAAACAAACGACATCGGATAATTCGCACTTATACACCGATTTGCAGTTATGCCCACCCTTTCCCGGTTTGATTTGACAGATTTACCGGAATAGTGTTTACTACCCTCGTATTTGTAAATCATAACGACGGTAACGACCGCAAGGCCGTTACCAGGAGGCAAAAATCATGTCAAAAAAAGAGAAAATCATCGAGGTTCTCAATCAAGCGCGTGCCATGGAACTTCAAGCCATCGGTCAGTATATGAATCAGCATTACGGACTGGACGATTCCGATTTCGGTGAACTGGCGGCCAAAGTCAAACTGATCGCCATCGATGAGATGCAGCATGCCGAACGTTTCGCCGAACGCATCAAGGAGCTGGGCGGCGAACCGACACCGGATATGTCAAACGCAGTCGCAAAGGGCCAGAAGGTTCAGGATATCTTTCCGTTTGACGCCAAACTGGAAGATGACACGGTGGACAGCTACAACGAGTTCCTCAAAACTTGTGTTGAAAACGGTGACAGCATCAGTGCCAGAATCTTCGAAGAGATCATCGACGAAGAACAGGAGCACTTCAACTACTTTGACAATGTCCGGGGACACATTGAAAATCTCGGTCCCGCCTATCTGGCACGAATCGCCGGCACATCGTCGGCCACCGGACTTAACACTTTGGGCTTCGTGGCCCGCAAGTCAGAGTAACGGCAGTTGGACCAAGATGCAGTAAAGTCACAACTCTGAACTCTGAGGCCTGTCGTGAGCTGACTCATCCAGGCGGAGATCCACAAGAACATTAAAAAGTCGCAACACGGACACACTTCCGCGTTGCGCTTTTTTTATGCATCCGAGGTCACCCTGCTTACGACTTTTGACAACCATAAACTTGTTTCTCAGGTCCGGCCTCACTCCTGCACACAGGGGGGCTGCGACGAACATCTCTGTTTTCAGCAGCATGCCGCTAACCCGTCGCAGATTAGGCTGAAAACAGAACCCTCACCGCACAAATGTGTGTGACGCACAGCTGATTCACACAATCTTACATCAGCGCACTGTTATCAACGTTCCGTCATAGGGAGTCACAACTGTGATTGTCACCGTTGCATTGTCTGTGTTACCGTACAGATCGATCAGCGTGTATTCAAAGGACACATCCTCCGAACCGTTGACCGCCGGATCGAACTCGTCATTGGGATCGAAGGTGAATTCTCCTATCTCCATACCCTGCGGATACGCGTATAGATCACCGCTGTCGCCCTCTATCGCCAGCAGAGTCAGTGCTTCCGTGCCATGTGTTTGTTCGCTGTCTTTTGTCGTGCACTCATCCAGCCAGAATGTTGCTGCATTAGAGGTGTTGTTGTCCAAGCTTAAATTGCAGGGGTCTATCCCTTTGTAGCTGGCAATGCAACCCACTATCATCGGTGCTGTGGTGTAGCTGTTGGCGAACGGCACCTGATAAGCACCGTTTCCTAGCGATGCATCATAAACCGCTGCTTCAAATTTGCTGCCGTTCCATAAACCAACCTGCTCTTCGATTGCCAGCCAGCCGATGGTCTCCGGACGATACTCGTCAAAACGGTTTGAGGAGTGGTACTCGTAATCCTCCATTGCCACTTGAAATCCACTCAGCGTAACCCCGTAGGTGCTGCCGCTCATCCGTGTGGCGCACAGCTCATTGGTGTAATCATAACTCTGAAGCTGATTGATCACCACCGGCACATTGGTGAATGCCGAAGCGAACTGGACACTCTCCCAGGTGCTGACGCTTTTATACTGTTGGATGGCGTCGGTTGACACTTTGCCGACTTCCAGCATTGTGCCGTCAAGCAGTCGATATTGTCCGGCATCGAAGACTATCCAGCTTACGCTCTCATCATCATGCTGATCGCCGTCGTCATCGTGCAAAAATCCATCTTCCGGCTGTTCGGTCAGATGGATGTCAAAGCTGCTGTTAACCGGATCAACGTTGGTGATGCGCACCACCGCGAATTCTGTGTCAGCCCGGGTTGCCGGCTGTGCGAAAACCACCGGGTTGCTGAACAGACCGGCATCACCGTAAGTGATAGTCTGTCTGTTATGATTGAGATTGTTCAGCCGTCCGCGTTTGGCTATCAGTCTAGCAGTCGATGCGCTCAGTCTGCCTTTCAGACCATTGGTGTTGACGGCAAATACGCTGAGCACATCGTTGGTGTCAATCGAGACATCAATGCCGCTGCCGGTGTCATCGGTGATCAGATTGCCGTTAAACGGACGGTCGGCTTTGATCGTATAACTGTTATCCGAAGCGATCACGCCATCGTCACGGCCCTCAATTACCACCGTAACTGTGCTGTCATTGGCGGCTTGTGCGCCCTGAGAATCCTGTACCAGATAGGTTAAGGTCTCGCTGACAAATTCGCCCGGTAGCATCGCTTCAAACTGGCCATTCGGATCATAAGCCAAGGTGCCGTCCGGTTGTACAGTCACAATCGCACCAAGTGGAGTGGTGAAGGGCACACCCAAGGATGCCGCACCACTGTTGACCGTCGCCACCGTCAGAGCCGACTGGTCACCGATATCGAGATCGAGATCATTAGCAGTCAGAGAGCCGATGAAAATTTCGTCCTCATTGGCGTTGAAGATATCGTCAACCCCTTCAGGTGCGTCATTAACACCGTGAATCGCCACCGTGACGGTTCCTTCTCGTGTTACGCCGCCTTCAATAACAGTGTAGCTTAGCTCTTCGTAAACCACCTGTCCAACTCCCAGAGCACGGTATTTGTCGCCGGTGTCGAATGCGAGTGTCGCACCGTCGGTTGTAACCAGCACATTGTTAAGCACCGGACCGTTGAACTCCGCACCCGGTTTGCGGTAGATGTCAAAGTCCCAGGTAACATCATCGTAGCGTTCGGTAAGATACGAATCAACGCAGATATAAACTGTACTGCCGGCACTCTGATAGCCCAGATCAGCATCGAAGTAGAATGTCGAGCGGTTTCTGTTTGTTAGAATCAGGTGCTGTATCTCATCGGTATAAACACTCAGCACCACCGGGTCTCCGGCAGTGCTTGCCTTGTTAATCCAGGAGTTGGTGACTATATAATAACCTTCCTGCTCCAGTGTATATGCCAGTATGACGCCACGGGCAATGCCGTTGGTGTAAACACCGCCACTGCTGAATTCGCCTGCCCCGAGCCCGGGATGTGCGCCGCCAGAGTACATTGTGAGCATGGAGCCGGGAAAACCGTCGCTCTGATCGCTGGTGGCGTTGACCTGCCACAGGTTGTTGACGCTGTCCCAAACAAGTTCGCGATAACAGTTGGTGTCGCCCATAACTCCGCTGGAGGAATCAAACTGCGCCGGAGCACCATCCGTCCAGTTTAGCGGTGCATTCCACATATAACGTGCTCCGAACCCGTTTTCGTCGCGCAAGTCCGCTGTTTCTCCGTGTGTGCTGCCAGCAGTGTAGTCATCGCTGAAGCCGAAGATTTTTATGGGCACACTCAGTGAGGCTCCGCTGCCGAAGCCGATATCATTGGCAAGCGGATCAAACCCGCTGAGCGAGTCGCCGGCATTGATGCTTACCGTGTCGGGCTGTGTACGCATCGCCTGCAGACCCTGAACCGTGATTGTCACATTAGTTGTTGTTGTGCCGCCCACACCGTCGCTGACGGTATAACTGAAACTGTCCTGGACACTCTCATTTTCCAACAGATTGGTGCTCAGATTGGAGGCGTCGTAGCTGACGGTTCCGTTCGTATCGAGTGTCACAGTGGCACCCAATGCGGTTTTGCCCGGCGCTGTCGGTTCAACTGCGATAAATCCGCGCCGCACCTGTTCATAACGCTGCGTTATCTCCGCGACAGTCAGGGCGCGGTCGTAAGCGGACAGAATTGCGAAATCCCCTTTGTAGGGTGCGTCCGGCGTGAAATTATGCGCCGCACCCTCTTCATTCACGCCGATGCCGGCGTCATCATTACCACAGAAGCTGTCAATCCGTCCCAGCGTGTTGGTGTGATATGTGCAATTCGATACACTGAAGGGCATCGCAGGATTGTTATTAAGATAGAGCGTCAGCGAATCGGTGTTGCCGGGGTTGTTACGGTCATAAACAACCATCAACTGATTGAACTCCTGCCAGCTCACCCCCTCTATCCGCGTTTCCAGCAAATCAGCGGGATTTGTGTTGTAGTTTGCGTCCACACTTACACGAATGCTGTTACTCTCAGTTTCATAAATTACGTGCGCCCCGACAACGGTGCCGCCGGTTTCATAGAGTGTGACTTCACCGCGCATCTCAATATCAGGTCTGAACCATATTTCGAGGGTCAGATCGTCTGTGGAGATATCACCTCCCGGATCGTCATCTCCCAGACTGAGGCCTGTCGCGCGGATATCGCGCCACGCACGACCGATGCCGCCGAAGCCGGAAACGACGTTCACCAGTTCGCCGCCATTGATCGTGTGGTCACGTTTGTCGCCCATACTGCCGAGATTGCGCCACACCTTGGCATCAATATCCGCAGCAGTTACCGAGGCCGCATTGAGATCTATCCATGGCGACAGCAGGAACTGCTGATCGTTGCCGATGATTTCTCCAGGCGTGAAGACACGCGTATCACCCTGATGCACAACAAAATTATCAGGAACCGCTTGACTTCGAGGCTGCGCATTGAAGGTGATATAGGCGTTGTTAGTGGAAAATCCGCTGCTGTCAACGACCTCATAACGTACACTCTCCTTTAGCACTTGCCCGGCCCAGAGATCGTACAGCATCTCGGAGGGAATGGTATCCGGATTGTAAAGCAGTGCGTTGTCGACCGAGGAAATTCGCATTGTCGCACCTGAGGGCAGCGTGATATCGGTGTCGGGGGTGCGTATAATCTCAGTGTCATTGGTGTAGATGCCGCTGATTGCAATCGGAGCACCGTCGGCATCGGTGTTATTATGCAGCGCATTATAGTTTTGTCTGACCTGATCGGCGTTCAGCGCAATGCTGTACAGCTTGAAAATCGAGATGGCGCCGTGAAACCAGGTGTCATACTTGGTATCCGCCACATTACCGGAAAATCCGCCAAGATGATTGCCGGTGAAGCGACCGAGAGATGTTCCGTCTTTGCCGTCCCAATTGCTGATATTGTTGTTGGAACTGCTGTTGATAAATTCGCCGTTGACATACAAACTGTTAAGGTCGTTCTCAAAATCCACCACAAAGACGACCTGAAAAAAATCGTTGGTGCAGTCATCAATCAGTAAATTATTTGGATCTCCGAGCAGATTGTACGAACTCGATCCGACATTATAGTTGTTAGCAACCTTCAATACACCATTTTCGACAGCAATACCGGTGCCCTTAGCGCCGCCGCATTCGAAGAGGGTACTGAACTGATCGAGATCATTGGCGTGCAACCTCACCCACAATTCGAAGGTTGCGGTTTTTGTGTTAATCGCCTCTGTTGTCAAAATATCGGCGTATGAATCATAGGTGAGTGATCCTGAGCCTACCCGCATGTGACCTGTGCTTCCGTCAAATATATAAGCACCGCGAATGCCGACGTGGGCACTGACAACATCGCTGTAAGCGACACCGCCATCAAGCCTCCAGTTGATATCATCATTCTGGATGATGCCCTTGTTGTCCCAGATCGAACTGTCCGCCGGCTCATTGTTGCAGACAAACATCAGGTTGATGATGTCGGTGCCGTCAACGGTTTTTTCGATATAACCGTCGTTATCGACCGGATGAGGAACAACAGCGGTTGGGCCGTTGCCTTCAGCTATGCCGAAACCGTCGGCATAATCATCCATCGCGCCGATCATACCAGCATTTGCGCCATACAGCGTATGAACTGCAATAAAACCGATGATAAATAAACATATACGCTTTTTCATTTTTCATACCTTCAATAAAACTTTTGACAGTTCCAGTTCCGGTCTGTAACCAGCCGTTAACAGCCATTACCAGTCAAACAAAGTGGTATACTGGTTATTACCATAGTGACACATCAAAGTCAATCGGCAATATACAATTTTCAGTTACGTACAGGCACGGGCAGGCAAATGAATTAAACCAATGCAAAGACCTTAAATCTGATAATCCATGAAGAATTGTGTTTTGCCTGTAGCTGTTTTAGAAAAACGCAGAGCGTTTTGATAAATTTAAATTTGGATGACCAGCAAGCCCAGAATACTTATTTATAATTACTTTTTTTATTGCCTGTCACCAATTTTACAAATTATGCTACCATAGCGGCGGCCAAAATTATTGTCTGTCCCTAATTATGCTCCTCGCAATTAGTGCCTGTCCCTAATTTTTAATTTTTATTACGAGATTGATTGAAACTGTGTTGAATTGCTATAATTCGGCAAATTTAGCACTGATGTTTCTTAAAGTGGGATGGCTCAGGCAGACAGGCACTCAGTTTATCTGCTGGTTGTCCGGATCGACTTAACATAATAAGAGGGAACAGAGAATGAACAGACGTACTGCGTTGAAAGTTGCGGCCGGGGGATTTCTGGGGGGAGGTGCCGGCGTACTCTTTCTTACACAGGGTTTTAAAACAGAATTTCCACCGGTAGAGCCGAAAGTTGAGCTGAAAATCAATCCCCCCGACTTCACCTGGAAATATCATCCGCTAAACCCAACTGTCACAGCAGAACGGGCGTACCGCGCATACAACACCGGCAGCTGCATGTATGCCGTAGCATACAGTGTCATTTCACAGCTTGCTGAACAGCTTGGCGAACCCTACGCATCGTTTCCGATGCAGATGATGGAATACGGTCATGGTGGCGTGGGCGGATACGGCACAATATGTGGCGCACTGAATGGTGCCGCCGCTTTAATGGGCCTGTTTGTAGCCGACAAAAAAATGCGTGATCTGATGACTATCGATCTGTTCAAATGGTATGAAAAAACGGAATTGCCGGTTTTCACACCGAAAAAACCGCTGCTGGATCACACACCTGGCAAATCGGTTGCTGAATCCGTTCTTTGTCACGCCTCTATGATAAGCTGGACCAAGGCCTCCGACAATAGAGTGGAGAGTCAGCAGCGCAAAGAGCGCTGCCGCCGTCTGACCGCCGATGTGGCCTTCCGGCTCAACATTGTATTGAATCAGTTCCATGAAAAGAACTGCCCGTTGGCACACATTAACGACACGGAGACGCAAAGCTGTCTGAATTGTCACGGCTCGGATGGAAAACTCGGCAATACCGCCAGTAATATGAACTGCGCATCCTGCCACGACACCTCGCTCGGGCACCGTCTCTTTGCGGATGCGCACCATAAGCTCATGGACAGAAAAAAGTAGACGGCTCTCTGTGTTGAAAACCGCATCCCGCCCCCACAGCTGAGCCGCCTGAACCCGGGAACGAGTCAATGATTTTTACGCGTGTTCTGAAGCAGCCACTCAGTTACAATAGCGACATGAAAGAGAGTGATGTTTTATTTATCAGGTGTGCTGATTACAAAGATGCGCTGACTTCCGCTGTTGAACGAATTTTTAAAGATACGCATTGGTTATGCAGAGAAAATATTGCCGGCAAGCGGGTTCTGATCAAGCCGAACATGCTGACCGACCGCATACCGGAGCAGGCGGTGACTACACACCCGGAGCTACTGCGGCAGGTTATAAATCAGCTTAAAAGATGCGGTGCGCTGATCACCGTTGGTGACAGTCCTGCCAGTGCCGTCAATCTGAAGGAAGTCTGGCGCAAGACGGGAGTTGCGGCGGTCTGCTGTGATGAGGAGGTAGAGCTGATCTCTTTTGAGCAGTCCGGAGCTGAGATAGTAGAGTGCGATGGCCGCCGGATTTCGATTGCCAAAGCGGCACTGCAGTGCGATATTATTTTCAATCTGCCCAAGGTCAAGAGTCATTCACTAACGGTTCTGACTGCCGCTGTTAAGAATTTGTATGGTGTAATTCCCGGTTACACCAAAACTGCGTTGCATCGTCAGCACCCCGATTTAAAGGGTTTCGGGGCACTGGTTAAAACAATTCATGACTGTCTGCCGCCGGTCTGGAGCATTGCCGACGGTGTGATCGGGATGGAAGGGCAAGGCCCGGCCAACGGCACACCGGTGCATTTAGCTTTCCTGGCTGTATCGCGCGACCCTTTCGCGCTAGACATTGCCATCTGCGGCGTTCTGGGGATCAACCCGCAGCAGGTGCCTTATCTGGCGGTTGACAACGGCATTGAGTGGCATCATCCTGAGATCAGCGGTGATACAATCAAAATCAGTCATTTTGCGGTACCCACCGGTGCGCATCTGCTCGACAGTGTTCCGATCTGGGTGGTAAAGCTGGCGGCGGGTTTGATATGGGTGCGTCCGGATTTCTGCAAAGAGCGGTGTATTCATTGCGGCATGTGTGTCAGAGCATGTCCGGTGAACGCACTGACGCTGGAAGAACGGACAGACAAGCCGCCGCGTTTAAACAAGCAACTCTGCATCACCTGCAGTTGCTGCCATGAAGTCTGCCCGGTTGACGCAATAAAAATGTGCCAATCCCCGCTGCTGCGGATGGTCGGCGCATTCAAGGGGCTAGAGTGAACTTCAGTCGTTCAGTGCTGACAGTCACTCATATCCGAGGTCATATACAGCTCTAAAGTGGCACCCTGCATTATATCGTCATGTGTGAACCAGGGATTGGCAAGCTCTTTGCCATTGATCAGAGCGCGCCGCACAAATTTATTATGCACCGAATTGTTATATGCAATGACCTTAAAGATTCTGCCATTTTCAAGTTTGATCGTCACTCGGTCAAAGAGTGGGCGTCCGATCATATAGCGCGGATCACCCGGGCAGAAGGAGTAAAAGCCCATAGCATTCATAATATACCAGGCTGACATCTGACCGCAATCCTCATTGCCGGAGAGACCGTCCGGCGCATCGAAATAAAGGGTGCGCAGAATCTGATCGATCCGGTTATTGGCCTTCCACGGCTGACCGGCGGGGTGATACATATAAACTGTATGGTGACTGGGC
>JAGYOL010000093.1 GCA_018399555.1 Kiritimatiellia bacterium | reverse complement strand
AATTGCATGATTTTCCCTTAATTTTGTTGATCGCCACATCATGATTTAAAAGAGGTTATGAGAACTGTTATTGAAAAACGTGCATAAAAAACACGAAAATGATGGATAGTAGTACAGACGGCTTAACCGCAACTCACCCGCCATGCAGAGTCCGTTCCACTCGCACGCCCCGCTTTTCATCCGTCGCGCCCCGCGTTTACGACGCAGAGTGCTGAACTGAGTGTGTTCGTTGAGCATTCTGTCGACATAATCTTTTCCACCGATGATCACGCCGTCGGTCAGATAGCGCACGCGGCAGCGCAGAAGCTGCGCAACCGCGAGCTCCCCGCCCTCGTCCAGTACCGGATTAAGGTCGATATAAGCCGCCACTGTCACCTGCGCACTCTCGCTCTCCTCCGCAAGGACGCTTTTGAAGCGGTCATGCCAGAGCGTGCCCGTCCCTCTCCGGTCATGATTCGCGTTATAATAGATCGAAAAGCGCTACTTAAAAGTTTTCATGAACTCCGACACGTCATACATATGCGTCCGGAACCCGTCCAGCTGGGCTCTCACTTATCCCCGCGTCCTCTATCCGTCCACATCTCCCAGTTTCCAAGCATTATCGCGTATTTCTACTTTATAACTTACTTGATTACTGGTATTGGTTTTAGTAAGCTCAGACGGTTTTTTTATGCAACATTGGATTTAGTAATGGAATACCTACTTTTGATTGTCAGTGCGGTATTGGTTAACAACTTCGTTCTGAGCCGGTTTCTGGGCATATGTCCTTTTTTGGGCGTCTCAAAAAAACTGCACACCGCAATGGGTATGTGCGGTGCTGTTATTTTTGTTATGACTGTTGCCTGTGCCGTCACCTGGTGCCTGCAGAATTTTTTATTAAAGCCGCTTGAACTGGAGTTTCTGCAGACGTTGACATTTATTCTGGTAATCGCCTCCCTGGTTCAGTTGATTGATATCGCAATGAAACGTTTTGTTCCCCCGTTGCACGCGGCACTCGGAATTTTTCTACCTCTTATCACCACCAACTGTGCGGTACTGGGTGCCGCGGTGCTGAACATGAAACAGGGATACGGTTTTGTAAAATCAACTCTTTTCGGTTTCTCGGCGGCGTTGGGTTTTGCACTGGCGCTGGTTATATACACCGGATTACGGGAGAAAATTGATCGGGCTGATCCACCGCGTTGTTTTCAGGGTGTCGCCATCGCGCTGGTTACCGCCGGATTACTGAGTCTGGCCTTCATGGGTTTTAGCGGAATTGTGAAATAATATGGATTCGGAAACCATTAAGTTTATACTCACCCCCTTTCTTTGGGTCGGGCTGACAGGTTTGGTGATTGGAGTATCCCTTGCCCTTGCAGCTAAATATATGGCGGTGCGTGAGGATCCTCGTATCGCTCAGGTCACGGAGCTATTGCCTGGTGCCAACTGCGGAGGGTGCGGTTTCGCCGGTTGTGCTGAGTATGCGAAGGCGATTGTTGTGGACAATGCCGATATAACCTTATGTGCACCCGGCGGGGCCGCCTGCGTGGATTCAATTGCGGCATTCATGGGCGTTTCGGCAGGCAGTGTGGAAAAGATGACCGCCCTGGTGATGTGTTGCGGCGATGACGAGAGTGCAGAGCGCCGGTTTTCCTACAACGGCATCAACGACTGCGCCGCAGCTGATGCGCTTGCGGGCGGTGACAAGGGTTGTACCTATGGCTGTCTGGGATACGGCAGCTGCGCCCGTGTCTGTCCGGTAAACGCAATCATTATTGAGAAAGGTCTGGCAAGAGTAAACAAAGCACTCTGCATCGCCTGCGGCAAGTGCATAGCGGTTTGTCCACGTAAGCTGATCAAACTTGTACCGACAGCTGCTCCGATTCATGTTTTGTGCAATTCCAAAGACAAAGGAGCCGATGTCAAGAAGGTCTGTTCGTCAGGTTGCATCGGCTGCAGATTGTGCACTAAATTCGGTGACGAGGGTGCCTTTGTAATGGATGGTTTTCTGGCGCATGTTGATTACTCCGTGCCCATTACCAGGGAGGAAGTGATTGAAAAATGTCCATCAAAGTGCATCCGCAGAAATTAAAACGCAGGCAAAGCTGCAATCCAACATGAAAACAGTTTCAGCACCATATCAATTTAAAGGCGGCATCCATCCAGACTATCACAAGGAGCTGGCCTGGAAGAGTGCAATTGAGAGAATGCCGAATCCTTCGGAGCTGACAGTACCGATGTCACAGCATCTAGGTGCACCGGCCAAAGTTTGTGTCAGTCCGGGAGACGCGGTAAAAAAGGGAAGTCTGATAGGAGAGCAGAACGGTTTTATATCGGCATCTGTGCATGCTCCCGTCAGTGGCACTGTGAAGGCGGTGGTACAGAGTTGCAGTGCAACGGGGCGCAGCTGTCAGGCGGTTGTAATTGAGAGCATGGATGACGGGGAAACGGAATATTTTGAACCGATAGTCGAATGGTTGCACACCCACAAGGAGAGATTGCGTAACCGCATCGGGGAAGCTGGCATTGCGGGTATGGGCGGGGCCGGATTTCCCACGAGAGTAAAGCTTTCGCCACCGCATGACAAACCGATTGACACTGTTATTCTAAACGGTGCGGAGTGTGAGCCATATCTAACCTCTGACTACAGGGTTATGCTTGAACACGCCGACAAGATTTGCATCGGTGCTGAAATTATTCAGCATATTCTGGGAGCCAAGACGGTACGGATAGCGATTGAAGACAACAAACCCGATGCCGTCAGAGCCATGGAGAAAGCATGTGCGCAGGAACGACAGGGTATCGAGATCGACATACTGCCCACCGGTTATCCGCAGGGCTCGGAAAAACAGCAGATATACAACATTACAGGACGCGAAGTTCCCAGGGGCGGATTACCGATGGATGTCGGGTGTGTCGTTGAGAATGTCGGTACATCGCTGGCCATCTACGAGGCAGTCGTACATGGTCAGCCGTTAATTGAGCGGGTGATTACTGTGACGGGTGAAGCGGTTGAGCGGCCGGCCAATCTGCTGGTTCCTTTCGGCACCAGTTACCGCAAGCTTGTCGAGCACTGCGGCGGGGTGCGTGAAAGTGTTGCCAAGGTCATTTCGGGTGGACCGATGATGGGATTTGCTGTCGGTTCGCTGGAGATACCGACCGGCAAAACAACATCGGGTCTGGTGTTACTGCCTTCTGGTTGCATTCAACAGTTCAGCTCACAGGCATGTATCGGCTGCGGGCGTTGTGTGGATGCATGTCCGATGGGACTGGTACCCTCGGAGCTCAGTCAATTTATTGAAGCGGATGACATAGAGGGTGCTGAGCGGATTGCGCTAATGGACTGCATCGAGTGCGGTTCATGCGCCTTTGTATGTCCGGCCCACCGTCCGTTGGTACAGCATATGCGGCGAGGCAAAACCGGTGTTATGGCACGTCGTGCGGCAGCTGACGCGCAGACCCGCAAATGACCTAGACAGAAATTCAAATAAAGCAGAGCATTGAATGAAACCGGAAAACACATCTGAAAGATTTATTGTCAGTTCCTCGCCACACATACATGAGGGAAGTTCGGTTGAGCGCATCATGCTGGATGTACTGATCGCCCTGACACCGGCATTGGCAGCCGCCTGTTATTTTTTCGGTTTTGACGCACTGCGACTGACTGCGGTCTGCACGGCCACAAGTATTGCCACGGAGTGGCTCTGCCGCGTCATGATGCGGCGCAACAGGTCAATCGGCGATTTAAGCGCTGCGGTCACGGGGGTGCTTTTGGCGCTCAATCTGCCGCCGTCTCTTCCTACATGGATGGCGGTGCTTGGTTCGATCTTCGCGATAGGTATTTGCAAGCAGATTTTCGGAGGGTTGGGTTATAATGTATTCAATCCGGCTTTGGCGGCGCGTGCGTTTCTACTGATTTCATTCACGGGGATGATGACCAGCTGGAGCGACTCTGACTGGTCTGCCACTCTTACTCTGAACGAAGGTGTTATTGATATTGCAACTGGTGCCACCCCTTTGGGGGCAATCAAAGATGCAGTCAAAGCCGGCAGGGAGATACCGGGATTTACCTTGGCGGGAGTGGCACGCCTTTTCATCGGCGACACCAACGGGTGTCTCGGCGAAACTTCTGTTTTTGCACTGTTAATCGGCGCGGCCTATCTGCTATATCGCAGAGTCATCACCTGGCATATTCCGGCAGCCTACACAGCAACGGTAGTGATTTTCGCAACTGTCTTATATTGTGTTAATCCGCAGACATCGGTGATGCCGCACATTCATCTGCTCTCGGGCGGGCTTGTGCTGGGAGCTTTTTTCATGGCAACCGACATGGTCACCTCGCCGGTGACCAAACGAGGCATGCTGATTTTCGGAGTTGGTTGCGGAGTTGTGACTATGGTCATACGCACGGTCAAAACCGGTGCTTACCCAGAGGGCGTGAGTTTTGCGATTCTTTTCATGAATGCGCTGACGCCCCTGATCAACCGCGGCTGCCGCAACAGAGTGTTCGGGGCAAAATCATGAAAGAGAGCATCAGACTGGTAGCGGTTCTAACCGCGATATGTTCGATCAGTGCGGCCATGCTGGCGGCGGTATACAACATTACCATGGGGCCTATCAACAGGGCTCTGGAGAAAAAAATTGCCCAAGCTACTGCCGATGTCATGCCTGTAGGGGCACCTAAAGCCGGAATTGAAAAGTTAGGTGGCGAGCCTTTTTATGTCTCGCGTGCTGATGACGGAACTCTGGTGGCGGTTGCGATTGAGTCTGTTTCTTCCAACGGTTACGGAGGTGAGATCAAGATGATGGTTGGTCTGGGGGCTGACAAGACCCTGATTGGTTACAGTGTAATCTCATCCAAAGAGACTGCTGGGCTGGGAACTAAAATTGCGGAGGATGATTTTATGGGGCAGTTAGTAGGCAAACCATTCTCATCCGACTGGCGTGTCAGAAAAGACGGGGGTGATTTTGATGCGGTCACCTCCGCCACAATTTCGTCACGCGCCGCGCTGGAGTGTATTCGTGAGGCCATGGCCAAATACGAAGAAGTGCTGCCAGAACTGAATTAGCTGAGAAATAGCTGATATTAAACGTACTATAATTTTTAATTTGGCAGCGTCATAGAACGCGGCCAACGGGAAAAAAAGATGCCATTACATTGCTGGTGTTACACCTTGGGTATTTTTCTGATTGTCACGGGCTTGTATGCTCTATGGCAGCCGTGCAATTTCAGCAAGGTGCTGACGAATTTCTGTCGGAATCGAGTAGCTGGTATTCTGCTTACAATGCTTGCCTGGGCTTGGGCGGGATATGCGTTGTGGACATTACCGATCGATTTTCTGATGCCCTACCGAAAATACATTCCTTATCTGGTGCTGATCTGTGCGCCGCTGACCTGTTTCAGCATGGAAAATCTTCTGCCCTGCCGGGCGTTAGGTGGTATTCTGGTACTTTATCCCTATCAGCTGCTCATAATCGCGCGTTCACACCCTTCTCCTTGGAGAGTTGTGGTTATCGGTGTAGCATACATCAGTATTATCAAGGGTATGACGCTGTTACTTTACCCATGGAAAATGCGCCAGACGCTTGTCTGGCTGGAAGACAAACCGAAACTGACAAGATGCGCCGGAGTGCTCAATCTGGTTCTAGGGTTAATTATGATCGGGCTGGGAGCAGCTGTTCTGCGCTGAACGTGGAACAATGTGTCAGCTGTTGAGATATGCGACGACATCTCTGGCGGAGTAGTCGGAGGAATATTTTTCGCAGATACGTCCGATGTTGACGTAATCGTCGCCCAGTGTAACGATGGGCAGAGCCCGGCTGCCATTCGGGAAAATCTGCCCCAATCCGACGGTTGCGAAAAGTGAGTTGCAGACGCAGGCGCGACCTTCTATCTCCTCCGGGCGGCCTCCTTTTGCCAAAAAGGTCTCTTCCGGCTCGGCGGGACATCGCCAACCGATTTTACCATCGTCGCGCTGGTAGGCTGTACGCAGATAGCCCATATCGCAGATGCGGCACCTTTGGGCATCCAATTTTTTATCCGAAACCGTACCCGGCAACTGCGCGACTTTGAAGGGGAAGCCGGCTGGTGAAACGCAGGCATCGGTAAAGACCTCTGCTCTGCCGTTTTGCGCCATTTGCAACAGTTCAGTGCGCAACGCAGGCTGCATACCTGACTCTCGGCAGAGAGCGAATGCGGTGCCGACCTGTACTCCTGCGGCACCTTCATCGAGAGCCTTTTTCAAACCCTCGGGTGAACCGTAGCCGCCGCCCAGCCAGAACGGCAGGCCGACCTCTCGGATTTTATCGAGATTACATATATCGCGCGGACCGTAGATCGGTTCGCCATCGGGGGAAAATGTCATCTTGCCGCGCGGCGGAGCATTATGTCCGCCGGCTATTGAAGTTTCGATCACAAAGCCGTCGACTGTCCCCTCCGACTTACGCAGCAACATAGTTGCCAGAGAATCTGAAGATATTATCGGGAGAAAAGCGGGGCGCCGCAACGGCTGTGGAGAGTTTCCGTTCTCAACAAACTCCGTCGGATCGAAGCGTCTTTTACAATCGGTTGAAGGCAACGCTCCGTGCACATTAACGGCATATTCGGCATGCTCGTGTCTGATCATCTGATCGATGATTCCGGAGAATTGCAACGGAATGCCGGCACCGACAATAACCACGCTGACACCTGCCAGCAGGGCACCGTAAAGCGAGGGCAGATGGGGCAGCTGAATCTTCTCAAGATAGTTGATGCCGACTGGGTTTGAATGACCTTCCCTAGCCAGAAAAACCTCGACAAAATTAGCCACAATACAAATCTCATCGAGCCAATGATTACTTTTGACAGTCATTGACCTGATCGGTTTGTAGGGAGAATCTTCTTTTCTGCCACCCTCGATAAAAAATGTATCAAGCACTCGTCTGGCCATCTCAGGGAAAGGGAAATTGCTGACAGCTCTGCGGATATCGCCGGCGGGATCGCCATCCTGGAGTCGTCGGGCCAAGACCTGATCAAGCGCGACACCGGAGACCACTCCCAGCTCTCCGGTCATGGACACGGTTCTGGCCAGCTGCCAGTTTGAAACGGCTATACCCATTCCACCCTGGATGATTTTTGGAATCATAACTGTCATATATTAAAATCCTGTATTCGCTATCTGGAAAATCACGATGCTATTTCAAAAGGGAGTATTATTATAGCATTATAACCGACGGCATGCACTTACATAATGCGATGTATTATTTCACAGCATAGCGGGTAGCTTTAGAGAGTGCCTTCCAGAGTTGTTCGGGTGATTCCGCCGAGAGCAGGGCTTCGCGGTTCTGTTCTTTGAGCAGAGTGGCTGTCAGACCGGACATAAGCCGCAGATAAAATGCGCTGACTGCAGTAGGGATGGTCATAAAAAACACAATTCTCACTTTGGTGCCAGCTTCATCGAAGATGAGGTCATCTTTCAATGTGCCCATGGCGAGAGTCAAACCGCCTCCCTCGACGCCGCGCACATGCGGAAAAGCTATACCGGTATCCATGGCGGTACTGAGAATAGCTTCGCGTTCAAGAGCCGATTCGATCAATTTAGGTGCATTGGAGACAAAACCCTGATCTTCCATCAACTGTGCCAGAGCCGTGATTGCGTCGGCTGCATTGGTACCGGGCATATCGGGCAGCATTAAAGATGCATTGGAAAAACGGGATATTCCGGACTTGCGGGGAGTTGACCGGCTGGGTGTTTCACCGACCCACTGCGGAGCGTCACTTTCCTCGAAAAGCATACGTGCGCAACTGGGACAGTTTGAAACTGTTTTACACTGCCTCACGGCCTGCACCATACTGACCGGCAGACGCATCCCGCAGATAGAACAGCATCCGTTGTACATGGGGGCCATCACCAGATGATCTTTTTTATACAGGCGCTGATAGAGCGATCTGACTTCATTCGGTAGCTTTTCGGTCAGCTCATCGATTGAATCATTCAGCCTTTCCATGTGTGATCCGTCACCGGTTGACCGATGCTCATCGCGGATGAGAACAAGTTCCTGGAGCTGGTTCAAATGATTGATCAAACTATGCATCATGTCCCTCACCTAACCTAAATCTAAAATTGATAGAATAAAAAAATAACAATGGTTTGACATTATCCGCAAAGCTGACCGCAAAGTCAATGCATAGCGGACGTCAAAGGCAACTTTTTTGTTATCGGTGGTGTTGAAAAGGATAACAGCCAAGCGCACAGGCTGAGAAAACAAAGTATCAAAGTCTGCCGGGCACGGGATAAATTGACGGTTCATTCCTCGAAGATAAAGACGGTCTCGTTCTCCCAGACCATTCTGTTCTGATGGAGGATGTACTCGACGAATTCGTGATCAGACGCGAAATCCTGCTGTTTGTTACGCAAATCTGTAATCTCTTTCTTCTTGCGCAGGATAGCTTTATTCAAGCGGTCACGTGTACGTTCGTAATCACCTTTTTTACGCAGCTCGGGCACAATATGAAAAACCGTGACCAGCACAAGCACCCCGAAAAACATGATGCTCAGCAATGTAGTCAGATATTTCGATAATTTATTCACTAACAGGGCCCGACCGGTTAAACAAAAATTACATATACGTAATCATCACGTATTAAATGCTTTTTTTTCAAAATTGTCAATTGAAATATCACAACTCAAAATACTTTTTTATTTGAACTTAACCGTCCAATCAGATATAACGCTTAGGGAAGCAACTCAATCCAGAAGGAGGTCATATGCATATCAACAAACACGTCGCAGCTTTCATGAAGCAGTTCCCGCACGAGGGACTCACATTTGATGATGTAACCCTTGTAACGCGCTACGCTGATTTTCTACCTGATGAAACCTCTCTGGTTTCAAGACTGACCGACCGAATCACGTTGAACATACCCTTTGCAAGTGCGGCGATGGACACCGTCACGGAGGCTGGCATGGCCATTTCCATGGCGATGCTGGGCGGCATAGGGGTGATTCACAAAAATCTTTCGCCGGAGACGCAGGCTGATGAGGTCAGTCGTGTTAAACACTATCTGAACGGTTTAATCATGAAGCCGGTGGTTTTCCGCATCGATGACACACTGGCTTACATCAACAATTACCGGGAGGAGAAGCATCTCTCTTTCAGTGGGTTCCCAATTATTGATAATGAGGGACGGCTGACCGGCATAATAACATCGAGTGACATGCGTTTTGCCGGGAAATCGGCGGTCACTGCACGCGATGTGATGACGACCGAGGTAATCACCGCCTCACCGGAGACGACACTTGAGCAGGCTTACGCCGTGATGATGGACAACAAAATCGGCAAACTGCCGCTGGTAAACCGGGAAAACAAACTGGTCGGGCTATATTCTTTCACAGATGTCAGAGAGCTGATCGAGAATGAGCAGCCGCTTTACACCCGTGACAGCCGTTATCGACTGAGGGCAGCAGCGGCGGTAAGTGCCGATGACTACGAAAGAATGGAGCAACTCGCCGAGAAGGAGGTGGATGTTATCGTAGTGGACAGTGCTCACGGACATTCCAAAGGCATCCTTGATATGGTCAGATGGATCAGCAGCAGTTACCCGGACATTGATGTTATCGGCGGCAACATCGCGACCGCCGAGGCCGCTCTGGCTCTGCGTGATGCCGGAGCCAACGCGGTTAAAGTCGGTATAGGTCCGGGCTCCATCTGCACCACCCGTGTGGTATGCGGAGTCGGCATACCGCAGATCACTGCGGTTTACGAGGCAGCTGACGCGCTAGGTGGCAGCATACCGATAATTGCGGACGGCGGCATCCGGCTTTCCGGTGATGTTCCCAAGGCATTGGTTGCCGGAGCGGACACAGTGATGCTGGGTTCCATTCTGGCCAGCACCGAGGAGAGTCCGGGCGAAAAGATTATTCATGAGGGTCGTCAGTATGTTGTTTATCGCGGCATGGGCAGTCTGGCGGCCATGAAAGAGGGGGTTGGCAGCCGGCAGCGTTACGGGCAGGACAATGTCGGTGACGACGATTTGACGCCTCAGGGCATTGAAGGCATTGTTCCGTACACCGGCACGGTCAAGAAGGTTATGACGCAGTTCTGTGGCGGACTCAAAGCCTCGCTGGGCTACTGCGGCTCTAAAAGCATCACCGAGCTCAAAGAGGTCGGCATGCTCTACCGTGTCAGCGGTGCCGGAGTACGCGAAGCTCACCCGCACGACATCAAGATCATCAAGGAAGCGCCGAACTACCGCTCCTGAGCCGGTGCCGAAAAGCTCAATCACGGAATTACTCCGGGCACCTTTATTGCTTAAACCGCTGAACTTGGGATCATCCGCAGGGCTGCCGGTGCTGCTGGGGGGTGATCTGCGGGAAACAGAGAAAAAACGGACATTTTCTTATTCAGATTTTTTCTGGAAACAGCGTTGACACTCCGGATGTCATATAGTAAGATTGGCCGCACTTTTTTGAATAACGGTAAATTATTCTTATTCCGGCGTAGCTCAGCGGTAGAGTAGGTGGCTGTTAACCACTTGGTCACTGGTTCGAATCCAGTCGCCGGAGCCATTCACAAGCTGACAATGTAATCAGCGATCCGCAAGGTATCAATTCATGCGCAGGAGCTTCTGTTTCCTTCTGGTTGATTCAGGGCTTACTTGGGGGTCGTGAAGGCGCGATAGTTGCGCAGCGGCTGATAACCGGTTAAAACCAAGCCATGATTGAATCGCAACTCTATCAGGTCGGTGTTGCAGTCGCCGCTGTAGCGGCGCTTCTGCTATGCATCATCCGTTTCCGCATGCAGCCCTTCATTGCTTTGCTGATAATCAGTATGCTGACCGCTCTGGCTGCCGGAATGCCTCCTGAAACGGTGATGGAAAGCATTCAAAACGGCATGGGCGGAACACTAGGATTCATCGCTGTTGTGGTTGGACTTGGTGCGATGTTCGGGCGGATG
>JAGYOL010000092.1 GCA_018399555.1 Kiritimatiellia bacterium | reverse complement strand
TACGACCCCGCTTGGTTCCGGCTACGCTGGGTTAGGGAATATGCGGTTCTGAATACTGCTGTACGCACTTTTTTTCAACAAAAGCCGATTTGAAATTGACCAAATCCGCCGCTTAGAGTATAAAGTCGAACATGAACGATACCAGATTTTTAAGGTTGCCGCCTTTATGTGTGGTGGCGGGAATTCTGCTGACACTCCTTCCTGTTGTTATGGCTCAGGAAGAAGGGATGGATCCTGAGCTGAAAACGGAGCTCACCTATATCCGGATGCTTCAGCAGATGCGGATGCCTGACATTGCCGAACAGGTGATTGATGAGGCTAAACGCCGTTTCCCTGAGGCTGCGGCGCAGTTCAAGGTTCAGGAGCTGCAGGGGTTGCTCTGGCAGGGTAAGTTTGATGATGTTCAGAAGATAATAGACGCCATGCCTGATAAGAACGGGGCGGAGTATTGGGCGCTGAAGCTGGCCAAGGCGGATGCGTTATACGCTTTTCAGAAATATGCTGAGGCAGACAAACTCTATCTTGAATTTTTCAGCAAGATAAAGAAGCCGACCCCGGCTCTTAAAAGTTTCTATCGTGATTCGGCCTACAAATATGCGCAGATGTTGCTTTATCTGGGCAAGCAGCGTGAGGCGTTGGATGCCTACCGCCGTCTGGTAGATAATGTCGAACTTGAAGAGGGGCGTAAACGCAACGTTCAGGCTGAAATGGCCGAGTTGATGCTCAAACTGGCACCCAGCATCAAAAACGGCAAGGAGAAGTCTCAGATGCTGGCGGAAGCGGAGAAATTGGTGGATGATCTGCTCTGGAAGCAGGATGTCTGGTTCGGCAAGGCCATTGTCATGAAAGCGCATCTCGCCATGATACGCAATGATGTCTCAGGCGCTCAGGAGCTGGTGGAAAATTATATGCCTCAGCTGAAAATCATTCATGACTCTTTGACGGATGAGGACCCTGACGGTTCACGCGGCTGGCTGCGCATGAGTCCCATGCCGCAGTGCCGGTATCTGCTGGCTGAACTTCTGCTTGAAGAGGCCAAAGCCGAGATCAAGAAAGCACAGCCGGATGAAGAGCGTATCAAATCACTTTTTCTTGGAGAGCGCGATCCTAAAACCAAGCAGAGGGCAGGCAACGGTGCTTTCAACCACTTCATCAATGTATTCATCCGCTTTCCAGAGAGTCAGTGGGCGGCCGCGGCCGGTGAGCGCTCCGAAGAGATACGCGATATAATCAAGGATCGCTATGATGTTGCCTTGCGCACGCCCGTCACCGAAGAACAGATGCGCAAAGTACGGGAGATGCAGTTTGCCGGCGCCAACCTGCTGTTCAGTCAGAACCAGTATAAAAAGGCGATTGACCGCTATCTCGTGGTGCTGAACCAGTTTCCGGAAAAACGGGAATCAGTCAATGCGCTGCACAATTTGGCGGTCTGCTATATCGATGGTGCAAGCAAGAGTGCTGACGATCAGATGATGGCGGATACCGTGGTGGGTCACATCTCAGAGCGGTTCTGCGAGAATGACAAAATGATGCGCCTGGCCGGAGACAAACTCAGGCAGATCGGCGAGCTGTACGGAGAGTTGAAGCGTGATGACAAGAAACGTCAGGTTTATGCGATGTTCTTCCGCGATTATCCCGAACACTATGCAGCCAGCCAGCTGATTATGAGTTTCGGCGAGCGTGAGTTCAAAAGCGAGAATTTCGAAGGAGCTCTGCACTACTATCAGCGGATCAGGAATGAGTATCCGAAATCAACCTATTATATTGATGCGCTCAACCGCATTACTCAGGTTCACAAGGCTCAGGGCAACGATACCAATGAGATCGGTTCGATCGAATTTCTGATCAGCGAGCTGCACAAGCGAAAACAGCCGGGACACAATCTGCCGGTAGCCATGTTCCGTCTGGCCGAGGCTCAGCGTGAGCTTGGAAACAAGCTGATGAAACAGGTTTCGACCAATGAAAATGCCGAAGCTGTACGCAAAAAGAGCGCACTCTATCTGACACAGGCAGCAGTCGGTTTCGGCAATGTTGTCCAGCTGCTTTCCGGTGATGATGCCGGTAAATACTATCAGAACGCCGAGGAAAAAGAGCGCAATGAGAATATGCGCGAAATGGCGGCATTCACTAAAGGAGTTGCTCTGGTTCAGATGCAGTTCCCCAAAGAGAAAGTTGAGACCTTCCGGAAACTGGCTATTCAAGCGTTTGAGGGCTATCTCAAAGAGTACCCCGAAAGTAAATATTCAGCCCGCGCTCAGATGCAGATTGCCACTATATATACTGTGCTGGCCGGAACGGCCGATGCCGAAACGGATAAGACAGAGTTTACCGGTAAGTCGCAGCAGGCCTTTGAAACGCTTGCCGCACGCTATCCGCACTCTGAAGAGGCTAAAAACTCGGTGCCGCAACTTGCCAAATATCTGATGGAGATGGGGCTGCGCGGTGAGGGCATCGCCAAGTACCGCGAGATGTTCACTGCGGATGGACGATACTCTCCGAATGAGTATAATGCTGCGGGTCAGGCTCTGCTCGAGGCAGATGAATACCCGCTGGCATTACAGGCCTTCAACAAAGTGCTCGATAGTGTCAAAGATGATCAGGTTGCGGCAAAAGCGAACGCCATGCTCGGTAAAGTCAAGGCACTCATGGGACAGAAGAAGTTTGCCAATGCACGCAAGATACTCGCCGATTTCATCAACGATCCCAAACTCTCTTCAACACTGATGGTTGTTGAGGCCAATCTGCTGCTGGTCGAAGCCGCCAGTGAGGAGGGTAAAACCGAAGCGGATAATGACCGACGCCGCGATCTGTTCAATCAGGCGGTGGATGCGCTCAAGTTTGTCAAAGCGTGGTACGCACGTGAGGGAGCTGAAACCAACAAGAAAAAAATCGCGGAGATCGAACTGTCCACGGGCGATCTGATGGTGCGTAAAATGGAGGCTGAACGTAATCTCAAGCTGGACGAGCAGATGGCTGAAACGCGCGGTAAAGCTATTGTGGCGTATATGACGATCATCGACCGCTTTGATCCCGGTGACGCCGATCTTGCGCCCCTGCTGGAAAAAGCTTACTTTACCTTTATACCGCTTCTGCTTGAGCACAAACAGTTTGAACAGGTTGTGGAAGATGGTCAGAACTATCTGAAAATCTTCCCCGAGGGCCGTTATCGTACCAGAATTGAAACCTGGATCAACCAGGCTAAAATTGAGCTGTAATTATCAGACTCTGATGCTACAATGACCCCCGCAAAAAATTAAGGAATGAATATGAGCAAAATTATCCGGATATTTTTGATGGTTACGGTTCTTATGAGTGCCGGTATTGCCTGCGCACAGGTTGACGGCACGATTGTACTGATCGAGGGCGGACGCAAATTAAACGGCACGATCCAATGGAGCCTGCGTGATAAAGCCTACAAGATCAAGGTCAGGGGCGGTAATGTGGAGCTGAGTATCGGGCCGGAAAAAATCCAGTCTCTGCTGATTCCCAAACCGGCTGAATTGACCAGAGCCGAAGAGCTTGTCCGAGACGGTCAGGCTGGACAGGCGATCCCGATTCTTCAGAAAATTATTGGCGGCTATTTCAAACTTAACTGGGATGAAACCGCCACCCGGCTGCTGGCCGACGCCTATCTGGCTGAAGGCAGGGCCAAGGAGGCGATCGATGTCTGCGAAAAAATCATTTCCGGTTCACCTGAATCGGCCTATATCGGTGATATGGCACCGGCCTACTGGCGCGCGCTGCTGATGGGTGACCGCGTAGTTAAACTGGAGAACCTGCTTACCAAGGCGGTTAAAGAGGGTGACCGTGCCACGTCGGCCTTCGCACTGATCGCACGCGGCGATCTGATTCTTAAATCCGGCAACACCAATGAAAACAACAGCAAGGCACTGCGTGACGGTTATCTGCGGGTGGTCACCCTCTACCGGGGCGTCAAAGAGGCACAGCCGGAAGCATTGTACAAAGCTGCCCAGTGCTTTGAGAAACTGGGGCAATCTTCACGCGCCGATACGATGCGCACCACCTTGAAGGGCGAGCACGGTTCATCAGAGTGGGCACGCAAATAAACGGCGTAGATTTAAGAATGCCGGCTCCGGGCAAGGAATCGGCAGTGTCAATTTGTTAGTGGAGCACTAACGATTAACAAGATAAGAGTAAAAAAAGAGGTTAATAATGAAAAGACTGATTCTGTCAGCAGTGGTATTCTCAGGGTTAATGCTTGCAAGCGCGCCGGTACTTGCACAGGATGACGCGGCAGCGGCTCCGGATAGCGGAACACTTGTCGCTGATGCCGGCGCTAAAGAGGCTGCACCGACCAAAACCGGTCTGATCGCGGTTATTCTCGGCTCTGGATGGCTCGGCGTAGTGCTGTGGAGCGCGCTTTTCGGATGTGGCGCCGCCGCGGTCTATTTCATTGTTGACTGTTCGGTACTGATCCGTCCGCAGAAGGTTATGCCGGAAACTCTGATTAAACGTGTTAAAGACGGCATGTCCGAGGGTGATGTGATGAAGGCTTTGCAGGCGTGCGAATCCGAACCGGGGCCTCTGGCTAATGTTCTCACCGCCGGCTTCTCGCATGTGGAAGAGGGTTTTGATATCATCCAGGAGTCGATCGGAGCGGCAGCGGAACTCGAGGCCGAGCGTCTTATGCAGCGTCTGACCTGGATTTCGGTCTGCTCCAACCTCTCACCGATGCTCGGTCTGCTGGGAACAGTGCAGGGTATGATTCTCAGTTTTGAAACCTTGGCGACCGGTGCTCCTGATATCAGCGCCCTGGCTCTGAATATCTCCCAGGCACTCTGGACAACCGCCACCGGACTGGCCATCGCGATTCCCTCTATCACCTTTTATTACAGTATCCGTAATACGGCCAACCGTCTTGTGCTGCGCATGCAGGCCATGACAATGGAACTGATCAAAGATTTGCGCAACGTGGAAGTAGTAAGCGATTAATCGGTTGACGGCTTTGCCGTACGGCAGGGCCGCAGGTGTTGAACGGTGAAAAGGCATGCGGCCTGCCACCGCCTCTGCCGGTCGCATCCAGGCGGCCTGTGAAAGCCGTTTGAAAAAATTAACCGCCTCAGGGCGGACAAAGGAACCCGGACATGCACAAGAAACACAGTTCAACCGAACAGTGTGAAATGGACATGACGCCCATGATCGACGTGGTGTTCCAGCTGATAATCTTTTTCGTGGTCACGCTGAAGATGACGCAGGATCGCAACGAAGACATTATCCTCGAGGACGGTAAGCATGGAGTCACCTTGACACAGGACAACATGCCGCCGACACTGCTGGAGATTGAAGTCGGTAAACGTGGGCGTATCTCAATTCACAACGCCACCCTGACAAAATCAATGCTGCACTCGATTCTTAAACAGCGCGTCAACCGACTGGGGCCGACTTTTCCTGTGCTGATACGTGCCGATAAGCGCGCCTCGCATGAACTGGTTAAAGATGTCATGGATATCTGTACCGCATCGGGCATCTGGAAACTGTCGTTTGTGGCCATTCAGGAGCCCAAGGGTAAATAGAAATTTCAGGAGACCGTTATGGCTTATGCAGGAAAAAAGAAGAGGGGTGAATCTCCCAAGCTGGATATGACGCCGATGATCGATGTGGTCTTTCAACTGCTGATCTTCTTTGTGGTCACAATCAAGCAGGAGGATATTCTTTCGCAGCTTTCAGCCGCCCGTCCGGCACCTGATAAAAATGCAAAACCGGATAAGCAACCGGATCTCCTCAATATAATCGTCGCGCCGCAGGGTTTCATCTTTAATGGACGTCCTGTGACGCTGGCGGATTTGGACCGCAGAATAGAGCGTTATTCCAAAATCAGCAAAACAGCGATGATTGTCATCAAGTGCACAGCCGATTCGCCGCATGGCCTGCTGATACAGGCGTTGGACATCTGCAGCAAGCATGGAATGGAAAACCTGTCCATTTTCAGCATGTAAATAAGAGGGCGAACAATGATGGATTTAAACGAAATTGATTCCCATCTCGATGAAATTGCCGAGATGTATAAGAATGAAAATTATCTGCACCGGCTGAAAAAGCTTTTTTACGGGCTGAAACAACCGCGCAGCTCCAGAGCCTATAAAGAGTCGATGATAGAAATTCAGCGCCTCTCTGCTCCGATTTCCGCCATCCTGCTGCCGGGGTTGGCAATTGCCCTGCTGGCAATCTTCTCCAGCGGCGACATCACTAAAGATCGAATCATTGAAACTCAGATCATGGAAGCCGAGGAGATGCAGGAGCTCGAAGAGGTCGAAGAGTTTGAAGAACCGCCGGAAGAGATGGAACAGATGGAGATCGACATTCAGGTTGACTCACCCGATGTCAACGTCGAAACCGTGGAAGATACGCCGATGAGCCCCCAGCCTCAGGAGTTTGATGCGGTTATGACGGTAAAAAGTCCCGTGATCCTCAAGAATATTTACGGCTCCACCCGCAACACCGGCACCCGCGGCAGCATGCTCGGGCGCTTCGGTGGCGACAAACATACCGAAGAGTCGGTTATGCGCGCCTTGCGCTGGCTCAAGCATAATCAAAATAAAGACGGCAGCTGGAATAAAAACAAGGTGGCGATGACCGGACTGAGCATCCTCACCTTCCTGGCGCATGGTGAAAAACCCGGCGATTCCGAAGAGTTCGGCGAAACAATCCAAAAGGCGCTGGAGTACCTTATCAGAGTTCAGCAGCCCAAAAAACGTCTGCCGGGCAACTATGACCACCCCATCGCCACCTATGCTCTCTGCGAAGCCTATGGCATGACCCTTAACCCCAATGTCAAGACGGTTGCCGAGGAGTCTCTGATTCAGATAATCAAGGGTCAACACCCGACCGGCGGCTGGACCTATAATCTTTACAACGGTATTGACGAAAAGACCGGTGCCTACCGTGATGACACCTCCTACATGGGATGGTGCGCTCAGGCACTGAAGGCTGGCAAGCTGGCTAACCTCAAGGTTTCCGGGCTGGATGAAGCGATCAAACTGGCTGTTAAAGGGTTCAAGAAAAACGGTCATCCCAACGGCGGTTTCGGTTACACCTCGCCTTCCAGAGGTGGTCTGACCTCAGTCGGCACTCTGTGTATGCAGCTGCTGGGGGCAGGCAATGATTCGATGGTTTCGAAATCTCAGGATCTGATGGATGGATGGGAAATCGGCGAGTTTGCCGGCGATAACAAGGTGCCCGGCGGCAGTCCTCAATACTATTTTTACTATGCTACCCAAGCCAAGTTCCACAGTGGCGGCAAGCGCTGGGAAAACTGGAACAAAGAGATGAAACCAGTTTATCTGAAAGCGCAGAAGGTCCAGAAAGGTGCTTACACCTACAAGGGCAAGAACCATGAAATCGGCTGGTGGGAGAATGTTGACCGCCACAGCGACCGCCCTGTGATGGATACCTGTCTGGCAGCCCTGCAGCTGATGGTTTATTACCGCTATCTGCCGACAACCAGTGCCCGGGCAGTCGAAGTGGAGGAGGAGATTGTCGCCACTTCCACCGATGATGAGGATATCAAAGTGGACACCGGTGACCTGTGAGTTCGTGCTTTGCACGAGCGGCATAGAGCATCCGCCGTCGTCCCGCGGATGCGGAACTATGGCCGACACGCAGGGGCATGGAGCATGGCGAAGAAATATGACTTTGAAATACACGCTTTGAGCCATGATGTTAACCGAATTGACCAGCCATAAAAAGTTGCCAAGGGTTAATTGCCGGGAGTTTTAAATAAAGATAAACGGCGGGGATTTCTCCGCCGTTTTTTGTGGGGATAGGATGCCTTTTTCACTCTTTCTTGCTTTTAAATATCTTAAACCGAAACGAACGGTCACCAGTGTGGTGACCCTGATTTCGGTCATCGGGGTTGTTCTGGGAGTTGCGATCATTATCATCGTCCGGTCTGTCATGACCGGTTTCGGTGATATGTGGCAGGAAAAGATTCTGGATTTCAAGCCGCATATAACAATCCGTGCGATCGGTGGAGCGGTTATTCAGGATGAGGAAAGTATCTGTCGCAGAGTCGAGCAGATCGAAGGTGTGCTGGCAGCTTCACCCTCTGTTGAAACCCGCGTTCTGGTGGAAAATCGCCGCCGCGTGGTGGCTCCCATGTTGATCGGAGTGGATGCCGAACGTGCGCAGAGAGTTCTGAAACTGGGACGCATGGCCGCAGGTGATCTGAATCTGCGCGGCGATAATGTGGTGATCGGCGTCGATCTGGCCGCTGAACTGGGTCTATCTGTCGGCGATGAACTTTTAGTCTATTCACCGATGAATCTGGTTTCAGAGGATGAGCTCTATTTTCCTGAACGGCTGATACTCGCCGGCATTTATGATTCCGGTCAGCGCGATTTCGATTCGGGCTTTGTGCTCACCTCGCTCGCGGTCGCACGCGACCTGATGGGCATGGAGGGCGGCGTTTACTCAATTCATCTTAAAACAGTCGAACCGGCCAACCATGAACGCTTCAATCAGCTTGTGGCGGAGGTTGATCGTCTGCTGCCAGGCTATATGGTGCGTACCTGGCAGGAGATCGACCGTCAGCTTTTCAATGCGCTTGCCGTCGAGAAAAACATGATGGTGATTCTGCTGATGTTCATCACCGTAGTGGCGATCTTCTGTGTTACCAATACCCTGATCGTTCTGACAGTTCAGAAAACCGATGAAATCGGTTTGCTGAAAGCACTGGGATTCTCTTCGCGCCAGGTTATGGGTGCGTTTGTTATTCACGGCTGGATTCAATGTCTGGCCGGCACCGTTCTGGGCATCATCACCGCCCTGCTTGTGCTTCACAATCTGCAGACATTGGTCGACCTGCTGGCTGTGATGGGGGTAGAGGTCTTCCCCAAGAATGTTTACGGGTTGTCCAGAATCCCCTGGCGTATCGTTCCCTCCGAGGTTTTTGATGTCTCCTGGAGCGTGATTCTTTTCTGCACTTTCGCGAGTTTTCTGCCAGCCTGGCGCGCATCACGCAAAGACCCGGTGGCGGCACTGCGCAAAGAGTGAAGTGCTTTGTAAAATAAAAGATTCTGAAAGGGCGGGATTTGCTTAACCCCAACTGTGATTATGCTGAAAGCGACGGAGCTGTATAAAAAGTATAAACTGCCGCATAAGACGGTCGAGGTCCTGCGGGGAGCCTCGCTTGAAATTAACGGTGGCGAAAGAGTGGCGATTGTCGGTCGCAGTGGAGCCGGTAAGAGTACGCTGTTGCATGTGCTCGGCGGGCTTGACCTGCCGGATGCCGGTGCCGTTCACATTGACGGTCAGGATGTCTACCGCCTGTCACGGCGTAAACGCACGGCACTGCGGGCTGGCAAAATCGGTTTTGTCTTTCAATCATACCATCTGCTGCCGGAGATGGATGTCGCCGAGAATGTGATGTTGCCGGCAATGACCGGCGTAAACAGAATGCCCCGTGCGACAATGCGTGAACGCGCTCTGAAACTGCTGGAGAGAGTCGGCCTGTCGGACCGCGCATCCCACATGCCGATGGAACTGAGCGGCGGCGAACAGCAGCGCGTCGCATTGGCGCGTGCCTTGATGAACAGCCCGCAACTGATTCTGGCTGACGAACCGACCGGCAACCTTGACGGTACAACCGGTGCGCAAGTTATGGAGCTTCTGTTCGAACTCTCCCGCACCACCAGCTCCGCGCTGATTATGGTGACGCATTCGATGGAGAGCGCCGCTCTGTGTGACCGGGTGCTGGAAATCAGCCACGGACAGCTGATTAACAGCGTAAAGCCGTAAAAATCCTGATTCCGATTGCGTTTTTCGGTGCTCTTCGCTATAGTCTAGGCGGTTTTTTACAATTGAAAAGGATGAAGCAATGAAGCAGTATAAAGTTGGTCTGGTCGGAATTGGCGCGGTCGGAACCGAAATGATCAAGATTCTAAGAGAACGTAATTTTCCGGCGGAAGAGATTAGGGTGCTGGCCACCCGTGAACGCGATGAACAGATCGCCGGCGAAACTTTTCATGTCAAGGTGGCAGAGCCGGCTGCCTTTGATGATTTGGATGTTGTGCTTTTCGCCGGTACAGAGGGCTCCAAGGGCGCATCTGTGCAGCTTGGATGGGAGGCCGTTAAACGCGGCTGCGTGGTTGTTGATAACGGAGACGACTTCAGAATGGATGAGCGTGTCCCGCTGGTCATACCCGAGATCAATGGCGACGCGCTTGAACAGCATCAGGGCTTTGTGGCAAACCCGAATTGCAGCACAATTATCACCCTGATGGGAGTCGCTCCTCTGCACAAGGTTGCCCGGTTACGCCATATGACAGCGGTCACTTTCCAGTCGGTCAGCGGCAGCGGTCGTGCGGCCATCGATGAACTGAAGACTCAGGTGCGCGATTATGCAGTCGGCAGGGAACCAACGGCTTCGGCGTATCCCTATCCGATCGCTTTCAATGTGCTGCCGCAGATCGGCGGTGCCAAGCCGGAAATGCCGGGTTTCACCAGTGAAGAGGCGAAGATGACCTTTGAGTCACGTAAGATTCTGGAGGCTCCGGAGTTGCAGATTGCCTGCACCTGTGCGCGTGTGCCCGTCTTTTATGCTCATTCAATTGCGGTGCATGCCTCATTCGATGAGCCGCTCTCACCGGAGAAAGCACGCGAAATACTTGACGCTGCCGCAGGGGTGGAGGTGATTGACGATCTCGCCCGGACTCAATATCCGATGCCGCTTGATTTCGGCGGACGCAATGAAGTCGGTGTAGGTCGTATACGGATTGATCCCAGTGTCGAGAACGGGCTGGCACTCTGGTGCTGTGGCGACAACATCCGCAAAGGCGCCGCCCAGAATGCGGTGCAGATTGCCGAGGAGATGATCAGGCGCGGGCTTGTTTGAAAAGCTCCGCATTTTCAAACACATAGAGGGCAAAGGGCATCCAGCCGTCGCCCTCCGGGCTATGGCGGAGCAGCAGAAGAAACGTAGGACGGTCCTCCGGGCCGTCTGCTTAGGCGGCGCGGG
>JAGYOL010000091.1 GCA_018399555.1 Kiritimatiellia bacterium | reverse complement strand
CTATACCGGAGTTGAACTGCTTTTTAGCCTTGAACCAGTTCATAATCAAGGGCTGCCGGGCTGCGTGATCACCGGACGGCTTTGAGTCCCGTGTGATTGTGACGGGCATTTTCAACAAAATCAAATCGCGTCCGGCACTCCGCAAAGTTTGTCTCTGGAGTTGCCTGTTCCGTCATATCAGTGGTATATTAACCAAAGTTGCTTTAAGCTGCAAAGGGTAGGACGGTTCTTCCGGGCCGTCTCTCTTTCCGGGGGGGGAGGAGGTGAACCGAGGTGATAAAAATGAGATTACGGTTGATTGTCTATATGACTTTGATGTGTCTGGTGTCTGCATTCGGGCAGACGGATCAGGGCGAAGCGCATCTGAAGTTTGTCGAGGAGTTTCGCTTCGAGCCTCTGCGGCTCTCGGTGCGGAAGATGACGAAAAGTTTTGGACGCAGGTATCCCAAGGGCCGCGCATACCTGCAGCGGGTCGATGAACTGGAGAAGCAACGGGAGGCGGTGGTTGCAGCGTTTAAGGTCGACAGAGAAGCTCACCTCGCCACCCTGCGCGAGTATGCCTTGACGCTGCAGAATTTCCAGCGGGAGGCTCTGCTTTCCAACCCGCTGCTCAACTTTGAAAAGCTGCTGGTTGTCAAGCGCAGGAATCCGACTAAAGGTAAGGTACTCAATCACAACCTGAATAAGTTCGGCATTCCCAGCAACCACGAGTGTAATTCGTCGCTTCCCAGAAGCGGTTACGACAATGAGATCGCGATGCTCTCGCCGGTGTCGCCGCAGGGCAGGTTGTCCACGCTGTATAAACCGCAGAACGGCGGTTACGTGGGCATGGTGGATTTGCATGAATCGGCGGAAAAACTGCTTTTCACCGCCTCCGATGCCACCAACTGGAAGCTGCGGGAGCTGCCGTCCTCAGGCGGCGCGTCCAGAGAGTTGACGGATATGCCGCCTGATGTGGACTGCATGGACGGCGCCTATCTGCCCGACGGAGGCGTTGTCTTCGCCAGCACCGCGTCCTTTCAGTCGGTGCCCTGCTGGCACGGACAGCGCTGGGTCGGCAATCTCTACCGCATGAATGCGGATGGCTCTGGCGTGCGCCAGCTCTGCTTCGACCAGGATCATGATTATCACCCCTCTGTTCTGGCAAACGGGCAGATTCTCTACACCCGCTGGGATTACACCGGTATCAACCATATTTTTCTGCGGCAGCTCATGGTTATGAATCCCGATGGCACCGGGCAGCGCGCTGTCTACGGCAGCAATAGCTGGTTTCCCAACTCGCTCTTTCACACGCGGCAGATCCCCGGCCGACCGGGGATGCTGGTCGGGATTCTCTCGGGTTATCACGGGGTGCACAAGATGGGCTGGCTGGTGGTGCTGGACACCTCCATGGGCTCGCAGGGCAGTGACGGGATTCTCTGCCGCATCTCCGGACGGGGTGATCCGGTGAGAGTTGAGATCAAAGACGCGCTGGTCGATGACGACTGGCCGAAGTTCATGCACCCCTATCCGCTGAATGACACCTACTTTCTGGTCTCCTGTCTTAAAGATGCTGACTCGGATTGGGCCGTATATCTGGCGGATGTCTATGACAATCTGACACTGCTGCATGCCGACCCCGAGTATGCGTTGATAGAGCCGATTCCGTTGAAATCCCGCGTCGGTGAGCCTGTCGTTCCCTCTAAAGTGAACCTTGATGCGGACAACGGCGTGGTTTATCTCCAGAATGTTTACAGCGGGCCGGGATTAAAGGGGGTGCCTGCCGGAGTGGTGCAGCGACTGCGGGTGATTGCTTATCACTTCGGCTACCGCCACATGGCCGGTCCACACAAGATTGGCTACGGGGGGCCGTGGGAGGTGATGCGGATTCTCGGAACGGTGCCGGTTGAGGAGGACGGTTCCGCGATGTTCACGGTTCCGGCCAATACTCCGATCGCTTTTCAGGCCTTGGATGGGCGGGGGCAGGCGGTGCAGTTGATGCGGAGCTGGATGACAGTGATGCCGGGTGAGTTCAGCTCCTGCATAGGGTGTCATGAAGATCCGCGTGACACGCCGACGGCGACCGCCACAATCGCATCGCGCCGTCCGCCGCGCGAGATCGAACCGTGGTACGGTCCGGCACGCGGCTTTGATTTCGAGCGCGAGGTGCAGCCCGTGCTGGACACGAGCTGCGTCGAGTGTCATGACGGCGGCAATCAGAAGATACCCGATCTGCGCGCCGAAAAGAGGTTGCCCGATTACAATGGGCTGCCCATGAGTATGTTGGGCAGAAATCGTCAGCACCCGGAGATGAAGAAGGTCAGCGGCGACAGAATGAAATACACACCCGCTTATGACGCCTTGCTGCCGTATGTCCGGCGGGTTGGAATAGAGGATGATGTCAGCCTGCTGATCCCCGGGACCTACCGTGCCGAGAGCAGCGAGTTGATTCAGATGCTGCGCAATGGACACAAAGGAGTACGGCTCGACGGGGAGTCGTGGGAGCGTCTGATCACCTGGATCGATATGAATGCGCCCTGTCACGGCAGTTGGAACGATGCCTTTGCTGTTCCCGAAGACTCCGATGTGCGGCGCAGGGATCTGGCCGCCAAATATGCCGGAATTACGTCCGATCCCGAAGCGGTTGTGAAAACTTCTTCCCCCGGTGTGCGGCAACAGCCCCGCAGAGCGGTTGAGGGCCGTGTGCCATCTGATGCCGCGAGCGAATTTGTTGTCAGGGATTGGAGTGGTGATGTTGAAGCGCGCGTGGTCAAACTGAGCGAATCTGTTTCAATCGAACTGGTGCGCATTCCCGCAGGCGAGTTTCTGATGGGCGACGCCGGAGGCCGGTTCAATGAAAAACCGGCGCACAGAGTCAGAATCGAAAAACCCTTCTGGATGGCCCGGTTTGAGGTCAGCAACGCGCAGTACGTGCTCTTCGATCCTGAGCATACGAGCGGCTATTACTCCAAGCGCAACGCCCGTTCGGACGATCAGGGCTTGCCGCTGGACGACCCGCAACAGCCGGTCATAAATATCTGTTATAACGATGCCGTAAGGTACTGCGCATGGCTTTCGGAAAAGAGCGGTGTCGCCTTCCGGCTGCCGACCGAGGCGGAGTGGGAGTTCGCCTGCCGTGCTGGCAGCGAGGGGGATATGTTCTTCGGCGGGGTTGCCGATGATTTTTCTACGTATGCCAATATGGCGGATGTCGCCTTTCGCACGCCCTATCATGCCAGTGGAGTGCAGATCACCGGAGGAGTCTCACACATGGCGCTTTGCGGGGCGGCGCTTGCGAGTGCCCGTTTCAATGACGGTTACAGCGTCACCGCGCCGATCGGTTCATATAAGCCCAATCGCTTAGGGCTGTTCGACATGCATGGTAATGTCGCCGAATGGACATCCTCGCGCTACAGGGAATACGGGAGTGCAGAGACGTTGACAGAGGAGCGTTACGTGATTCGCGGAGGCTCCTTTTACGACCGGCCTCATAACTGCCGAGCGGCGGCGCGAACCGGTTACGAGCCTTGGCATCGCGTATTCAATGCCGGTTTCCGGGTGGTGAGCGATCAGAATAATAAAGGGACAGACAATATGTAGCACAAGCGATCATTCGACGGTTGCGCGCTCAACCTTCTGTTACAATTTTATTTTTTTCGCTTTGCAGATATCTTTGGCACTTTTAGCGACCGCACCGCATTTTCTGCATTTATAATTGCCGGGTTTATCCTTTGCTTTACTTTTTCCCTTTAGACAAGCCATAGGTTCTCTCCATATATGCGCCTTGCGTTGGTGCCGCTGTAATTCTGACAGGCCTTGATTCTAAATCAGGTTAAGGCTGAGATGCAAATGAATTGTTGACCATACAAATGAACACGAATAGATTGTTGCTGGTCAGTAATAGTATCAGAGATTCTTGCTTGTCAGGCGACTTGTGCGCCATAGCTGTAGTGACGACGGAAGCCTTGACGAAGACCGGATAACGGAGATGCTGGATTGCAAGGTTCTATACAGCAGAATTCAGGGTTGACGTGGCGGCAAGGTTGCGCTACTATCATCTATTTACTTTTGCCCGAATTATAGCACAATCGGCTGTAACGGTCTGGAAAGGGGGTGAATTACGTGATCCAGATTAAATTGAAAAAAGGCGAATCGGTTGAGCGCGGTTTGAAGCGTTTGAAGAAGATTATGGACAAGGAGGGTTTGCTCAAGCAGTTGCGCAACAACCGCTATTATGAGAAACCGTGTGAGAAGGCACGCCGTAAATCGGCACGTGCGCGTGCGCGTAATAACTCCCGCAGAGCGATGCGCGAGATGTTCTGATCAGGAGACCACAGCTGTAATAGCTGTAGGATAAAATTAACTCCAATTTTAAAGAGCTTCCGGTATTTTGTACCGGAAGTTTTTTTTATATGCGCTTGTCAAATTAGGTAATTTTGTTTAGTATTGGAGTGAATTGATCTGTTGCTGTAATGCATTTGCTCTAGTGCTCTAGTGCTCTAGTGCTGCAGAAATGCAACTTTAGATATAGGTATAGTATGCGCGGCCTGATTTATGCTGTAAATACAGTTGATTTTGAAATATCATTTGCAAGGGTGCTGTTGGTGACGTGCGGCAGCTGACTTCAATTGAATTGCGGTTGAATCGGGTTGTACTTAATTGATTAAACGAGGTTGATATGAACGATAAACTGTGGCGCAAGGCTGTTGTATATATCGTTGATGATGATGAGCAAGTCGGCAGGGCGATTGCTCGTCTCATGAAGGAGTCTGGATATGATTACGAGGTTTTTAAGGATGCGCAGAGTTTTCTGGGTGCTGCCTTAAAGCAGGCTGATGCCTGTTGCGCTCTGTTGGATATCCGTCTTCCGAAAATGGATGGCATGGAACTGCAGCAGCGCATGAATGCAGAAATGCCGGAAGTGCCGGTTGTGTTTATCACCGGTCATGGTGATCTGGAGAACAGTGTTCAGGCTTTTCGACGGGGGGCTGTGCATTTTTTGAGCAAACCATTTAACCACGAACAGTTGCTGAAGGTGGTTGAAGAGGCTTTTCAGAGAAGTTATCAGAGGCATGAAGTAGCGCAAATACTGCAAAGTGCTCGTGCTGGATATGAGCGACTGACAGTGCGTGAACGCGAGGTTTTTCTGGGCGTGGTTCGCGGATTGCTCAATAAAACAATAGCCGATCAGATCGGCATCACCGAGACAACCGTCAAGGTTCATCGGGCCAGGGTGATGGATAAAATGCAGGCACTCTCGGTGGCTCAACTGGTAAGGATGTCCATGGCTCTGGCTGAGGCCGGAGTGATTGACCGCGAAGATGTCGAGTTGCCTGAACATCGACAGTAAACTTCGCATCGGCGTGGTGTGAAATGGATGAATTACACAATGAAAAAATATTGGTGATTGACGATAATTCCGTCAACAATCAATTGGTGGCCACATTTTTACTACCCTGCGGCTATACGATTCAGGTTGCGGAGGACGGCGAGGACGGAATTTGCAAAGCTCAGACCGCTCCGCCGGATCTGATTCTGCTGGATGTGATGATGCCTGGCATGAGCGGTTACGAGGTCTGCCGGTTAATCCGCGATAATCCTGTAACGGCGGATATACCTGTATTGTTCATCACCGCCGATGACTCGGTTGACAGTCACGAGTATGCTTTCAGTTCGGGTGGAAATGATTTCATTGCCAAACCGATATGCGAGATGGTACTTCGCACGCGGGTAGCCAATCTGATCAATCTTTCCAGGACAAGGCGTGAGCTGGAAAGGCTGAACAGATATCATGTTGTCTCTGAAAAGCTCTCAAGAACAGGTCACTGGACTTTCACACAGTTTGCGAACCGGAGTGGAGTCTGCAGTTGTTCAGCTCAGTTCCGAAAGATCATGGCTTTGGATGAGAAGCATGCAGAAAATTTCAGCGTCGCGGATTTTCACAATCTTCTGATTTGCGATGCTGTTGACAGACGTAGTGTGGCGGCACGCTGGAACGAGGCGCAGCGTATGGGAGGAATATTCAAAGAGCTGGCAGCCTGTCGGATTAACGGCGAGAAAAAAATTTTGCGGGTCTGGGTGGAATTTATCAGAGATGCAAATTATTTCAAAGTTTTCGGTTCCGTGCAGGATGTAACGGAGCTTATGATGATGCTGTACGAGGAGATGAGTCTTGAAAGCAAACTTGCGGTTGACGAACGCTACAGTGCCATGGTTGAGTCAGCGATGCAGCTTGCGCATGAGCTCAATCAGCCGCTGGCTTCCATAGCATTGAATGTCAATACGATCAAGATTTTTGTACGGCGTGGTGATTTCAAACAGCAGGAGCTTTCCGAAATAGTCAAGGATGTCGAAGATGAGGTTATGCGGGCCAAGAGTGTTGTTGAACGCATGCGCAGTGTTGTGAGTCGCCGGCCGCTGCAGCTTGAAAGCTTTAATTTGCGCGATTTAGTCAGGCGGACCTTGCAGCTTTTCAAACGTGAGAGCGTGGCTATGAGCATCACCTTTGTGCAAAGAGGTTTTGATTGTCTGACCGATATCTATATGGACAGAGATGGTCTTCAGCAGGTGCTTGTCGCCCTGATTAAAAACGCATGTGAATCGCTGCAGGAGCATCCGGTTCCCCGACCCGGAGTTTTGCTGTACACCCGGCTGGATGGTGATCAGATTCACATTTATATTGCTGATAACGGAGTCGGAGTAAGTTCTGCTGTTGCGGATCGTCTGTTCACTCCCTTTGCAACAACCAGGCCGGATAAACTCGGACTCGGTCTAGTGGTCTGTAAAAGTATTGTCAAAAGGCTGGGTGGTTCTCTTGAAAATCTGCCACGTCGACGCAAGTGCGGTGCCGCTTTCCGTATCACACTGCCGCTGGAGTATAAAAATGCATGAAAAATTGATCGGCTGGTGCATGTGAGTGCTGGTTTTCATACCATGTTTCATCTTGAAAAGGACATACTGCTGCTTTCGTTCATCAGTATTACAATTCTGATTGTGTTCTGGATATATCACCGCTGGCAGCTGGTGAAGATCCGTCGGCAGCAGCGGGAGATAGAAGAGAATGAATACTGGCTCAATGAAGCGCAGCAGATCGGCAACATCGGCAGCTGGTATCGCTATGCCGACAGCAGTAAATGTCGCTGGTCGCCACAGTTGAAACGTATTCTCGAAGTGGATGAGGATGAGGAATTATCATTCGGGCTTTTTTGCGAGCACATTCATCCTGATGATGTCGAGCGTGTGGTTGATTTGATCAATCAGATCGAAAACGGCGGCGGGTCATGTGTTATCCAGTTCAGGATTGTACGTCGTGACGGTTCCATAGCCTACCTTGAAAACAAGGTCAACGCCAGCGTTGATTCAGGTGGTGCAGTGATAGCGGTTTACGGTTCAGCTCTTGACGTCACAGAGCGGAAACTCAATGAAGACCGGCTGACAAAGGCACTGCGGGATGCGGAGTCAGCTAACCGTGCTAAAAGTGTTTTTTTATCGATGGTCAGTCATGATTTACGCACTCCGCTCAATGCCGTAAAAGGATTCAGCTCGCTGATAGCCGAGCAGAATTTATCCGGTGAGCAGTACAGAAGTTACGGAAAGTCCATCAATGCCGCCAGCAGGGCGCTGAGTGCCACGATCAATGATGTGCTGGAACTCTCTTCACTTGAGGAGCGTCAGTTCCGGCTGCTGCCGGAAAAAGTCAATTTGTTGCGTATGATGGAGGAGTTGAGGGCAGTTTTCAAACTGAGTGCCGCCCAGAAAGGCATAGAGGTCAAATTTAGCGCATCTTCCAATCTGCCCTCTGTTATTGCTGATGGCAAGCGTTTGCGTCAGATTATGATAAATCTGATCAGCAATGCTCTGAAATTTACTGAAAAGGGGAGTGTCACCGTCACAGCCTCTGTAAGAACTGCCGGAGAGGACGGTATGCGGTGTGATTTGACTCTCAGTGTGACCGATACAGGGATCGGTATTAAAAGCACGGATCAGGAAAGAATCTTCAACGCGTTTGAACAGGCACATGCGGATACCAGTCGGAGGTTCGGGGGCAGCGGGCTCGGTTTAGCGATTGTCAGTCAGTTGATTGAGCTTATGAACGGGAGGATCACCCTTGAGAGTTCCGCAGGGTGCGGTTCGATTTTTACGGTAATGTTGCCCGGTCTGCCATTGTCTGGTGATGAGGGTGGTGATACTGCGGAGCAGGGCTTGTTGAATAAGCGTGCTGCAGATGGTGTCGGCCAGGCAAGGTTGTCATTGTCATCCCGAGCGGACCGCTCGTATGAAGATTGCAGGCGTCGGCTGCAACTCACCTCTGAGCTTCTGGGATTGTTGCGCTGTGAGTTTGAAGGGCGTTTCGCAGGGCTGGCTGATGGAATCAATATTGCGGTCGCACGTGGTCTGGCTGCTGATCTTGGTTTGTGGGCACAGCAGCATAACGATAACACGGCAATGAAATTTGTAAAAGAATTCAGCACTCTGATAGAAACTATGGATGTAGTTGAACTGCAGCGGCTCTCAAATCTGATCTGCGGACGGCACACCTGATTTTTTCTGACAGTCGGGGCAGAGATGTGTGCTACGTTGGCCTACGATTATCCGGCTGATGGTTGAGCCGCATGCGGGGCAAGGTTCGCCGGTGCGTCGAAAAACATTGAGCTGGTCGGCGTTGCGACCCCTGTTGCCGGCGACACTGTAAAAGTTGGAGCTACCTCCGCCCAGGGTGGTGCCGCAGTTTTTTATTCCTTTTTTTAGCACAGCGCGGATTGCCCGGTGCAGCGCATTGCACTCGGCGTCACTGAGCGATCCGGCGATGCGCTCGGGATGCAGGCGTGCCTGCCAGAGTGCTTCGTCCACATATATGTTGCCTAGACCGGCCACGAAGCTCTGATCGAGCAGCAGCGGTTTGATCTGCCGTTTTTTGCAGTGCAGAGCGGCGCGAAACAGAGCGGGTGTGAAGTTGCGGCTGAGTGGCTCGGGCCCCAGTTTGTCGGTCGGGCAGTCTTCGCATTCGATCAGCGTGATTCGTCCGAATTTACGGGTGTCGTTGAACACCAGTTTGCGTTTGTCGTGCAGAGTGAAAACAACGTGGTCATGCTGTCCGGGGTTGAATTCCGCCGATTTAATCAGCAGTTTGCCGGTCATTCTCAGATGAATAAAGAGCCGTGCCTGGTTATCTAGAGCGATCACAATATATTTGCCGCGGCGTATGACACTCGTAATAACGCGATCTCTGATTTTACCTGCGAAGGTCGCGACAGAGTGGTTCGCAATTGTGCGCGGCCAGTCGATTTTAACATTCACGATCTTACAAGCGCATATTCTGCTGTCATTCAATCCTCGGACTACTGTTTCAACTTCCGGCAGTTCAGGCATAATTCTCCTGTTTAAATGATCATCTGTGTTTTTCGGTTGTCTCTGACGTATTACGTCGCCATGCGGTGGGTGTCATGCCGGTTGCACGCTTGAAGTGCATGGCCAGGTGCTGGGAAGACGAGAAGCCCAGTGAGTCCGCGATCTGTGTGATACTGCTTTGCGACTTCTGTAGCAGCTCCTTGGCGCGCTGGATGCGACAGGTCAGGAGAAAGGCGTGTGGCGGCAGACCGGTAGTCTGCTTGAACAGAGAAATCAGAACCGAAGGAGAAAGGGCACTCTGCCGCAGCAGTTCGTCGGTGGGATATTCGTGTTCGGGGTGGTTACGCATTGCGGTGATAATTGCTTTGATGGGTTCGGAATCGTGCATATGGAAGGGCATGTTATCGGCTTCAATCAATGCCAGCAGAAGTTCCAGCACCGTGGCACGCATATTCAGATGGCGGCGGGCGGTGTTGTGGGGGAGCGTGTCATAGAGCTGAAAAAGGCGGTGAAACGAAGTTTTTACGCGCTCTGTACCGGTAAAAAGGCGGTGGGAGAAATTACGCAGTGCCTGTTCAAGCCACTTGGACTCATCGGTAGGGAGATTGAGAAGATTTCTGTTTTTGCCTGGGAAACGGAAAAACAGCCAATACATGACAAGGCCTTTAGGATTGGTCTGCAGACGATGCCATTCATCGGGTTGCGATACGAAGATGCTGCCCGGCAGAAAGGGGTAAACTTCTCCGCCGCTCTCGTAGATCAGTGAGCCCCGCTGACAGAAAGAGACTTCCAGGCACCCCGGATGAACATGTTCGACCGTTCCGTGGCGGCTCTGTTTATAATTGCTGAAACCGAGCACCGGAATACAGGGGATTCCGTCCGGCTCCAGATTCAGCACGCGACGTTCGGGAGTGTCGACATATCTGAAAGGCAGTTTTGTCACTTCGCACCTCAAGCCTGATATTATAGCATTCCGGCAATATAATGACAATATCGAGATTGCCCGACTGCCCGACTGAAAAACCCGACGAAACTGTGCTTCTGAGCGGTTCCCTCAAAGTACAGTCAATCGATATGTGATGTATGGACTCTGCATGATCGATTTTAATATGCTTTTGCTCGTTTTTGCCATGGAAATTAAAGCATATTTCTGTCAAAGTGTTAAACATGAAATCTAAAATAGCTTTTACTTAAAATCAACACGGAATCGCTTCAGAGCACATAATTGTATGAATTAACGGGCAATTATGTTTTCATCGCCACTGGTTTAGTAAAAGACGCTGCGCGGTTAAAGAAGGAGCAAAAAAGTTTAATTTATGAACACGAATACTATGAAAACCAGTTTGATCTGCTGTATAGGAGCCATTACCTTGACCTCTCTGTTAAACGGACTTTCCTTGACAGCTCAGGAAATGCCACACCCGACAAAAAACCCAGGTTCACCCATTATGCTTTCCGGCTCGTGGTTACCTGAGAACCACCATAACATAGATTTCAAGAAGCTGCCGAAGCTACCCGTTAAACATAGCGTTATCAGTGATGTAAGCGCTGAAAAAGGAGTCAATCAGCACAATTACCTGATTCACCATAATGGACTCTTCTGGGCCATGTGGAGTGACGGCCCGGAGCTGGAAGACCGAATCGGGCAGGTTGTTAAATATTCCACGAGTAAAGACGGAGTTAAGTGGGCCGAACC
>JAGYOL010000090.1 GCA_018399555.1 Kiritimatiellia bacterium | reverse complement strand
CGCTCCGGCCAGAAGGCGCGTACCGAAATGGTGGAGGCCAACTTGCGTCTGGTGATCAGCATTGTAAAGAAATACATGAATCGTGGACTTTCCTTCCTGGATTTGATTCAGGAGGGCAATACAGGATTGATGAAGGCTGTGGAAAAATTTGAATATCGGCGTGGTTATAAATTCAGCACTTATGCCACCTGGTGGATCCGGCAGGCTGCGACCCGGGCGATTGCAGACCAGGCCCGCACCATCCGTATCCCTGTTCATATGATCGAGACCATCAACAAGCTTCTGAGGATTCAGAAGAAACTTGTTCAGGAGCTCGGCAGGGAACCGTTGCCGGAGGAAGCCGCCGAAGAGATGGATATGCCTGTTGAACGCGTTCGTGCGGTCTACCGCATGGCTCAGCAGCCGATTTCGCTGCAGAGTCCTGTGGGTGACGGTGATGACGCGCACTTCGGGGATTTCATTGAAGATAAGAGTGCGGACAATCCCTCTGAGATGACTGCTTACAGCATGCTCAAGGAGCGTCTGCAGGATGTGCTGACAACCCTGACCGATCGTGAACGTCAGGTGCTGGATTACCGTTTCGGTTTGACCGACGGTTATTCACGCACGCTGGAGGAGGTCGGCAAACAGTTCAATGTGACACGCGAACGCATCCGCCAGATTGAAGCTAAGGCATTGCGTAAGCTGCGTCATCCCACACGAAAGCGCAAGTTGGAAGGATTCCTGGAAACGCGCTGACGTCCTGATCAACAGGACAAACCCTTTCACCGACCCGTTGTGTGAAGTGCGGTGCAGTGCGAACTTCCGGCAGTTTCGTGTGTTAACCAAAAAACAAGTAGAAGGAGGTTCTTTTGAACTTTTTCAGTCAGTGTCCCGTCACCGAGAGTCCATACCTGTTGGCAGGGGTTTCTGCGGTGGTTGGATTTGCCGCAGGATTCATTGTCGCAAAATTAACCAGAGGCCTGGGAGTTTCCGGTGGTGGCGGCGGCGATTGTGTGGAAATTTATGTCGGTAATTTGAGTTACGACATGAATGAGTCACAGATGCGTAAGGAATTTGAGCGATTCGGCACTGTAAAGTCGGCACGTGTGATTACGCATCGTTTCAACCACCGTTCAAAGGGGTTCGGTTTTGTGGAAATGCCGAATCGTCCCGAGGCGGAAGCCGCAATCAATGCTCTGAACAACAGGGAGATTATGGGGCGGAAGCTGCGGATAAATGAAGCTAAAAACAAATCGCGTGATTGAACAATGCGAATTTGAGCATTGAAAAGGCGCCTCCAACCGGAGGCGCCTTTTCAGTTTCAGGGTTTTGCGATCAATTTCACCAAATGATCGGGGGGGCGTACGGGCTTCATGGTTTTAAGATCGCAACAGACATGCAGAGTGTGGCCGTCTGCCAGCAGCTCGCCGTCACGCCGCACCTCGCAGTGAATAGTCAGTCTCACGCCGCGCAGCATTTCACACCAGCCACTGATCTCAAGCAGGTCGTCATAGGTTGCAGGGGCATAATAATTCACATGCGCCTCTTTGACCGGCAGCGCGTATCCGGTTTCTTCCAGTTGACGATAGGAGTATCCGGTCGACCGTAGTACTTCGTTGCGGATCCGCTCAAAATAAGTCAGATAGTTGCCGTAATAAACAACCTGCATCTGATCGGTATCGGCATACGGCACTCTGTATTCCATGGTCACTTTTTGCATGGGCCGGCTGGCTCCTCACTCTTTGATTATGGCGTCGATCTGCTTGTCGGTACCGAAAACAAAGAGCTTGTCGGTCGGCTGCATCACCTCATCGGCATCAGGAACAAAAACATGCTGCGGTTTTGTGGGATCATCCATAGTTCTTTTGATGCAGAGAACCGTGACACCGAAGCGGTTGCGAATGGCTGACTGGGCCAGAGATTTGTTACGCAGACCCTCCGGTACATTGATTTCAGCAATGTTGAAGCCCTCGGCAATCGCGTAAAGGTCGATGCTTTCGCGTGCCAGCAGGGTGTGGGCTAGGCGTTGGGCACGATCGCGGTTGGGATAGATCACGGTGTCGGCACCCATGCGATACAAAATTTTGCCGTGCATATCGGAGTTAGCCCTGGCAACAAGATGTTTGATCTCCAGCTCTTTGCAGTTGGCTGTGGCCATGATACTGCTTTCAAGGTTGGTGCCGATTGCTATCACAACAGAGTCGCAATTCTTGAAACCGGCCTGCTCAAGAGACCGCAGGTTGGCTGCGTCACCTTCAACCGCCTTTGTCACAAACTGGGCTAGCTCCTTGACGACCTCGCGGTTGCTGTCGATAATCAGCGTATCCGCTCCGTGTGCGGCCAGACTTCGGATCAGTTCAGTTCCGAAACGTCCGGCACCGATGATGCCTATTCTTCTCATAATGGTCTCACTTCCCTCAGTGTAAAAAGTTGATCGACCTGGTACTCAGCCGACTACTACATCCTCTTCCGGATAGTGTATGCTTTCGGCAATCTGCCGGTTGCCGATCAGCAGCGCGACAGTCATCGGGCCAAGACGACCGACATACATGCTTACTATGATAATTAATCTTCCGGCGTTAGACAATGCCGTAGTGGTATCCATTGAAAGCCCGACAGTGGCAAATGCCGACACGGTTTCGAAAAAGAGGTTGGATGCTTCGATGGCTGTAGCGGGATTCTCCGTGAACAGCAGCACTCCGTAGGCTGTCATAATACCGAAGAGAAAGAGTAGAAATATGACAATCGATTCACGCACAATTCTGTCGTGTACACAGCGGTTTGCCACGATAGTGCTGCTACGACCTCTGCAGATTGCAACAATGGTCATTAAAAGCACAACGAATGTAGTGGTTTTTATGCCGCCTGCGGCTGATCCCGGTGAGCCACCGATGAACATCAGCAGGTTCGTTGTGAAACGCGATAGACTGTGTATTTCGGTCATGGGAACAGCATTGAATCCCGCTGTTCTGGGAGTTACCGCCTGAAAGAAAGCGGTGATAAGCTTGTTGTGCGTTTGAGGTATCTCCGAAAGTGTATTATTCCACTCCTGCGACAGAAAAAGCAGTGTTCCGGCCACAATCAGAAACGCGGTGCAGGAGAGTGCCAGCCGGGTATGAAGTTTCACCCGCACTTTTTTAATCAGATTGTGCTGCCAGAAACGCACCCCTGCGAGGTTGTAGGCAACCATGAAGCCAAGTCCTCCGGCCACAATCAGAAGTGCTGCGGTCAGCATGTAGAGCGGCGATTCCCGAAAATAAATAAGACTGTTGCTGTGCAGAGAAAAGCCTGCGTTGCAAAAGGCACTGATCGCATGAAAAAGCGCATAATAAAGGGGTCTGGCGAAGCCGTTGCCCATCAAGTCGGCGTACACATCAGGCGGTTTCAGATAGCAGAACCACAAGAGCAGTGTGCCGATTCCCTCGAAGATCAGGGTGAATGTGATTACACTTTTAATCACAGTATAAAGAGAACCCGATTCGCCGGTGCCCAGGGTGTTAAGCAGCACATTCTCGCTTTGCATAGAGATGCGCTGGCCAATAATGACAAGTAGGAATGTGCCGATGGTCATAATTCCCAGACCGCCGAGCTGAATTAAAGTCAGGACGATAAGTTGTCCGAAAAGAGTCAGCTCGGAACCGATGTCAAGCACGGTCAGACCGGTGACGCAAAGTGCACTGGTGGAGGTGAAGAGTGCGTCAAGCAGCGATAAAGAACCTTGTGCGGTTGAAGAAAACGGCAATAGCAGCAGAATGGTTCCGATGGAGATCGCCAGCATGAAAATCAAGGCGACAAGCCATTGCGGTGATAATTTTTTGAATCCATCCGCCATTTTCCAGATCAGTCCACTGTTCATAACTTTATATGGTACCAGTTCGGTGTTCATAATCGCCAGACAATCTTCTTCAGAGTTCTCCAGCTTCCATGGCGCGTTCTTCCACTGCGGTCCAGCGTTCAAAAAGCTCTTCAAGTTCGGTCTGTGCTTCGGGCAGACGGCGTGTAAGCAGAGCGGCCTGTGCGGGGTCACTCTGGTAAATGACCGGATCAGCCACTTTTGATTGCAGATCATCGATCTCTTTTTCCAGTTTTTCAATCATTCCGGGCAACTCATCCCGTTCCTGCTTTTCTTTGAAACTGAGGCGCAGACTGGTTTTTTGAGCACGCACGCTCTTCTTTTTTACCGCATTGTTTGCGGGTGTTACAGTTGTCGGGCGTTGCTGTAGCCAATCGGTGTAGCCGCCGGGGTACATTCTGATTTTGTCCGGTGCCTCAATTACGATGGTCGCGGTGACAACGTTGTCCAGAAAAGAGCGGTCATGGCTGACAAGCAGCAGTGTTCCCTGAAAGTTGGCCAGTTGTTCCTCGAGCAGCTCCAGTGTCTCAAGATCGAGATCATTGGTGGGCTCATCCATCACCAGCAGATTGCCGGGGCGAGTGAAAAGTTTTGCCAGCAGCAGCCGGGCTCGTTCACCGCCCGAGAGTGCTTCAACCCTGGTTCTGGCACGCTCGGCAGAAAAGAGAAACTCCTCCAGATAGCCGTAAACATGCTTGCGCCTGCCGTTGATTTCAACTTCGTCGCGTTCATCGGCAATGTTTTCGAGAATCGTTTTTCCCAGATCAAGTTCAGTCCGCATCTGATCCAGGAAACAGAGTGATAGCCGGGTGCCGGTTTTAATCATGCCGGAGTCGGGCTTCAATCTGCCGCAGAGCAGATTCAGCAGAGTTGTTTTGCCACTGCCATTGGCACCGATTATGCCGATACGTTCGCCGCGGATGATGCGTACATTGAGGTTTCTGATAACCGGTTGTTCAGGGTCCCAGGCGTAGCTTACATTTTCGGTTTGAATAACCTGATTACCGGAATTTGAATCGGCATTGACTTCGATTTGAGAGACTCCGCTCAAATGGCGACGCTGATTGAACTGCTCCCGCAGTTTCATCAATGATACCACGCGTCCTTCGTTGCGGGTGCGCCGTGCTTTGATGCCTTTCCGCAGCCAGGCTTCCTCCTTGGCGAGCAGGCGCCCCTGCCTTTCCCAATAAACCGCCTCATCATTAAGCAGCTCCTGCTTCCGTTCCAGAAAGGTGCGATAGTCGCAATCCCATCCGGCAAGTTTCCCGCGGTCGAGATCCAGAACCTTGTTGGCTACACGTTGCAGAAACGAGCGGTCGTGTGTAACAAACAGCACCGCGAAACGATTGCGGGCAAGGTAGGTTTCAAGCCATTCAATGGTTGCGATGTCCAGATGGTTGGTCGGCTCATCAAGCAGCAGCAGGTGCGGTTCGGCCGAGAGTGCACGTGCCAGCAACACACGCCTGCGTTCGCCGCCTGAAAGTGAATTGAAATGTGCGGTGGTGTCGAGCTGCAGCTCGGTTATAAATTTTGCGGCACCGGGGTGGTTAGAACCGACGGTCAGGTGCGTTGTGCTTTCACTGACAATATCAAAAACACAGCCGTCCATCTCGGTGGGCACATCCTGCGTTAGAGTTGCAACCCTCAAATTGGGTGACCGGACAATTTCGCCGCTGTCGGGGTCCAGGGTTCCTGCCAGAATTTTGAGCAGCGTTGATTTACCCTCGCCGTTACGACCGGTTAAGCATGCCCGTTCACCGGCTTCGATATTGAGAGTGACTTTTTGCAGTACCGGCGGTCCGCCGAACTGAATTGAAACATCTTTCAAGCTGATCAGTGCCATACTAAAACATCTTTCAGTGGTCTGACTGCGCCTGCCTGTCAGGCAGACAGGTGCGTACGCACAAGCAGGCAACCAGATTTGACTCATCAAATCAGTTTAGCCATTATCTCAGAATGGCTGGTTTTGTTCTCAACGCTGCAGCTCTGAAAAAAAAGCTGCGCGTTCTAAAAAGGCATTTAAAAGAGCACCGAAATCCTCTTACAATAAAGCTTCCGCATATAAACACCACAAGAAGTACGAAGGAGAGGTACACTTATACAGAAATTCCCGGATGTTATCAACGGCTATATTGCAAGCTTCGATATAACTTAGGAATGGAAACCTGAATAGAACTGCACAACCGTAAACCGCAACCGTAAACCGCAACAGGAAAAAGACTGTTATAAAAACTGCCGGAAAGCCAATGGGCTACATGCCGGAGGTGGTGTTATGTAGCCCGCTCGCGCCGCGAGCGCGGTATGCGCGTTGGCCGCAGTTGCGGCGCAACTGGGCTACATGCCGCGAGCGTGGTGTCTATGGGGTAGAGCTTAGGAGGGTTCGTCATACGCATTCTCTTGTGTTGCAGCAGAAAGGCATCCACAAGATAGTCAACATATTCATAAATCATCACGTTTTCTGTATCGAGGAGGCGTCGAATGAATCGTTGCGATTGTGCACACATCGTGATATATTCGTATTATGAGATTGTCTGCATGAAATGGTCGGCAACTCGGCAGAAAAATGCTATTGAACAATACAACACATACCTTTATTGTCTATATTCTACGCCTTTGTGCCCTCTTTTTCTTGATGGGGGCAGCAACGCTGGATTTATTCTTTCTTTTCCGTTTTTCAAACTGCGGCAAAAATCTCTCGCTGCCGGGGCTTGCTGTATTGAGAAAACGTCGGATATTTATGCCGGCAGTGATGCTTACAATTCTGACGGCCCTTTATTTCACCCTGCCCGGGCAGGTGATTTACAGGGACTCCGAAACAATTCCGCAGCTCTCGGGTCTGATCAACGGTTCACTTTGCTATCTGCTGACTGCCCTGGTGTTGTACGCCTTTTCAGGACTTCGTTCCGGGATCAATTCAGGATCAGATGAGCTTCTCTGCTCTCAGGAGCTGAGGGCAGTATCATTCAGAACCGCTGCTGGTAAAGGCTTGGTCTACGGTGTTGCTGCTGTGCCGCCTACTTTACTGATTACACTGCTGACTAATGAGTTGCTTGTACAATACGGGTTTGCGACGGAGAATCAGGCGGTGATCAAGTGGCTCACTGCACCGGAAACACCCCTGGCTCATCGTCTGGCTATCTGTCTCTCAGCAATGTTGGTGGCGCCACTGGTCGAGGAACTGCTGTTCAGAGGAATATTGTTCCCCGCGCTGCTTAAGGGCAGAAGCTGGTTTTTCGCCGCCCTGCTGAGTGGCTGGCTGTTTTCTCTGATTCATTTTCATCCGCCGTCATTTCCTGGCATTCTGGTGTTGAGCTTCCTTTTCTGTGCTGGCTACTCTGTGACCGGTTCTCTTGTGACGCCGGTTTTGATGCATATGGTTTTTAATGCGAGTGCCATGGTTTTCGCCATGCTGTTGTGATTTTAGCTGGGTTTGTCTGATTGTCTGTCACAGGCGACGCTGGAATTTTGAACTGCGAATAACACTGAGATAAGCAGATAATGCAGCATTTAAAACTACCGTCCTTTTTCTTCGCTTTGAACACGATTCTGTCGAATCCTGAAATATAGCCGTTGATAACATCTGAAAATTTTTGTATAAGTGTGTTCATGTACCGTTCTTCTTATGGTTTGCCTTTAGAGCACTTATTGTAAGGGGTTTTCGGCGCTCGTTTAAACCCGTTTTTCAAAACGCGCAGCGTTTTTTTCTAAAGCTGCGACGTTGAGAACTTAAACAGAAATTTTTAAATGATGGCTGCGCCTATTTGAAGATTTAAGTTTGGTTGCCTGCCTGTGCGTGTACGCATCTGTCTGCCTGACAGGCAGGCGCAGACAGGCGGTCCCGCTTAGCGGGGCAGATTTAGGGTGTGTATCGTTTTCGGAGATGCCGCAGGTTCAGCTGTGTGCGGTCCGGGTACGGAGTAAAGCAAGGGGAGTTGATTATGAAAGGTTCGTTGTCGGTAGCGTTGTGTCTCGTGTCGATCTCACTTGCGGTTACTGCTGCGCCGCCAAACATAGTTTTTTTTCTTTCGGATGATCACAGTTACCCATTTCTGAATTGTTACGGACAGCAGGTGATGCGCACGCCCAATCTTGATGCACTGGCGGAGGGAGGCATAAAATTCACACGAATGTTCACCGCGGCACCGCAGTGTGTGCCTTCGCGTGCTGCGATCATGACCGGGCGTTCGCCGGTGGCCTGCCGCATAACCCGTTTCAGTTCTCCGCTGCCCCGTGATGAGATAACCTTCCCCGAGATTATGCGCAGGGATGCGGGTTATTATGTGGGGGTGCTTGGCCGTTCGTACCACCTGGACGGTTCAGGTCGGGGGCCCGCAATAACTCACAGGGTTTTTGAAGAGAACAGAATGCGAACCTTTGAAGAGCGTTTTAATTTCGTGGAGGTCAACAGCCAGGCAGACACACCGGATGCGATTGAACGGTTCTTTGAGGGACGTCCCGCCGATGCTCCCTATTTTCTCTGGGTTAATTACAGTGATCCGCATCATCCCTGGACAACCGGGGAAAATCCGTTGTCGCCTGAAAAAATCGTGGTACCTGGTTATCTGCCGGATTTGCCGGGCATACGGCGTGATCTGTCCGACCACATTGCGGAAATTGAGCATGTTGATCGGGAATATGCGACCGCGCTCGCGATCATCAAACGGCGTGCCGGTCTGGAAAACACGGTTGTGTTTTTTATGGGTGACAACGGACTGGCACTGCCGGGAGGCAAGGGATCGCTGTATGATCCCGGTTTGAATGTTCCTTTCATTGCCTGGTGCCCGGGAATGATCGGAGAGCGCGGCAGTTCCGATGCGCTGCTCTCCGGCGAGGATATCGCTCCGACCTGTCTTGATCTGGCTGGTCTTGCGATTCCGGAAAGAATCAGCGGGCGCAGTTTTCTGCCTTTGCTCAAGGGGGATAAGTCTGCCGGGAGCCGCACATACATATTCGGCGAGCGCGGTCCGCATGGCAGTGCTGCTTTCGATAAGGGTGTCAAAGCCAGCAGTATTGACTACGCACGCTGTGTGCGGGACACCCGTTATAAGCTGATCTACAATCACACACCGGATCGTGAGTATGCTCCGGTTGACAGTGCCGGCAATCCCGGCTGGCGTGAGATGAAAACAACCTTCGCTGAAAAAAAACTGGACGGTAAATTTGTGCGCCGTTACTTCACATCACCGCGTCCGGTATATGAGCTGTATGACCTGCAGACCGATCCAGATGAATTGAACAATCTGTATGGCAATAAGAGTTTGGCTGAGGTTACGCTGCGGTTGAAAGAGGCACTGCAACGCAAAATGATTGAAGATTTCGATTATCTCGCACTGCCGATTCCCCCGCTGCCGAAAGCGCTCCAGAAACAACGGGATCGGGAGATGAGAAACCGGAATTTCATCAAGCTGGATTTGAGCGGGGACGGAAAACTTGATTTCAAAGAGTTCGCCGGTAATCGCGACAAGCAGGAGGCCGGAATGTGGTTCAAGGCGCGTGATGTGAATCAGGATGGTTTTGTTTCGCGGGAAGAGTATCTCTCAACGCAGGTCAAAAAACCGGCGGGGCTGTAGAAGCTCAATGACTTATATGTTAATTCACAAGATACTGTAGTTTTATTATGCGAAAAGCGCACTCTGAAAATTTCTGGTTCATCAATCGGTTTAAAAGTTTCCGTCACGCCTTTATCGGCTTCTGGACACTTCTGAAAACGCAGCAGAGTGCTTGGTGCCATGCGGCTTCAACTGTTGCGGTGGTGGCCGCCGGGCTGTGTTACGGTCTTTCACAGTCGGAGTGGTGCTGGCTGGTGCTTGCAATGGCCGCAGTCTGGAGTGCTGAGGCTTTTAACACCTCGATAGAATTTCTGGCGGATATCGTCTCTCCCGACTTTCATCCACTGATAAAAAAGGCTAAGGATGTAGCGGCGGCGGCGGTTCTGGTAACAGTGATTGCGGCTTTGGTGATCGGAGCTCTGACATTGGGTCCGTATATCAGCGCACATATCAACTCTGTCGCTCAAGATTTGCCTGAGCGACGCATTGAGAATTCGCAACCGCAGTAGTTTTGTCGATAAAGCTTCAGCTCTTTGCTCAGCTGCAGGCTGCGTTTGAATCCCTCTTTTTTCTTGAAGTTGATATCGATAAAGTGCTCCGGCGATATTTCGCGGCCTATTCTGGCAAGCAGAGCGAAGGATTTATGCGGACTGATGCTGAGCGTGGTGGTGAAGGCATCCAGTTCATGTGCCAGCATCTGTTCGTATGCCTTCTGTAGGGAATACCTGAAGCAGCAGGCGCAGCGGCTACCTTTTTCAGGTTCATGCTCTCGTCCTGCGGCCACAATTCTGAGCCACTCTTCATGATCAGGCTCATCCACTATCATCGGGACATCAGCTATTTCCGCCAGACGCACAACCTCGCGCAGACGCTTGTTAAACTCCTCCATCGGATAGATATTGGCATTGGAGAAAAAGAGGAAGGGATCGTGTCCCATTTTTTTCAGAACTTCGATACAATGCGTGGTGCAGGGTGCACAGCAGGTATGTAAAAGTATTTTCATGGCAATCCGTCTCTTCCCGAGTCATAGTTCCCGCAGCTTTTTTGTTCAAAAGTTATAGATTGGGAAAGGCACACGGAACAGAGAAAAGTTAACAAAATGCGTAAGGTGGGTCAACACCTGGCGTTTTCCGATCAAGTGCCAGGTAATAAATACTGATTCAATTCGGTCGTATGCGACGGAAGCAACCTCTGTTTTCCGCCGCACACCTCTGAAATAAAAAAAGACCTGAATTATATGTGGGTTATACCCCATAGCTAAGCAAGGTCCGGTCAATTATACTTCCTCACATGAAGCACAGCTTCGACTCATTAACCAGAAGGAAACACATCATGAAAACATATTTGGTGACAGCAACCAAAAGCAGAGATGACGATTCGATACACAGATACGACTCGCGAATATTTGCCAGAGCACAGTTGATGCTCAGTTGTTTTGTTTTGGCAATAGCAGCAGTGCTGCCTTGTGGAACGCTGCTGGCGGCCGCTTCGGAGCCCGTCGACCTTGGAACAGCCGCGGATTTCGGAGCTCTGGCAGGTGGTGCGATCACCGGAACCGGCCATGTTACAGGAGATGTCGGTTCGGGTACCGGTGCCATTGCTCCGGCTATCACCTCAGATGGCACAATTTACCCCTCCGGTGATGCTGTTGCAGTGACCGCTTTGGCCGATTT
>JAGYOL010000009.1 GCA_018399555.1 Kiritimatiellia bacterium | reverse complement strand
AGCACAAATGCCTGGCTGTGCTGCATGCCGTGCCCCCGACGTGTCCTTTTTAACTGCCTGAAACGTTCAAAAAGATCCCCAAGCGCTAACGCCCGGAGTGAACACGGACCGGCGATATTTTTTTCATGTCGCTGCTATAGCAAAAACAATTCTCTGCGTCCACTCAAATCGCGCAGCAACCTTTACTACGTTGAATATGTGTTACCCAGATGAAACTGCCCTGAACAGAGCAACAGAGCACATCCACAGCGAGCGTATAGGGCTGCGCTGATCACCCGGATGGAAGAGTGAAACGGCGCGCCAATGTGTCAATCGCTCCCTCGACGGTTGCCCGTTCGGCAACGCAATCACACCGGATACCACGCTCTTCGAGATAATCGGACGTCGGCTCTCCGATTGCAAGAACATATTTATCAGCCAATGTCCCGGGATTGTGCTGAGCAGTGAAAGATTCGACTGCGGAAGCGCTGGCGAAGAAGACAATATCGAAATCCGGTATTTTCTGATACTCAACGTGATGATTGCGGTAGAGAATCACGTCATCAACCTGTGCCCCCAGTTCGCGCAGAACATCGGCAAGCAATGTTCCGGCAATTTCAGAGCGCAGGCGCAGCACGCGGACACCTTCAAAATTGGTATCCTGCAGTGCATCGATCAATCCGGCGGCACTGTAGATCATGGGTGGAGTGATATCCGGACGGATGCCGAAAGGCGCAAGTGCAGCGCAGGTGCCGGCACCGCAGGTCATAATGCGCGGCAGCTGCCGCAGATCAACGCCCGCGTCAAGCACGGCGTGCATGAATATCCTGGCGGATGCGGGGGAGGTCAGTGCAACCCACTCATAGTCCCGCAGAGCGGCCAATCTGGCAGCTGTCTGCTCACAGGGACGCAGCTGGATCATAGGCATGGCAATCGGTACACCCCCGCAGTCAATTACGGCACGTACGGCTTTCTCAATGATGCCCTCGCTGCATGTCAGCAACACCCGCCTGCTCTGCAGAACTCCACGCTTCTGTTTAAAGAGCGACTTTGCAGCACTGCCGATAACCAGCAGACCGGGTGCGGAGTCCTTTAATTCCGGGGGTTCATCCTGCAACTCAGCCAGACTCAGCGATACAACACGCTGATCATCGCCGCCGGCATTGAAAACAACAGCGGCAGGAGTTGATTCCGCCCACCCCTCGGCAAGCAGTTGTTGTGCCATGGAGGGCGCCACCTTAATCGACATAAAAAGAACCAGCGGCAAAGCCGCACGGGTTTCGAACGCAATTCCGGTCACCTCTCCCTCAGCAGCCCGCGGGGTAAGCGCGCAGAACCCCCGGGAGACCCCGCGACGCGTCAGCAGCATCCCGGTTGCGGTTGTCGCCACGGCCAGCGCACTGACCCCCGCCCTGACATGATAAGGAATGTCCAGTTCATCCAACAGTGCGGTTTCTTCGGCCAGTCTGCCGAACAGACCGGCATCGCCACCCTTCAGACGCACAACTCTGCGGCCCGCACGTGCATAGTCCGCAATCATCTTTGTGATGCTGCTCTGCTGCAGACTGTGCGCTCCGCAACGTTTACCGACAAAAATACGTTCCGCTTTTGCAGGCAGATGTTTCAACAGCGCATCATCCATCAGCACGTCATACAGACAGATATCCGCCGCCTGCAGATCACTGATTCCGCCGCAGGTGCAGTAATCGGCACTTCCGACTCCCGCACTGACAAACCGTACCGCTTTGACAAAATAGCGACGCAACGCACACATTCGCTCATCATTCTTCGCAAACGTCACGGCCAGGTAACCCTGACCGGGCGGAACATCAAGCTCGCCGCGCGGTATCCACTCCGTCACACGATCACAAAGGCCGAGACGGATGATCGCCGCGCCAGCCATGATGACTGCGTCAAAATAACCGTGGTCCAGCTGTTCAAGGCGCTGCACAATTGAGCCCCGGACTGAATGCAGACGGGCGGCGGGAAAACGTCGGACGGCATACTCGGCACGTCGATCGCTGCTAACACCTATAACCGGATCGGCGGGGAGTTCGGAGAGCGTGCCACCGGCGGCAAGCACCCAGGCATCCCGCTGATCCTCACACCAGGGCAGCCAAAACCAGTCCAGATCATCCGCCACCTCGGTCGGCAAATCCTTGGCACTGTGAATCGCCAGGTTGACAACCTTGTTTCTGACGGCATCATCCAAGTCGCGAGTGAAAAAATCCGATGGTGCCTGACGCAGATCGCTCTCAAGATCACGATCACCGGGGGTTTCGAGAAGGACTTCCTCAAAATTCAGTTGCGGAAAGAGCTCGCGCAACCTTCGCAGGGCGTCCCTGGTCTGAATGAGTGCCAACGCACTTGCTCTGGTACCGACTCTTAAATTCATAACTCTTTTTCCTGATGCTTCTTTTTCACCTTGAAGCTGTTTTCAGCCGCCTGTCTGCCTGTTAGAGTTCCCCCTGCATGCTGTCGCGAATCCGCTCGTAAGCACTGCGGTTACGCTCAACAACTTCGGCGCACAGATTCATCACTTTCTCAAGAGTCCCGGTTGATTCACGATGCCAGTTTTTGAGCATATCCAGATCAACTACTTCCACATTTTTTATTTCACGTCCGAGAGCCGGATCAATATTACGTGGCATACCCAGATCAATCAATGTCACCGGAGAGTCTCTTTTGAGTAAATCCTGATGGTTGTCATGGCTGATCAGCGGTGATTCAACATCCACCGCGCTGACGACCACATCCACATCAGGCAACACCCGATCAAGTTCATCAAACTGAATTAAGCCCTGCAGATCATCAGGGGGATCTGCAGGAGCATTGGCGTGATAGCCCCAGATGCAGCATACACCGCGACGATGCAACCCATCAATCAATCCCCGTCCTACTACTCCGGTTCCGGCCACGAGTACGGTTTTCTGCGATAGTGCTCTGATATCTCTGAGCATATACCGCATACAGACCTCTTCAATCTCGGTCACATCCAACAGCGGTTCGACAGTGCGCCGAATTTCCCGTGAAACTTTCAACATGGTGTCGCACAGCTCACGGATGATTGAACCGCCCCAACCTCTGGCACAGGCTTCATCCACCGCCTCCTTGACCTGCGAAACAACATGAAACTCACCGGGTGTCTGCGAGCGAATACCGGCGGTGACATTACAGACATGCTCGTAGGCGTCATAACCGAATTTCATGTAGTACTGATCCGGCCAAAGCTCATCAAAGCGCATAATCCGCCGCAGAATACCGCTCGTGGCCGACTCTCTGGCGATCGCCGCCACCAGTTCCACGCGGTTGCATGTGTTCAGAAGAAAAAACTCATGCACGCCCCAGACCTGCGAGATCATAGCTCCCAGCGTCTCGCGTTCTCGCCACAGCTGGTGATACGCAACACGCGCCTCCATGGCGACCTGTTCGTGACTGATTCCCAGAACCAGCAGATCCGAGCTGGCAATTGAACTGAGATGCTTGCTGAGGTTGTCTTTGATCAGGCGTGACTGCCGACAGGATTTACCGCTGGTTGAAACCGATATCAGCACCTGTCCGTCACGCAAAATAGCCGGTGTGACAAAATCACCGTCCGGCCAGTTACCGTCGGCGCAGCAGCACGGCACGTGCGCCGATTTGGCAACCTCCAGAATATGGCGGTTAACATATTTGTCATCGGTACATGCGAAAACCATCGCCGCCGACTGAAGATCACCATCCTCAAAACGCTTCGACAACCATTTAACAGCTCCCGATACGGCCAGCTCACCCAGTTCAGCCACACAGTCAGGGCAAACTAAAGTCACATCAGCACCGGCATCAAGCAGCAGCTCCACCTTGCGCTGCCCGACGCGTCCCCCTCCGACAACCACCACCTTGCGGTCTTCCAACATGGCGTTTAACGGAAATGTTTTTCGTTTAGGTCTTTCAAATCTCATAAATTAGTCGCTATAAACTCAAATTTTCCAATAAAAACAACGATGCTTAAAACTCTACTGTTCTTTTGTTAACTGGCTTACGCTCTTAACACAGTCTCAGTTTGGTTACCTGCCTGTGCGTGTACGCACGTAGGCAAGCGATGCCGCTTGGCGGGGCTGTTTTATTTAGGGAACAGTTTAACACAAAGAAGTCCTTTTAACAACGGGAGTTATTAACAGACATCAAATAGTGAATGAAAAATAGATTCAAAAGCCGTCCGTTCCTGAAATGGCCGGATAACTTAAAAGAATTGGGCATTTTTAATTTGTGTAAATCTTCTTTACAGTTAGGTTAATAATAGGAACAATGTGTGAAACAATGTGTGAAATTCAATCGAAGCGAGGCACCATGAAACGAGTAGCATTCAAAATGAAGTTGAAAGCCGGATGCGAGGCCGAATACAAGAAAAGACACGACGAAATTTGGCCGGAGTTGTCGCGTATCCTTAGTGATGCAGGCGTCTGCGATTACTCAATCTTTCTCGATCAGGAATCGCTCATCCTGTTCGCCGTGCAGAAACTGTCCGACAACAATACGGCCGACCGGCTGCCACAAAATCCAGTGGTGCGCCAATGGTGGGAACATATGGCGGACATCATGGAGACCAACCCCGACCGTTCGCCGGTGTGCGTGCCAATGCCCGAGATGTTTCACGCTGACTGAGCGCAGGGAGATCAAACATTGAGCGAAAAGTGGTCAAACTTTCGATTACCTCAGTGCTTTCAGCAGTGGGCATTTAGGCGCAAGCGGTGACTAATACATGGGACGCAGTTACCGGCATATCTGGTGCGCAGGATGGTTCGGGCATCTGGCTGGATGATACAAACAGCACCAATTGGTCACCACCTTCACCGCGCCAACTTCAGGTCTTTGCATCTTTTCGTTTCTTGCCGGCAATCGTCCTAATTATAAGGCATCGGCATTAGCAATACGAATCGACGAAGAAACGCAGTTCAGCATCCCTTCAACAGCGTTTACGAAACTAGGCGACACCTTTACCGGCACAGCCTATATAACAGCAGGCACACACACACTGAAACTGAGAGGAACCCAAATCGGTAAAGACTCTGCAACCTGGATTGATCGAATCGAACTTATATATTCAGGGCACGGCGGTTTAACCGACATCATGCCATCCAATTCGGAGGCAACTGTGGCCACGGGAGCAATTCTGGACTTAAACGGGCATACCCAAAGCCTGACTTCACTCAGTGGTGGCGGACTCGTCACAAATGGAACCTTGACTGTCAACGGGCTGATTGCTCCAGGTGGTATAGATTCAGTGGGAACCCTGACAATCGCATCAGAATCAACCCTGGCAGGCACGCTACTCATAAATATCGCAATGGACGGCAGTTGTGACACACTTGTTGTTCCGAACGCATTGGATGTTTCCAGTCTTTCACTCCAGATTCAAAACACCGCTCTGCTGAATCCTCCGACGCAATATGTTATTGCCAGGTTTAAACCGAAAACTTTGGTTTCGCCCTTTGTAAACACGAATTTGGGCGATAAGTCTTTATGGCGTGTCGCCTATGACAATATCCTCGGTGAGATCAGAGTTGAGCTGGTGCAAGGCTTGTCAATTATTGTCCGATGAAGTGTAATGACGTATTTCAGAGTTTCGGTTCAGCGTATGATGCTTGTGCGAGAGAACCCCTTTGGACTGACTGTCACATTATGCGCAGCCCAAATAACAAGGAGTTACGTTCAGGTTTCAGACATCCACCGGGCTATTGTCAAGTTTCGCTGTTTTGTCGTACCCCGGATAAGCCTAAAAACGGCAGTTGCCATTTTGCCGTAGAATAGGATAAGAGCAAATCACGTCAGGAAGGTACTGCCCGTAAACATATTGTGCACAGGTGGCAACAGAGGATTGCCCTCCCTAAAAACAGCGACATGAGATTCGGAATGGATTGCTGCGGAAAAAAACGTTATAATCGCGCTGATTTAAAAAATTTAATTGCAATCAGCACGGAGAATTATGCAGATAGCGGAAGAAATCTTAAAACTCAAGTGCCAGAAGAACGCTACCATACTGGCTCATAACTATCAGATCGATGAGATTCAGGACATCGCCGACTTCACCGGCGACTCACTTGAACTCGCACGTAAAGCGAGTGAGGTCACTGCGGAGGTGATTGTTTTCTGCGGGGTGCATTTCATGGCCGAAACCGCTGCGATCCTCAATCCGGACAAAACGGTTCTTATACCTGATGCCGGAGCCGGCTGCCCGATGGCGGATATGATCAATGCCGATCAGCTGCGCGATCTCAAGAAGCAACACCCCGAGGCCAAGGTGCTCTGTTATGTCAACAGTACCGCTGAGATCAAAGCGGAGAGCGACTGCTGTGTCACCTCTTCCAACGCAATCGCGATTGCAGCCTCATATCCGGCGGAACAGGAGATTATTTTTGTGCCGGATCGGCATCTGGGTGCCTATACCGCCGAACAGCTCAAACGGAAATTCATTCTTTGGCCGGGATTCTGTCCCACACATGCCCGGTTGATGGAGGAACAGATTCAGGGTGCCCGGCACCGCTACCCGGATTCAGTTGTCATGGTGCATCCGGAGAGCCCCAAACCGGTGCGTGATGCCGCCGACCAGGTGCTCTCAACTGGCGGCATGTGCCGCTTTGCGAGGGAAAGCGACAGAAAAATGTTTGTGGTCGGAACCGAGGTTGGTATCCTTTACCGTCTGAAACTGGAAAACCCTGATAAGCAGTTTGTGCCGCTTCACGACCGGGCAATCTGCCCCAACATGAAAAAAATCACACTGGAAAAGCTTTTATGGTCGCTACAGGAGATGCGCAGTGTAGTTCAGGTGCCGGAGCCAATTGCATCTCGAGCCCGTAATTCCATTCAGACCATGCTTGCTAAATCATAGTTTTTACCGACTGATTACAAACTCTTACTTAATTTCGATAACAGCGACGGAAAAGAGAACAACTTCATATGATGTCAGACTTACATGAAATGAATCGAAAATTCGGAGCCACAGGAAGAATTGCTTTTCGCGAATCACCTTGCGGTCTGCCGGAGGCGGTACTGGTCAATACCCACGGTCACTGCGAAATATCTCTGTATGGCGGACAAGTACTCAACTATCGCCCGATGGGGCACGCACCAACACTTTTCAACAGCCGGGCAAGTGCTCACGAGCGAGGCAAACGAATATTCGGCGGCATTCCACTCTGCTGGCCATGGTTCGGCGAGGCCGGCGAACCGGAGCTGCCACGGCACGGTTTCGCACGACTCTCACAATGGGAGGTGCTCTCCACAACCTATGACAGTTCCACTTCGGAAATCACGTTGGGACTAATCTACAGCGATCAGACCCTCACTCTCTGGCCACACCGCTTTGAACTGGTTCAGCGTATCGCCCTCAGTGACAATCTGACAATCGAGGTTTCCTCGTACAACCGTGATAAGCATCCTTTCCGCATTTCACAGTCGATTCACCCCTACTTCAAAGTACGTGATATCGCAGGTGTCGCCGTTCACGGACTGGATGGCCATACTTATACCGAGGGAGCCGACAAAGAAGATAAAGTTCTGCGGGGCAATCTGACAATCGATGAATTCAAATATGCGCTCTTTGATGCACCTGATCATGCTGTCGCCATTCGCGATACCGCTCTGCGGCGTGACATCCTGTTGAAATACCATGACATGCAACATCTGGTCGTATGGAATCCCGGACGGGAACAGGCCGTAGCCATACCCGATTTCGGCGATGATGAATACACCGGCATGCTGACCGTAGCACCGGTGATGATTCCACAGCAGGCGGTTACGGTTCAACCTGGCGAAATGATTACGGTCGGTGCTACCCTACAGGCTGTACTTACATGAATTCCGTGAAACAATATATCCCCGCACTAATCTTCACTCTGCTGATTCCGCTGCTCTCGCTGGTTGATCCCGAATATCTTCCCGACAGCGGCTCGCTTGATTTTGCAGGCGTTGACAAAGCAGCGCACCTCTGCATATATGCGCTGCTCACCTTCACCTGGAGCCTGGCTCTGCCACCGAAGCTCAGAACAAGACCCCGCCACCTGATTATGCTGGCGGCGGCAGTCTCCCTCTACGGATTGCTGATGGAGATCATGCAGCTCTGCTTCACCGAAACCCGGTCGATGGAGATATGGGACATGGCAGCCAATCTGAGCGGCACTCTGATCGCCGCTGCCATAATTTTCCTGCTTGCCAGATTCAACCCGTATAAAGAGAGCGAATAGCCGATAATATGAGCCGGAATGACCTGTTTTTTGAAGCTGGCTCCAGCGGTGCACCGCTGGCGGCAACCATGCGACCGACAACCCTCGACGAGATTGTCGGCCAGCGGCATATTCTGGGCCCCGGCAAACTGCTGCGGCGGGTGATCGAAGCCGACCGTCTGAGCAACATGATTTTCTACGGTCCCCCCGGCTGCGGCAAAACAACACTGGCTGAGGTTATCGCCAAAGTTACAAAGTGTCGTTTTGAACGCTCAAGCGGGGTTCTTTCGAATGTCGCCACGCTGCGCAAAATATGTGAAGGAGCCAGGTTGTTCAGGGATCGTCAGTCAACAGTGCTGTTCATCGATGAAATCCACCGTTTCAACAAAGCACAGCAGGACACCCTGCTGCCCTATGTCGAAGACGGCACGGTAACACTGATCGGAGCAACCACCCACAACCCCAATATCTTTGTCAACTCGCCGCTGACCTCACGTTCTCTGATCTTCGAGCTGCTGCCGCTGGATGAGCAGGATATTATCGCGCTTTTAAACCGCGCCCTGAATGACAAAACCAACGGTCTCGGCGATATGAATGCTCTGATCAGTGCGGAGGCCGCCGGCTTTCTGGCCACAATCTGTGAAGGTGACGCCCGGCGTGCCCTGACCGCACTCGAGGTGGCAGTTCGCTCGACTCCGGCCGAAAGTGACGGAACCATCCAAATCAGCGTCGCGATCATGCAGGATTGCGTGCAGCGTAAAATGGTGCTTTACGACCGCGATGAAGATGGCCATTACGATACAATCTCAGCGTTTATAAAGTCGGTCCGCGGTTCCGATCCGGATGCCGCAATCTACTGGCTGGCGAAAATGCTGGAAGCGGGAGAAGACCCCCGTTTTATCGCGCGGCGGCTGATTATTCTGGCATCGGAGGATATCGGCAACGCCGATCCGCGCGGCTTGACCCTGGCGGTGGCGGCCATGCAGGCCGTTGCTTTTATCGGTATGCCGGAGGCGCGTATCACCCTGGCACAGGCAACAACCTATCTGGCTACCGCCCCTAAAAGCAACGCATCATACAAAGCTATCGACGCGGCACTCGCTGATGTCCGCTCCGGACGCGTGATGGCAGTGCCGGAACACCTCAAAAATATGCACATCAAATCGGAAGGCAAAAATGCAGCGGCTGAGAATTACAAATATCCGCATGACTATAAAGACACGCAGGTGACCCAAGACTATATCCCGATCGACAAAACCTATTACTGTCCCGTGGAACGCGGATATGAAGATACAATCAGAAAGCGCATGCAACGTTTCCGCAACAGTTTTTAATTGCCGATCACAGCACACCTCTTTATAATACTGCCACCGAATACAGTAAAGGTCTCAGATGAGAAAGACAATCGGATTCACCAGTATTTTCTGCATCTCCTCCGGTGCAATGATCAGCTCGGGGCTCTTTGTTCTGCCTGGTCTGGCTTTCAGCAAAGCCGGTCCGGCGGTCTGCCTAGCCTACCTGATTGCCGGCATGGTGGCACTAACAACGGTGCTCAGTCTTTCAGAGCTGATCACCGCAATGCCCAAATCCGGCGGTGACTACTTTTACGTCTCGCGTACCTTCGGCCAGCTTTTCGGAACTGTCTCTGGTCTGCTGAGCTGGCTGGCTCTATCCCTGAAAAGCGCCTTCGCGATTATCGGCCTGGCGGAATTGGCGCATATCGCCATCGGCATCAATCTTTCACTCGCAGCTCTGCTTTTCACCGCACTTTTCACCGGCATCAACCTGAGGGGCGTCAAGGAGGCGGTCCGTTTCCAGATCATTCTGGTTTTTGCACTGATTGGCGTGCTGCTCACCTTTTTTGTTCTGGGGATGCCGCATATGGAGGTTCAGCATTTTAAGCCCTTTATCAGCAACGGGGTCGCATCACTCTTCGCAACCGCAGGCTTTGTGTTTGTCTCATTCGGTGGCGTGCTGACAACCGCAAGCGTAGCGGGAGAGGTGGAAAATCCCGCACGCAATATCCCGCTGGGACTGATCGCCTCAACGATCGCTGTCACACTGCTCTACACCCTGATAACATTTACGGTAGTAGGATTGCTGCCGCCTGAGGAACTGCGTGGAAGTCTGACTCCGATTGCCTCAGCAGCCAGAAGCAGCCTGGGTGCTTTCATGTACGTCGCGGTGCTGATCGGCTCTCTGTTGGCATTTGTCACTACCGCCAACGGAGGGATTCTCACCGCATCACATTACCCTGTGGCACTGACCAAAGATGATATGCTGCCCAGATTTTTCGCCAAAACCAGCACGGTTAAATCAACACCCTTTGTGGCCATTCTGGCTACCGGCACACTAATCGCTCTCGCAGTCATACTCAAGCTGGATCTGCTGGTCAAAGCGGCCTCGGCGGTTATTCTGGTATCCAACATTTTCGCGCATCTCTCGGTGATTGTGATGCGTGAAAGCAGAATTGTAAGCTATCGCCCAACTTTCAAAGCCCCTCTTTATCCATGGCTTCAGATCGGCGGCATTGCCGCATTCCTGTTTCTGCTGTTCGAAACAGGCTTGCAGCCTATGATTATCACACTCGTCTTTATCGCTTCCGGCGTTCTACTTTATCTGTTGCGTCAGAAAAAAACAGATTCTGTGCCGCCTGCGCTGCTGCATCTCGTGCAACGCATCACTAACAAGGAGCTGGTTACCGGTGATCTCTCCGTGGAACTGCGCGACATTGTTGAAAACCGGGACAACATAGTGCGCGATGAATTCGACCTGATGGTTGAGCAATCACATTTTCTGGAAATTGTTAAACCTCTTAACCTCTCGCAGCTGTGGGAGATCATCGCTGCGGAGCTGCATGAATCCCTGCCGGGACTCTCAGCCGATGAAATATCGGAGTTGCTGCGTGAACGTGAGCGGGACGGCACCACCGCCATCAGCCAGTTTGTGGCGGTGCCGCATATTATCTCAAAAGGTGCCGGCGACTTTAAAATTCTGCTTATCCGCGCACCGGAAGGCATCTTTTTCTCAGATGAAAATCCGCAGGTCAAAGCCGTTTTTGTGCTGATCGGAACCAAAGATATGCGCCGGCTTCACTTGCGCGCACTGGCGGCGATCGCACAGGTTGTGCAGGCCGAAGACTTTGAGGAACGTTGGAGTATGGCTCGCAATCATCGCGAGATCCGCGACCTTTTTCTGATAAGCAAACGTCCCCGCAACAACCCCTGACTGACGGCACCACACCCTTTTCAAGTGTGTTTAACCTAAACCAGCGTAGCCGGAACCAAGCGTAAATTCTTGTTTTTTACGACAGAAACTAAAATTGCAGCGACTAAAACTGGCTTTGCCCGCAAACCAGCGGTCAGCTTGCAGGGTGTGTTCAACTGTACGCACTCAGTAAAGACATCAAGTGCCGGATACAACTTACTGTCTTGCCTTAAACCCCTTTCATTAAACCTCTTATCTATTTGAAATCCCATAGCCGGAGTGTGGCATCATTACTGCTTGTAATTTCATTACATTTTTGCAATAATACGACGATGCGTTATGAGTAAGCAGCTTAAATATATTATTTTTTCGCTGGTGGTTTATGTTGCCGCAGGATTGACGGCCCATTTGACTGCGGCGGAATCTTCAAAAGGCGCCCCTTCTGCTGCAAAGCAGAAAGGTATAAGGCGCACCAGTGCTGCTGTAACGGTTGAAGGCCATGCGACTCAGGAACGCAAGATGGAGATATTAGAACATGCGGCCGCCAACCGCGAACTTGCGGCATTGACCCAGGTGTCACATGCGCAGGAGATGGAGGAGAAGGCCGCCGATCTGGAACATGGCCAGAGCGATGAAGCGTTGTCTGACTACACACGACGCATGGCACGTGCCGGTGGCATGCGCAAGGCGGCGGCCAACCTGTACGGTCAAGCGGCGGCCAATTTTGACAAGGCTTCAGCTAACCGCTCGATGGTCGCCAAACTGAGCAAAAGTATGGACAAAGTGGCGCAACAGAAAAAAGCAGAGAGCTACTCAACCAACATGAAACTGCGTGGCGACGAGGCCATCCAGATGGCGGCAGATGCCTGTGAAGCGGCAGCGGTTGCGTTTGATAAAGCCGAGCGTCCCTCCGAAGTTGCTGTAAACAGTCAAAACGCGGCAGTGTGGCTGGAAAAGCTGGCAACGCGCTGAAAGCACTGATACCCCGAGCGTACAGAATAATTGACACTCCGAGGGATAAGTGTCGCCTGATCTTCCCGCTTTGAATCTCCCCCGTAAATCCGGTTTCCAACCGGATGAATCTGCGAAAGCATGCCGCCAAAGCTCCCGTCCTGACCGCCTGGGAATGCTGAATCACAGTTTCGCATATTACCGGTCGGTCCCTGCTTGATTACTCGGGCAAGATGCTTCAGACAAGATATTACTGGATCAGCATGATTGTGGCACTGAGCGGACCGGTTTCCAGCACAGTGAGCGTGCCCCCGCCGTAGAACACCGTGTTGTCGATATGCTCGGCACCACTGATCGCTGTGCCCCAGGTACCGGAGGACTTGAACACCCCTTCAATCGCAAAGTGCCGCACAGTCACATTAACACCATCCGGAATTTCAATTACGGGTGAATCACCATGTGTCGACTTGTCAACCCCGGCGTAGAGGATGGTCTGTGCGGTTGACGGCTCGATGCCTTCCGCATCCCTCAGAGCAAGTCTGGCATCGCGCAACACCTCTACCGTGCCACCCTTGAGCAGGTAACTCTCATCCAACAGCAGTGTTCCCCGACGCACCTGGACATCACCTGAACGCATACTGCCGTCACCGTCGGAAAGATTCTGCGAACCAGGGCCATCTTTAACAATCCTGATCTCTCCGGCAAACGCACCGGAAAAGCTGTAACTGCGATTGGCGGCGACATCGATTGTCAGCACCGATGTGGTAGCGGCACTGTTGGTTATCATGCGCGCCGAGTAATTTAATTCACCGTTGTTGAGTCCGGCGATCTGCTGTGAAAAGCCCTTAAAATCCAGATGCGTATAATGGTTGACATTCTCACCGCTGACTCTCAAGACATAGTTGGTCGGCAGAATGTTATCCGCACCCCAGTAGAATTCCGCGCTGGAGCCTCCTTCATTGCGCAGAATTGTGTTTCCTTCATAGGTGAACGGCACATTAAAGTTAAAAATTTTCAGATGGTCGTTAGCCGCGCCGTCACCTTCGATAATCAGATTGCCGGTACCGATGATCGGCGCATTGAAATTAACCGTCTCTTGGGAAGCATATGCCTGAATCTTGGTATCATCCGCCAGGGTTATCGGCGCGTTGATATCAACTGTGGAATTACCCCACTGCATAAAAAGCGAGCCTTTACTGTCGGTCTCATCGTAGTTGCCCGAAAGCGTCAGCGGGTGGTCGATCGTCATTAGCGCACTATAATTGAAGCTTAGAATGGCACCGTTCCGCACCGTAATCGGTGTGCCGACAGGGATGGCCGATGCGTTTTTATAGAGAAAATTACCACCAGCGATAACCACACCGTTGGTTGCTTCTGAAAGAGCGGTCGCATTGTTTATTTCCAGCACTCCGGCACCCAGTTTAAGAAACCTGACACTGCCAAAGTCAGCAGCCGAGAGATCAGGATTTACAAGCGTAGCGGCATTATACAGACCAGCCATGCTACCGTTGGCGAAATTATTACCACTGTCATTCAGAGCGGCTACCAGTGCCGCAGGCGTTTCGAAGGCCACACCGGCATCCGCCGCAACACTCACACTGCCGGCAAGGGCGTTTTTCAACACAAGAAAACCGCTCTCCACCGTCGCCGCCCCGGTGAAGGAGTTATCAACTCTCAGCTCATCCGCGCCGATCTTGGTCAGACCGCCGCTGCCGCTCACTGATCCGCTGAAATAGGGTCTGCCGCTCACGGCGATATCCGCAGCGAGAACCAGCGAACCGGTGCCGCTGACCAGCTCCAACGTGCGACCGGGGTCGGTCAACGAGCTCACTTCGAGAGTGCCATCTAGAATCAGCTGTGTGTCGCCCACCTTCAGATAGCGTTCTCCGGCACCGCTGAGAGTTGCGCCTGAGGCGATACGCATGTCCGCGAACGAAACCGTGGCTACGCCGTCAAAAGTTACATCTCCGGCATCCACATAAAGGGTTTCCGCACTCTGAGAGGTGTCGATGCTGACGGTGTAAGCAGAGGGTTGATTAAAAACAGCAATGCTTCCCGGCCCCCAACTCAAGGTGCCCGGATCACCGTTGATCAGCGACCAGACAGTGGCGTTCCAATTGCTCGACAGCGGAGCCGGATTCCAATAGTAGGCTTCAACCTCTATCTCTATCCGCACATCGTCAAAAGCGGTGGCGGAGTCTGCACCGGGTTTGATGCCCTCAAAGGTAAGGGTGTGGGTACCCTGTGGCAGAAAACCAAGATATACAGAGTAGGTGGCGAACTGTTCATTGTCCATGATCTCACTCGATGCCCAGTAAGCGACTTCCAAATCGTCGATCAGCACCCGCAGATGTGTCGCCGGATAGTTGGGACGATGCGCCGCCAAAAAATTTAGACGGTATGATCCGAGACTGGTGATCTCAAAATCCTGTTCAATACTGCTGTCATCTTTGACATAACCCACCTGAACACCCTCCGGCGCCGTGTTAACCCAGGGAGAACCGTTGTTGCCAATGCCGGAGTTATTAAAAAAAGTCCAGCCGCCGACCAATCCGTCGGTAGGATCGGACTCTGCGGATATTTTTAGCCAGTCACCCGGCGTGAAAGCAGGGGTTTCAAAGCCCGAATTGACGATTTCAACCGCACTCATCCGCACTGCGCACAGAGAGTCGTGTCGCTTGAACTAAATTGAATCACACCCATCTGCACTCACTGCAACTGGGGTGCGTCATCCCGCGACCCTGGCCAGCAGCTCAAGCAGATGGGCTTTGATTTTTTCGGAGGCGTTGACCTCGAGATAGCTGGAGATTGTCGGCCAGGTGCTATAGCCCCCGAGCTCATGCTGCTCCGGCGGCGGCAGATAGCCGTTCTGTCCATTGGCCAGCTCGATATTGAATGTAACTTTGAAGGGGCTGGCCTCTTTGATCGCCAGTCCGGTTTCGGCATACATCTCGCAGGGATTACTGGCTATGGCCAGAGCTCCGATGCGGATCACCTGAAATCTGGGTGAGACCGTATCCGGATACTCAGCCAGTTGCAGAGTGCCCTGCGCATAGGTATGGGTCCAGCCGTGCATCGGTTTGATCTTCCACTTGCCGGCCAGCACATCCCGGGCCCATTGAATGCGCTGTGCATCGGGCTTACGGACTTGCAGTTCCAGCCGTTCCTCCACCATCGCAAGCGGAACATCGCGCAGATACGGGCCGTTACGACAGATATCAGCGGCCGCTTCCGCCAGATCACGTCCGATCCTGCGCATGCCGTCATAGCCGCGCACCCCCTGCCCCGGCGCGATATTGCCGCTGTTGCCGTTGGACATAATGCCGACAAAGGACGGATGATCGCCGGTTGAATTCTCCGCATCCAGCACCTTGCCCAGCTCCTCGGCAAAGCTGGCGAAATAATCGGCACTCACGCAATTGCGCTTGAATCCGCCGACATAGTGGATGGAATAGTTGCCCAGCACTGCCAGCGGTGTGCCGTCCACATGCCGCAAACTGAGAATCGAAAGCGATGGATCACTGCGACCCAAAGGCTCGGGGTCAAGGCGGTTTCTAACCCTGGGATACATCCAGGCGCGATCGGTACGTTCGCCGAATGGATTCGGCCCACAGGAACCGGCTTCAATGCGCCAGCGGCGCCCCTTGACATACTCCGGCTTCGACACGACACCATAAGCCACCTCCGCCGGTGCCAGATTGCGCACCGCCTGACAGATGGCGTCGGCCACCCCTTCCTCGACCAGAGCATAGTATTTCATATCAATCGGCTCGGTACTGATACCGCGCACCCGTATCGCCGCGTGAGAGTGAGTGGCGGATATCAGGATACGCTCAACTGGCAGCCCGATCCGCTTATGCACCATCGTCTTGGCCCTCTCCATCCCCTCAGCCCAGAAGCTGGTTGCGTCCACCACACAGATCGCCAGCGTTGTCTCACCGTTGCGCAGCGCCACACAGCGTGCGTGCAGCGGATCGTGCACCTCGTTGACAATGCCGTTGCCGCCCACAGAGCCCTTCATGCTGACACCCTTTTCGGGGGTAATATCGGCAACCGCCGCGCCGGCAAGCAATGTTCCTTCTTCACCCTGTGCCGCACAAACATCTGCAACCAACAACATCCACAGCAACATGGTGCTAAGTGCCGTTACAAACCAATTAATATTTTTCTTCATCTGTTCTTCTCCTTTTCTGAGTCCACTTTGAAATCATAGTGACGCAGTGATCCGGCAACATCCTGATAGGTGGTCAACGCTTGGTGCCACCCCGGTCTCCCGGTGAAAATATTGCCGGTGGCGTAGCTGGGCTCCCGCGATTCATTTTTAATCGCCACTCCACTCATATTGAACTGATTGGCTGAAATCAGAATATGCCCGGCCTGCGGACCGATCCGCACCCCCACCCGTCCGCTATTGGCTGGTTCGGTAAAGATGTTGTTGTTGATGATAATATCGGATGAGAGATCAAGATCGATATCACGCGGCTCATACTCGCGGCGGTTTTTCTCGTCTCCGCCCGGCACCTCGGCAAACTCATTCCGGAACCAGCGTGTACCGCTGCGGTCGTGACAGTAAAAGAGACTCTGACTTATGTTGGCCTGACGCAGACCGCGCACAACAATACCGCGGTCGCGATAGTTTATATGACAGTTGTCGATATGAAATCCCGGTTCAGCCCAGCCGCCGTCGCTCTTATTGAAATCAAGCACAATACATTCGACATTCCCGACAAAGTATGAACCGCGGATAATGCCGTCCTCGGGAAAGGTTTTCCGCGCCCGCTGCACCAAGCCGTAGCGTCCATTGGCAACACGACAGTCGATGATACTCGGACTGTAGCAATCTTCCAGCAGGAAGCCGTATTCCATCGCATATTTATCCACCCCAAGTCCGCCCTCATATTGCTGGGTGATATTTACATTTCGCAGCAGGGCGTACCAGGCATTTCGCACATACACCCCCCTGTTGAAAAAGCCCTGATCAAAACGGGTACCGCGAATTGAAACATTGCGCACATTGAACTGACGCATATTTTCCACACCGGGATTGGGAATATCAAAGGAGAGTGCCGTGCCCGCATCTGAACGTGCGGCCACAATCGCCAAGTCTGAGACGATCACACTCAAACGCGAAATACTGCGGCCTTCAAAAGCCACACCCCCCGCCGCGTTGTCAACAATCAGTTCGGTTACATTTTCACCGGCTCCCTGCAGGTGCAATCCATAGTAGCTGTTGTTTCCCGCCGCCCGCAGCACGACCCGGCTGTTTAAACGATAACTACCAGGAGGCAGGACGATCTTTATGTGACGATCATTCCCGACCTTGCGCATCAATTTTTCAAAGGCTGCGGATGAATCGGTTCTGCCGCTGCGATCCGCCCCGAAACTCAGAATATTTTGCGTGCCGGTTTCAGCACCATTCACTGCGCCCCGCCCATCCTGAGCGCTCCCCCCTGATACCTGTAAAAAAACCATGCCTGTCATCAGTAAATACGCAATCCGCATCTTACCCCCCCTTTTTAATAAAGCCAATAGTATCATTTTTACAACTCATTACACCGAGATAGCCGCATCCGGCGATCGCTGCATAATTTCCCGGTTTAGTATCGGTTTTGATCCAGACCGAGAGCGTCAGATTGGTCAGATCAGGATAGCGGTCCGCCGCCATTTCAATACGGGCGTTCGGCTGGGTAAAGTCCTCAACCGAATCGGCCTTTATCGCAGATAAATTACAAAATAACAGTGAGGCAATCACCGTAAGCTGAAGTTTTACAACATGTTTCATAACACTTCCTCTGTATATAATTCATAACAACGTATGCGCACAAACATCGTGCGCACAAACAAGGTATAAAATCACTATGTTGCAGTAAAACAGAAAATCCGTCCATTGCGTTTTCAAACACTCTGATTGTAAATTTAAACAAATAACACAGTTTACATCCGGAACCGAACCAAGCCGACGTAACCGAAAACAAGTGGAGCAGTGCTGCCTTTTCACCATTCCTTGTTTTTTACGACAGCGGCAGCAACAGCGGGTTTTGCCTGTTGCCGAACAGACGGGAAACAGAGAGCCTCACTCTGCCGGGAGCGCTGTTACCACCGGATCAAAACCGGTTTAAGCGGGTCAATCTTAAATTGCAGTTCGCCATCGGCACTGACAACCGGTGCTTCACCGAATTCGGTTGCAATCCTGTCGGGGCGGGCTGCAAGTTTAACAATCGCCCCCGCCGATTGCCGACTGCCGTTCACAATCAGGAGATAATGCGCATTGTTGTATGACCAAGCGCGATATTCAATCTGGTCGCCACCAGCACATTCAATCCCGCTGACACTCTCCGCAGAGAGCAGCACCGGCAGGTAGCCTCTGATTTCAGTGGCCATCTCACAGACTTCCCGCCAACGTTTTTCAAAGGGATCCTTCTCATCCATTTTCACCAGATCGAAAAATGAGTAAAAAATCAATCCGTTGGCGCCGGCGGCGATGCAATGCCAGGCCATGGTACGCATCTCATCCAGGGTGGGCGCACGCTGCTCCGCCTTATCCGCTCCCTCCCCATAACCGGCCCAGTCGAAAACCTGCGGCACCTGCCAGAAGGGCCTGGCATTCCAGCATTGATCACGCGTAACTCTGCTCCATGTCAGCGCCATGCCGGCGCTCTTTCCCGGAATCGGATACGGGTCTGTACCGACAATATCAAAGCTAGGTATGTATGTGCGTACCTGGTTGTACTGATAGAGCACCACCCAGGTCGGATGATCAGGATCAAGCTCTCTCATCAGTGTCTGCCGCGCACTCAGCCGCCCGATCATATCCGGCGGCAATTCATCGTTCACATACCAGGCCAACAATGCCGGATGATCCTTGAATTTCTCCACTCGGACTCGTACAAACTCAGCCTCATCAGCCTCGCTTTTCAGGGCCTTGGGCGCGTAACACGTACCATAATAAATATCCTTGAGGGAATAGATGATCTTTAAGCCAGCCTCATGAACCATATCCACTTGTTCCGCACTCGGCATAACATATGGCATCAGGCAGTTGAACGGACCGGCAGCATAGATTTTCAGTTGATCTTTTTTGATCCCCGAAAAAAACATTCCCAGAGGAAAAAACGGTCTGCCGTCAACGATGACGCGCTTGTGGGCATCAATCCATACCTTACGCTCGGGCATCTGAGCCACGCGCTTCATCCGGCCGGCACAGCACCCGAGCTCTTCACCCGCCACAGTGCGCAGCACAAACTCGACGTCGTAGCAACCCTCCGCAATCCGCGCAGTGTCGATCGTGATTACGGCATGATCCTCTTTAATACTGTCGGCAGCACGTGTAAACACGACCTCTCCTGTATGCGCGCGCAGAGTGAATATCGCTTCAACATCCTGTGCACACAAATCGTTGGCTGCAAGTGCCAGTTCAACAAAGTACGAACACTCATGCGCCGCCACCGTGTCACGATATGCGGATGAACAGATAACCCCGACCGGCGGAGGAATATGTTTGACGAGTTCCAGATCGTCAAACCAAGCTTTGCCGGTCATTCCCTTACGGACATAAGGTGTTACACTGACAACAGCAGCACCCTCTGGTATCTTAACCGAACCCTCAATCTTATGCCAGCCGTGCGTGCCCTTGACACCCTTGGGAAACGACCCTCCCAGCCACTTCCCCGCTCTGTCATGCCACTGCAAACAGACAGTCGCGCCGTTCTCAGCACCTTCCAGACTCTCGGTGCGCACCCATACCGAAAAACGATAGAGACAATCGATCTGCAAATCGACCTTCTGACTGACCAGACGATAGATATCGGGATCATCGTTTTCATAAACCAGACCGCGACTGCCGTTGCGTCCGGCTCCGTTTTCAATACGGTAGGTCGGTCTCAGTTCCTGCCAGCCTTTTGTCGCACCATCCGGCAAAATCTCTTCAAATCCGGAATTATCAATCAGATTTGACCCGCAGGCAATCATCACACCCATGCAATAGAGTAAAGATATAATTTTCATTGTGGCTGCCAGTATAGCAGTTTACCGAAGCTCATCGAAGTCCTTTTGACCGATTGTTCGTTTTTCCCGGTGTTACAGCAGAAGTGAACTGCCAGCGTGCTCACCGGATTGGCGAAGACACAAATCACGGTAAAAAAACACATCTCCCCCAATTCAATCTTTGCCTTTGAATACTCTTCAAAAAAACACAACCCGGACATTAAGGCTATTGACCTCTTACTGGAAGAGTGCGCCGCCCACAAAAAGTATGTTTACGGCATTATGACAACCCGCGGTATCAACCATGACTCCGAACATTTCGGCATTCGCTCCGCCGGCAAAAAGAGGTCAAAGAACTGAAATGAACTCTAAATATCGATAAAACTGTATCAATTGGACGGAAAACAGCATTAAAACCCGGTATTTTTAAATTTTTGCGATTATTACTTTGCAGAAATGCGTCCTATTTGACATAATTTTGCGCAATTTTTCGACCACTCAGCTGGGCTGGTGGCAATATTAAAAATCGATGGAGGTGAAACCGTGAGTTCCGAAACTACCCCGGTGGAAAAGGTTGAGACTCTGACGCCAGAGCTGATTGAATTTATAGCCGAATGGAAAACTAAGCCGGGCAACCTGATTATGGTGTTGCACAGAGTACAGCAGGAGTTCGGGTATATACCGCGTAAGATCGCGTTTGAAGTTGCCGACCGACTGGATGTGCCGCTGGCCAAGATATACGGGGTTATGACCTTTTACAACTTCTTCAAACTCAAAAAACCCGGTCGCAATCAGATTCAGGTCTGCATGGGAACGGCATGTTATCTGAAGGGCGGAGAGGACATCATCGCGGAAATCGAGGGGATTTTAGGTGTAGGGCTGAACACAGTTACACCCGACGGTGAGTTTTCGGTTGAAGCGGTTCGGTGTATCGGCTGTTGCGGACTGGCTCCGGTGATGGTGATCAACGGCAAGGTTTACGGCAAGGTTCAGCCACAGGACTTGCACGCGATTATTGCCGATATCAAGAAGGTCTGATGTTGTGCACGCTACTGTCTGTGACTACATTGCCGACCTCGTGCAGAACTCCGTTGAAGCAGGTGCGTCACTGATCACACTTGAAATCAGCACGCTCCCGGAAAAAATTGAAGTTGCGGTTTCAGACAATGGCAAGGGAATGAACAGCGAGACCCTGCGGTCGGCGGTTGATCCCTTCTTCACGGAGGCCGGCAAACACGATCATCGCAGGGTCGGGCTGGGACTGGCCCTTTTGAAACAGACCGCTGAAGCGGTCAACGGCAGCATGAAGATCACTTCGCAGCCGGAACACGGCACTGAGGTCGGGTTCAGCTTTGACCGACGACACCTGGATACCCCGCCGCCCGGCGATATCGCCCTGACCCTGACGGGGCTGCTGACTTTCGAGGGTGACTATGAGCTGAAGGTGATCAGAAAGAGTTTGAAGGACGAATACAGAATATCACGTTCAGAACTGATTGAAACGCTGGGTTCACTGGAACAGATCACAAACATTGCTCTGACCAAAGATTTTATAAAAGCACAGGAAGAGAATTTATTACAGTAAGGAGATAATATGGCAAAGCTGACACTTGACGACCTGCGCAAACTGCGCGATGAGAAACAGAAAGCTATGAATATGCGCGATCCCGAGAACAAAAGCGCACAGATCATAGTTGGCATGGGCACCTGCGGAATCGCAGCCGGCGCGAAAGAGACCTTCAACACGATAATCGAGGAGCTTACCGCCCGGGACATCTCCAATGTGCTGGTTCGTCAAACCGGCTGCATGGGGTTCTGCCACTCGGAGCCGACCGTGGAGGTGATTGTGGAGGGAATGCCCGCCGTCATCTACGGCAATGTCGACACCGAACTGGCCAGGAAGATTATCAATCGGCATGTCATCAGCAGAAAGCTGATCGATAACCACATCTGTGACAAACCCGCGATGGATATCATTCGCTAAGCAGGAAGATTACAATGGCATATAAACAATACATTCTGGTCTGCGGCGGCACAGCCTGCGAATCCAATCGGGGAATCGCCCTGGTTGACGCACTGAAAAAGGAAGTTGAAGAGAACGGATTGATCAACGACGTTCAGATTGTCCGCACCGGCTGTCTGGGATTCTGCGAAAAAGGACCTATCGTCAAAATTCTGCCCGAAGACACCTTCTATGTCGAAGTTCGTCCGGAGGACGCCTCCGAGATCATCCAGGAACACATCATCAAGGGGCGCGTCGTCAGCCGTCTGCTGTATGATAACGCCCAAAGCAAAGGTAATGTCGCAATCGACGGGATAGACTTTTATCAGAAGCAGTTTCGCATTGTGCTACGCAACTGCGGCGTGATCGATCCTGATAAGATTGACGAGTATATCGCCCGTGACGGTTACAAGGGACTTGAAAGGGTCCTCTTTGAAATGCAACCCGAAGATGTCATTGAAGAACTCAAGATCTCCGGTTTGCGTGGTCGCGGTGGCGCAGGCTTCCCCACCGGCGTCAAATGGTCTTTTGCGGCGGCCCAGCCGGATGGACAGAAATACATGGTGTGCAATGCCGATGAGGGCGACCCGGGAGCCTATATGGACCGATCCACGCTGGAGGGCGACCCTCACAGCATCCTCGAAGCCATGGCTATCGCTGGCTACGCAATCGGTGCTTCCAAGGGGTTCATCTATATCAGAGCCGAGTATCCGCTGGCGATTGACCGGCTTGAAAACGCGATTGCACAGGCAACCGATTACGGTTTGCTGGGTGAAAACATTCTGGGCAGCGGATTTTCATTCACGATTGAACTGCGCCTCGGTGCGGGTGCTTTTGTCTGCGGCGAAGAGACTGCGCTGCTGGCTTCAATTGAAGGTAAACGTGGTATGCCGGCACCCCGACCGCCCTTCCCGGCAGTCAAAGGCTTATGGGGACGTCCGACGGTTATCAATAATGTTGAAACCCTGGCCAACGTTCCGGTTATCATGCTCAAAGGCGCCAACTGGTTCAACAAGATCGGCACCGCAACAACCAAGGGAACCAAAGTTTTCGCTCTGACCGGCAAAGTCAATAACTCCGGTCTGATTGAAGTTCCCATGGGAACTACCCTGCGCGAAATTATCTTCGATATCGGCGGCGGCATTAAAAACGGCAAAGAGTTCAAAGCCGCACAGACCGGCGGCCCCTCGGGCGGCATGATCCCGCCAAAATTTCTCGATACGCCAATCGATTACGAAAGCCTGACTAAAATCGGCTCGATCATGGGTTCCGGCGGTCTGATCGTTATGGATGAGGATGACTGCATTCCGGATGTAGCGAAATTCTATCTGGATTTCACCGTGGATGAGTCGTGCGGTAAATGTGCACCCTGCCGTATCGGCGGACGCAAGCTGCTCAACTATCTGACCAAAATCTGTGATGGCAAAGGAACCGCCGAGGATATCCAGAACATGAAGGATATCAGCGAGGCTATGTGCCGTGCATCCCTCTGCGGACTCGGACAGACCGCTTCAAATCCTGTCACTTCCAGCCTGCGTTACTTTATGGATGAGTATATCGAGCATATCGACGACAAAAAATGTCGTGCCGGAAAATGCAAGAACCTGCTTAGATACATCATTGACCCGCACAAGTGTGTTGGATGCACCGCCTGTGCCAGAGTCTGCCCTGTACAGGCCATTCAGGGCGAGCGCAAACAGGCTCATGTCATTGATCAGGAACTCTGTATCAAATGCGGACAGTGTTTTGAAGTCTGCAAATTCCAGGCTGTCTCACGTTCTTAACCGGAAAGGTGTCTATCCATGTCTATGGTGAAACTAGAAATTAACAATATACCCGTCGAAGTCCCCGCAGGGACAACTATTCTGGAAGCGGCTAAGTCGGTTCAGATTAAGATTCCAACTCTCTGTTATCATCCGGATTTGCGCCCCTGGGCCGCCTGCGGTATCTGCGTGGTACGCAACGAGGGTTCCGCCAAACTGCTGCGCGCCTGCGCCACAGAGGTTGCCCCCGGCATGAAAATCAAAACCCATGATTCAGACATCGTCAGAGTGCGGCGCGCTGTGCTCGAATTGATTCTGGCTAATCATCCCAACGACTGTCTGCAATGCCCCCGCAGCGGAAATTGTGAGCTGCAGAACATCGCCGCCGATTTCGGTATCCGCGAGATACCATTCCCTGCCGAAGTTCCCACGATTCCGGTTGACCGGTCAACCCCGTCAATTGTGTTGAATCCGGAGAAGTGCATCAAGTGTGGACGCTGCGCAATTGTCTGCCAGGAGATGCAGAATGTCTGGGCACTTGAATTCATCGGACGCGGCGAAAACACGCGTATCGCACCTGCCGCCGATGTTTCGCTCAACGACTCGCCCTGCATCAAGTGCGGACAGTGCTCAGCCCACTGCCCGGTCGGCGCAATCTATGAGCATGATCACACCCGCCCGGTTTGGGACGCGCTCTGTGACGATGAGAAATACTGCGTAGTACAGATAGCCCCGGCAGTGCGTGTCGCAATCGGCGAAGCGTTTGACAGAGAACCCGGAGAAATCATGACAGGAGAGACCTACGCAGCTCTGCGAAGACTAGGTTTCGACGCTGTCTTCGATACAAATTTCAGCGCCGACCTGACGATCATGGAGGAGGGCAATGAGTTTGTCGAACGTTTCACTAAAGGAGGAACCCTGCCGCTGATAACTTCCTGCTGTCCGGCATGGACTGACTGGATGGAGAAGTATGCCAGTGATTTCATCGATAACTTTTCTTCGGCAAAATCACCGCAGCAGATGCTCGGCGTAATGGCTAAAACCTACTATGCGGAACGCATGGGCCTTGATCCAGCCAGAATTTTCATGGTTTCAATTATGCCGTGCACCGCCAAAAAGTTTGAAATAACCCGCAGCGAGAATATGTTCGCCAGCGGCTACCAGGATATCGATGTGGTGCTGACCACACGCGAACTGGCCCGCATGATCAAAAGCTCCGGCATCGACTTCCTCAATCTTCCCAAAGAGGAACCGGATAACATCATGGGTGACTACACCGGCGCGGGAACGATCTTCGGTGTGACCGGCGGTGTTATGGAGGCCGCCCTGCGTACCGCCTACTGCCTGGTAACAGGCGATGAACAGCCGCCGTCGATCGAGTTCATGGCTGTACGCGGAATGGAAGGTGTCAAGTCGGCTGAGATCGATATCAAAGGCACCAAGGTGAATGTCGCCGTCGCGCATCAGATGGGGAACGTCGAGCAGGTTCTTGACGCTGTCCGCGAAGATCGTAAAAACGGGGTCAAACCCCGTTGGGACTTCATCGAGGTCATGGCGTGCCGCGGCGGATGTATCAGCGGCGGCGGTCAGCCTCTGGGTGCCACCGACGAAGTACGCGAAAAACGCATTGCCGGTATCTACCGCGATGACAAGAGTTGTGTGCTGCGTATGTCACACCAGAATCCCCAGATTAAAAAGGTATACGACGAATATCTGGGAGCCCCGCTCAGCGAGAAAGCACATAAACTGCTACATAACCATTATCATGAGCGCAAAGTTTATTCAAAATAAACGCTCACCATTCAAAAAAGGCGGCTCCTGCGGGAAGCCGCCTTTTTTTTACGCTTGCCTGCGCCGAACGCTGCATCTAAGATTAAAACCATGAAAAACCCACTCGATCTTCCCCTGCCACCTTTACAGATACAGGCACTCACAACGCTGGCCGCCCGGCGCGCCGGAGAACATGTCATGAACAACCTGGAGCGCCGCGGCGACTGTAACTCCAATCTGCGCAACGATGTGAAACATAAACTGGATATCGAAGCCCAGCAGGTCGCCGAAAGCGTGATCATGAATGTCTTTCCGGAGCATGATATTCTCGGTGAGGAAAGTTGCGGAAAGCCAACCGCCACCGCTGACTGGCTGTGGATTATCGACCCGATCGACGGCACCATCAACTTTTTTCACGGTCTGCCCTGGTGGTGCTGCAGTGTCGCCGCACGTTACAAAGGGACAACAGTGGCCGGATCGGTCTTCCTTCCCGAATTAAACATGCTTTTTGAAGCGGTCTGCGATGGCGAAGCTCTCTTCAACGGAAGGCCGATCAAGGTCTCTTCAACCTCGGATTTATCTCTGGCAATGATTGCCACCGGAGCCGACAAATGGGACCTCGACAAACGCTCGTTCCGTTTCATGAAAAAGGTCTCCGAAATGGCTCAACGCCCCCGCATTCTGGGTGCCGCCGCCGTCGACATGTGTATGGTGGCCTGCGGACGTATGGATGGTTATTTTGAGTCCGGAATTTACACCTGGGATATGGCCGCTGCGGCTTTGATTGTGGAACGCGCCGGCGGAGAGACTGAAACACTGTGTCAATATCCCAAACACCGTATGGCTTTTCTAGCCACCAACGGTCATATCCACGCAGCCTGCCGAAAACACCTGCTGCCGATGCTCTCCGACCGATCATGCCAACTATGAACCGGGATGAACAAAGGGCTCCTGCCGGGCACACATCGGACAGTCTTTCGGTTCCCAGACCTCAGGTGCCATCTTCAAAAGTGAAAAGAGCGGTTGATCAAAGTGCGCTTTCCCCGCACTGCGGTCAACAATCACCAGAATCGCAAGTACTTCCGCACCGGCCGACCGCACCAGCTCAACCGTCTCAGCAACCCGCCCGCCACGCGTTATCACATCCTCGGCAACAATGTAGAGCTCTCCTGGCTTGATACTGAAACGCCGCATTACCAGCCGGTCATCCTGCTTCTCCGCAAAAATACACTGCCGGTCCAGAGAACGTGCGACCTCGTGACCGACGAGAATACCGCCCAACGCCGGGGAAATCACCCCCGTCGATGAACTTAAATCAACAACCGCGCCCGATCGTACAACCAGCTCTTGACACAGTTTTCCCGCAATTCTCGGATAACGCAGCAAATTTGCACATTGAAAAAAACGGTTGCTGTGCAAACCTGATCTTAATTCGAAGTGACCGGTCAAAAGCGCACCTGTCTCCTGCAATGTGTTAACTATATCATGTTCCGTCATTTCTTCTCCCTTCAACTTCCGTCTGCCGGAGGCTGCCGGATAATTTTCGCCAGCCAGGCTTAATCATCAGAAACTGTGCCGGACCGGCAGAACTTGCCGACTCAACTATCAGTTCAATAAAAACTAACCGCTGATCATTCCATCCAGAATTTCAATCCGGCGTTCCATTTTTTCGGCACAATATTCTGAGTGCGTCACCATCAGCAAGGTCGTCTTTTCCATACAGTTCATCTCCAACATCAACTCAATCAGAGCGGCGGCGTTTTCCCGGTCGAGCGCACCAGTCGGTTCATCAGCCAACACCAGAGCGGGACGCATTAGTAAAGCTCGTGCAACAGCCACCCGCTGACGCTCACCACCTGAAAGCTGACCCGGCAGACGTTTGGCAAATGCGGAAAGTCCCACACGACGCAGCAACAGATAGGCACGTTCAATATGTTCTTCGCAATCACGACGACTGTTCCAGGCTGGCACAAGAATATTGTCAATCACCGTCAGCTGAGGCAGAAGATAGTGCGACTGAAAGATGAAACCGGCCTTACGATTGCGAAATTCAACCCGTGAGCTTTCATCCAGGGCACTTATATCACGACCATCGATTAAAACTGACCCGGCAGTCGGATAATCCAACGCTCCAATAATGTGCAGCAATGTGGATTTGCCCGATCCGGAAGGACCGGTGACCGATAAACTCTCGCCAGCTTGCACCTCAAACGAAATCCCGCGCAGAACCTTGAGCGGCTGCGGACCGGCACCGCTGAAAACCTTTTCAATCTTTGAAACCGAAACCGACGCTCCGTTCATCGCCACCCTCCTTCAATTCCGATCAGAGTGTTTGAGGCTCTAATCACAATCAAGCCTTGTGAAGTGACCATCACTCCCCCAGTACGGTCAGCCACGTTGAGAAGAGCGAGTTTTTCCAAGTCGCGGTTGTAAGCCACCAGATCACCACCGGAGAGAACGTACAGTATATCATCATGAAAAGCAAGCCGCTCAACCGGTGCCTCAGTATTAACTCGCCGCAGAATCTCCAGTGTTGACCCGACCAGGCTGCATAACAGCAGATCACCTTCATCCGTTCCCATGGCAACACAACCGTCAAATGCCTTCACAGGCTCGACAAATGCCTCTGCCTGGGAAATCTCAAGGGTTGTGATAAGTTTCATCCTCTGTAAATCGATAACCGCCAGCTTGCCGGATCGCGTCCCGATAAAAAGCATACCCTCTTCCCCGACCAGCGGCGTGCCAGCCATCTGGTCAGTGTCACCCACGGCCACTGACGCAAGCCTGCTTCCGTCAGCAGCGTTGAAAAAATGAGCCGCCCCGTCGCAGTTACCATAGGCGATTACATTTTTCCAGACGACCGCGCCACCGTCTGAACGATTGGTCGGCTCACTTTCAAACAACAATTCACCGTCGGTCGCATCAAATGCGTGTATCACACCATCAGATGCCGACAACAACCACAACATCGCTCTGTCACCCACCGACCCGTACAGCGGCCTGTGCTCAAATACCGCATCGCGATCGCTCCGCCAGATAACAGAACCATACAGAGTGTCAAAGGCGTAAACAGTGCCCTCCAACGAGGCCAGACATACCATATCCCCCGCAAGAGCACCCCCGGCAGTGAATCGCCGCTTTCCATCCGCTATTTTAATATTCCAGCGCGGCTTCCAATCGGCTCCCAGTGCGCTTACGCTGCCGTTCATATCGGCGAAAATCAGTAAATCTCCCGACTCGACCGGAAGTGTCAGTTCACTCTGCGCCGAAAACCGGCGGACAACCTTTAATTCAAAAACTTCAGCAGTCTCTCCGCCCGCTTCACCGCTGAAGCGATCCCGGCATCCTGAAAAAAAGAAGATACCGCAAATTATAACCACCAACGCTCTCACTGTTTCCTCCAACTGATTTCAATTTGACCCTTTGCGGCTCTCTCTGCCTGTCCCATACTCAGTGCTCTCTCTATCTCAGCAGGGTGATCTTCACCACTGGATTCCAGGATAAGAACATGCGCTACACTGCCGTCGTCCTCAGTCTCAACATATACGCGGCAGCTGCCGGATTTTCGTAAATCGGAGAGCCGCTTCCCGACAAACTTGAACGAGGCATCTTCAAGATCCTCATCCATAACTATGCGTACACCCTGTGAACCGGAGAGAGGCGGCATCTGGTAAATACTCTCAGCCCGGTCAAACGTACACAGCAGGTCGGGTAGCTTTCTTTGCAAAGGCTGGACCTCACTCGGAACCCAGTTTGCTGAGTAGCCGCAGCTTCTCGACAGGAATACAGGAGGCCCAAGCGGTACATAAGGTTCAATCACGCTCATTATTATTCCGTCATCTGTACTTCCGCCGCCAAAGGCTGATCTGCGCCAGGCCTGCATTGAAACACGCAGGATCTCTGCCGCAAAAACAGAATCGATTTTCACATAACTCACCCGAGCATCCGGCAGTGGCTGTACAATGCGTGTTTTAAACAACAGAGCCGAAGCCGGTACAAGATACCATAGCACTCCGATCAGCAGCAAAAGCGCAAATGGCTGAAGCCAGAATTGTAGTGGTTTGCGGGCCGCCCTAGCACTGTATTGTTCTTTTCTCATTGCGTAAAAACTTCAATAAGCGGCAACAATGCGGCTTTTTTTATTCCGGTTTCTCACCGACGTTCACCCGATGAACCCCAGCCTCTTTAACAACATTGACCAAACGTATTACATCGCCGTGCGGAATATTTTTATCGGCCAACAACAGCATATCCCGCTTGGAGCTCGCCTGGATTCTATCCCGCACCTTTGCGGTTAAACGCTGTTCCCAATTCTCATCAATCATCGAAAAACGCTCATCATCGAAAAAAACAAGTGTTTCACTCCCGCTGCTGACATCCCGCACAACCGGTATCATCACAGCAGTTAAAGCTGTAATATGTGCGCCGCCCCTCAAAGGTGCCTCCGGCAAATCAAAAACCATGCCGGGGGTGATCGTCATGCGGCTGTTGACAAACAACAGCAAAACCGTAATTACCAAAGCATCAATCCAGTGAATGTTACGAAAATTAAAAAACCATTTCTTGTCGAAACGCGCATGCACCGACCGGCGCCTGCGAATCATTTCACCCCAGTGCTCTTTACTCGGATTCATCAATCATCCTCCGGCACACGCATGCCGTTAGGCGTGAAATAAGCCACAATACTCGAAGCAGCCGCCTCCATATCCAACACAACACGTTCAATGCGAATCATCAGCATTGTATACATCGTATAGGCGGTGATTGCTACTATAAGACCCGCTACGGTTGTCACCAGAGCCTTCATCAACCCTCCCGCCAAAGCGGTAGTCTGAATCAGAGGAGCCTGATTGTTTATCAGAATCACAACATCTATAACCCCGAGGAGCGTACCCAACAACCCAAGCAGAGGTGCAACCTGTGAGTTGACCGCCAGCGCCACGACGCGCCTTTCCAATCGCGAAATCTCCGCCAGCCCCGTGTTGTGTACGGCATCACGTAAAGCATCCAGACTACCATCCTTATGACGTATCGCAGTACGCACAACCGCAGCCACCGGACCGGGAGTGTCCTCACAAAGCATCAGTGCCTCACTGACATTATCACGATCCAAGACATTACAGACTCCGTTTATAAAATCGGCATGATCAACCTGAGCTCGTCTGAGATGCAGCAGCCTCTCAAAGAATACAAAGATCGTGACCGCTTCCAGCAGTAGCAGGATGATAAAAACAACTCCTCCATAACTGGCCAACATATTTAATCTCCGCTAAGTTAAGGGATTGTCAATCCCTGATTTTTTTTATCACATCGATGCGCCTCTCGGCTTCATCAGCAGCACCGCTGTCAGACCTTGCAATCCGCTTTAACACGCCCACAGCCTGCTCATAACGACCCTGCCGTTCAAATATCTCAGCCGCACTGAACGCTCCCCGTACAACCAGACTGAGTGTGCTTTCATCATACCATGTACCGGAAGAGCGATCCTTTATATACCGCAGCAGCACTTCTGAATAGTAAGTGTTCACAGCATCATCAAAACGTTCCAGCTTTTCCAGACAACGCCCAATTTTATAATAAATTTCAATCAGCATCGCCGATGTCAATCCCTCGCCTTGCGCAATCCTCAGATAAACTGCCAGCGCCTCTTCATAACGTAACGGATTACCGGCTCCCAAAGCAAAAAGGCAGTTGCCTTTACGAAGAAGCGCCATCTGGCCCCAACGACTCTCAGGATCATTTTCAAGAATATTGTCAAGTAACAGGATCGCCGCATCAAAACGGGCTAACTCAATCAAAGCCTCGGCCTGAACAAATCTGGCTTCGGATAACCGAGAACTTTCCGGGTATGCCTTGACCAGCCGAGTCACCGTTTCAATAACAGCTGTAAAATCACCTTTGTTAAACATCGCACGCGCCACCCAGACCAGTGAAGCATCCGCCCACACCCGATCCGGAAAACTCTTTGCGTAGTTATCAAAATATTTGATTGACGAGCTGAAATCTCCTCTGTTGAAATGAAACTTGCCAATCCAAAGCAACATGTCCGCATAAAACTCTGATGAAGGAAAATCAATAATATACTTCTCAGCTGCCTGCAACGCCTCCGATTCGCGCCCAAGCCCGTACAGACAGAGAATCAGAAAATAGCGGGCTTCATCAACTCTACCGGGATCAATCTCAGCTACCGCGGCAAATTCCTGCATTGCATTTTCAAACTGATATTTGCTGTAATAAGAACGACCCCGCCCCATGTGAGCCTGTGCGACGAACATCGTATTGGTGAATTTGCCGATAATCTGCCCGTAGGTGTCAATCGCTTGATCGATCTCCCGATCATCCGCCTGTATGGCGGCCACGCGCAACAAGGCTTCAGCCGCCACATCCCTGTGCGGATAACGCCGCGCTGTCTCACGATAGCGCGTCAGCGCATCATTCAGAAGATTCTCACGCTCCAATGCCTCTGCACTGCGGAAAAGTGCTAACCCCGCCAAAGAAGTGTCAGGCAGCTGTGCGTTAATTTCCAAATAGGAGCTTGCAGCATCAACAAAACGGTTTTCCGCCATCAGTGCATCGCATTTTTTAAACAGACACTGCGCTTTCTCCTCAGGATCAACCGACAACTCAGCCGCCTTCGCAAAAGCAACCCCCGCCTCTGTATAACGCTTTAACTGGAACAGCGCCCATCCACGCCCCCTCATGACCCGATTGTCAAGTGTGGATGAAGGATACGTCTCAAGAAAAATACGATATTCCGCAGCAGCTTCAGATGGCATACTTAAATTCAGAAAAGAATCGGCCAGCTTCAGGTGCGCTTTGCGCGACTCTTCCTCTTCCGGAAATTCACGAACCAGATTCTTTATCAGCTGAGCTCCCTCATTGACAGTTTGCCCAGAGTGACACAGCAGATCACCCAGCCAATAACCGGCCAGCCTGCGGGTCTGCGGCAGCTGCGCACGACTGTAAGCCGAGCGTGCGTAGGCGACAGCCTCATTAGTGAGCGCAGAATCCAGCTTGTAAACACTCATTTCAACAAGAGCCTCGACACGCGGTACTTCCGCCACCCGCTCATTCATCGCAAGCGCATCCATCACCCGCGCCGCCTCATCATCCCGCCCCAGTCTCATCAGTATTCGCCCCCGCAGAAGTGCGCCGTCATGGACATTATCGTTGTTCAGCTCCATCTGCGCTAAACTCTTGAGCACATCAAGCGCTTCTTCATAACGTCCATGCTCGTTCAGCAATACCGCCCATTCATATGCGTTGGCACTGCGTATAGCCTCATTGATAAAAACCGAATCGACCAGTTTGTACAGCTCAATCGCTCCGGGCACATCACCGGTTAATTCACGTGTGCGCGCACCAATCCGCAGAGTCGTTACCCCGAAGGCGGTATTAGTGCCCACTCTGCCGGAATTAATGATGTTGGCAACATCATCCAGCTGTTCGGTGTTAAACAGTGCCAACACCCTCCAATAAAGCAGCGATTCACTCTCCGGAGCATCAATCACCGCGTCTCCATTGCTTTCCAGAGCTCTCAGCATCTCCATGTATTTGTGCTGCCGCGCTAGCGATTCCAACAAAATCTCAAGTGCCCTGATACGATCGCCAAGGCCCTCTTCATCAAGTGCCTTCTCTGCATTCATTTGCGCCACACGGTAAAGTTTATCCCGTAACGCCTCACGCGCCACATCAAGCGCGTCGCCTCTGAGCTCCGCACAAAAAACACACAGACCGAAAGTAAAAAATACGTATTTTTTCAATAAAGAATTCATCGTGAATATACAAGGTGTAAATGTTCAGTCTATAATATGCGCTTGTATCCCGATTAGCAATTGAAAAACAACAGCGTCTGTTTAAAAAACAACCGACCGCCATGTTATCGGAGATGTGCATTCTGCCGCTAAAATGAAAGAGGCCCGTTGTTTCATCACAACGAGCCTCCCAACATGCCAATCTCTGAACTCGACATTCAACCGGGTAGTAGACGGAATGCCGACACATGACATCTGTACACCCCACCCACCTCCGATCTAACGAAAGCTTATCAGTTTTTGCCGCGTCCCTGAACACCGGCAGCATTCTCAGCTCCCTGCTTGATGTCTTCATGCGGACGCAACTTGCGCACTGCGGCGCCAGCCTTCCACATTTCGGAGTCGCGCATCTCTTTCAACTCGGCATCCAGTTTTTTCTTGTAATCCTTGGCTCCGCAAACTCGCATCACACGACGCGCCTCTTTCTGCGAGGCTACCGACTCATAAAGCTCTTTAAATACCGGCAAAGTGGCCTTCTTGAATTTTGGCCGCCAATCAAGGGCTCCGCGCTGAGCTGTGGCAGAGCAGTTGGAATACATCCAGTCCATGCCGTTTTCATCCACCAGACGAATCAAACTCTGAGTCAGCTCTTCAACTGTCTCGTTGAACGCCTCCGAAGGCGAGTGGCCGTTCTTGCGCAACACATCATACTGAGCTTCCATGATACCCGCCAAGGCACCCATCAGAACACCGCGCTCTCCAACCAGGTCGGAGGTCACCTCATGCTCAAAAGTAGTCGGAAACAGATAACCCGAACCAACACCGATACCAATCGCCTTGGTGCGCTGTAATGCCTTGCCAGTCGCATCTTGAGCCACCGCGAAGCTAGAGTTGATACCTACACCGTTCAGGAAGTTGCGACGCACCGATGTGCCCGAACCCTTGGGTGCGACCATGATGACATCCACGTCATCACTCGGCTTGACCTTGGTCAGCGAATTGTACACATAACCGAACCCATGCGAAAAATAAAGGGCTTTGCCAGCAGTCAGACGAGGCTTGATGCGCGGCCAGACATATTTTATCGCCGCATCATTAACCAAAATCATGATGATCGTCGCCTTTTCACAAGCCTCTTCTATATCAAAAAGCGTCTTGCCCGGTTTCCATCCGTCAGCCTCAGCACGCTTCCAGTCCTGCGCAAAACCCTTGTCCTGTCCGATAATCACATTCAACTTGTTGTCGCGCATGTTAAGCGACTGCGCCGGCCCTTGAACACCGTAACCGATTACAGCAATAACCTCATCCTTGAGGACCTCCTGCGCCTTTTCTAAAGGGAACTCTTTGCGAGTGACAACGGTCTCTTTAACACCGCCGAAATTAATCCTTGCCATGGTCTGATACTCCTATTTGTTTTAACGATATTTCAGCCGTTAATGTCAAGTGATTCAAACTCAGCTTCACCGCGACTGAAACCCGCAGGATAACGTTAAATCACGCTGTCCTGTTCTGCGGGAATTTCACAAAGCTTTGTATTAACGCATAATCAACTCGAAATGACAAGCTTAAATAGGATCCCGGCTGTTTCAAAATCCTTCAGTCCACAATGCGCAGAAGATGCCTGAGATAAAGTTGCACGATAGCCCGACAATCCAGAGTATGCCCGGCACGATACGAAACAATGGTGCCGCAAAACCTTCCGACATCAATCAGAGCCACCGCAGCCAGCAAATCCAGCACCGCTCGGTGCCAAACCGGTTCCAAAGCTTTGCTTCCATGAATAAATCGCGGTTCACCATAAAACTTTTTCTTGCCGTGAATCAAAATGTTATCCGGCGTGTAGCCCAGATTTCGTGTGTCAGCCATTGTCCACCCTATCAGCTTAACCATCATCATCTTCGCAAAAGATGCGTTGGTTCTGGCAAAAGATGTTTCCTTGAAAAGCTGCGGTGTCAGGTCAAAAACAACCCTCTGTCGCCCAATAACAGATGCAAAATCGATAGCGCAATCAATGCGGATGCCCCTCCGCCCCGCTTCAGCCGGAATAAATGATAAAAAATCACCGCGTGATCCTCCGAAAGTGACCTGCTCCTTGACCGTGACGTACTTTGCCGGTTCATCCAGCTCCACGATTCCCGCCTGATCAATCTTCTCAACCATCTCCAATGAACTGCGATCGAAAAGTGGCGGGTCACCGGTGTCGGTGCTGATAACCAGATCGTCAATACCCATCCCCAGCCTTAAAGCCACAATATGCTCAACCATACGCAGATAGTTGTGAGGATTGCCGCTTCTTAAAACAATATTCCGCGCTGTCGTCCAGACATTGCGAATAGAAACCGGTGTCATCAACTGCTCCTGCAGATCGGAACGCTCAATCCACCAGCCCGGTTGAGTCGATGGTTTGAAAATAAGTGTGCTGTGACGCCGTCCCTGAAACGTGCCACGCCCAGCCACCGAACACTCCCCCCCGATAGTTGTGCGTTTGCATGAATATCCTTCAGCATCCTCACAAAAACGGGCAAGATCAATTTCCTGATTATTAAGTTGCTGAAATGCCTGTCGGACAACACTTTCCTCACCAAATAAAATATTGCCTGGAGTATATTTTAGAGCCATACTTTCCTTAAAATTTTTCAATTCTATTCCGCAAGTCGGGCCGCCAGCTCAGGCAAACCCGGATCACGCGCACCGCAACAAAGTAAAACAGCGTGGTCACGAGCCATCTCACGCATCCTCTCTTCAGCCTCTTCCAACCCCGCCACTACTTCAACTTTAACACCTCCACTACTCAATTTAAAAGCCAAATCTTCACTGCAAACACTTCGATCCGCACACCCTCCCGCATCGTAAACCGGCAATAGTATCAAAAAGTCCTCTGTTCGGGAAAGCACCTTAAATGTGCGTTCCAACTCTGTCATCATCTTACGTAAGGGTGCATAGCCATGAGGACGCCATAGACAACAAAGACCTCCCCGAAATGCCCGAGCCAACGTTCGCCATGCCGCACCGATTTTTTCCGGATTATGCGCATAATCATCAAAAACAAATGCGTCTCCGCACCTGCCCATAAGCTGAAGCCGACGCTCAACACCTTTATACTCCTTCAACGCAGCTGCAACCGATGCAGGTCGGGCACCCAGCACCAACGCCATCTTCACCGCATGCAGTGCATTATACAAATTGTGCAAACCAGGCACCGGCACAAAATAACGCCTATCACCCAACTTGAAATTCCCCGAAAGCCCTTCCGGCTTAAAACTCATAACCGCCTGATCATCTGACATGCCGTCAACCAGATGCCCCTTAACCCTGCACTTGAAATCCTCGAACAGTCGCAGTGTCTCCGTCAAATCAAAATGATCAGCAGATGCGTTCGTTACAATCGCATGTTCAGGATTGAAAATCATCAACGATTTATCCGATTCATCAGCTTCAATAACAGCAATCCCCGGACCTTTGCGCACTGAACCAACCCTTTGGCCGTTATTGTCCCAGCCGGTCACAGCCGCTCCGTTAACAACCAGCGGATCAAAACCGCAACCCTCAAGTATCACACCAAGCATTGCTGTGACGGAACTCTTGCCACAGGTTCCTGTAACAGCCACCAGTTCACGGCCAGCCACAATTCTTTTTAACGCCTTTGAGCGATGTTCAACCTCTAAATCCAATGTGTTTGCCCGCAGTAGATCCGGGTTATCCGCCTCAATCGCAGAGCTTATCACCACCCGGCGAGTCGTAGCATCTATGCCGCTGCCGTCTTGCGGGAAAAGCTCAACCCCCTGCCGGGCAAGACAGGCTAAAACCGACGAACTGCCGCCTCCGTCAAACAACCGGTCAGAGCCACTGACTTTCTCTCCTGTATCAAGCAAAGCCTGAGCAATGGCGCTCATTCCCACACCACCCACTCCCACTATATGAATCTTTTTCTGCATCATAACCCGGGTTATTTAGCCCTTCTTGATTAAACCAACGTTCGTTATGATAACCACAAAAGCCAATGTAAATCCAGAGTAAAAATAAATTAGTGACAGACAATAATTTAATTCCAAAGTGAGTTACTGCTAATAGGCATTGATTTTAA
>JAGYOL010000089.1 GCA_018399555.1 Kiritimatiellia bacterium | reverse complement strand
GGACCCACCATCTCGCCTGGCCCCATCCCCCTCCGCGCATAGAGCGGCGTCAAGCTCCCCTCCCGTCGTCTCCACCGGCGCGGTCGACTACGCGCCCGACGCCGGTTCCGCCGCCGTCCGGCTCCCAGGCCACCGCTCCAAGCGCTTCGCCGCCGCAGGCTTCAGCCGCCATAAGACAAAGAGCGGGCCGTACGCGCTTGCCGCCTGATTTAACAGCATGTGCAACTGCCTGCGCCAGAATCGGCGGACAATCTGAATTTGAGCTGCCAGGTAATAAATCAAAGAGCTCGGCTTCAATCTTGCTGCGGAGAGAATCCAAAAATGCGTCACTTTTTAACATGGCTTCTAATTCTGACTCAATTGAACGCTTTTGGCAATCCTGATTTTGGTGGCGTCCATAGGATGCCCAGGGATATTTCATCTGGAATATAACGCACAGTGACCCGCTTCAATAACCTGGGCTCATCAGCAAAAGAATAAATTTTTATGTCGCTGTTATATCAAAAGCCCTTCTCTGAGTTCAGTTGTTTCGAGCAGCAGTCAATAAAAATTTGTCTATATGCGAATCAGATGAAATAACCTGTGTTTTGAACGATGCTGATCGGTTTTGGCTTGCTGAATGCGGATCTGTAATCTAACATAACGTCATCTTGGGTAGTTGGTAAAAGAGAGGATATTTGAATGAGAAGTTACAGTTGTTCACGCAGAAATTTCGTCAGAGATGGCAGTCTGACTGTTGCAGCGTCGTTGGTTACGGCGCAAAGTTGTGTTAATGCGGAGGTTATAGCACCCGAGAGAGCACCCGCCAGACGTCAGCCTGGCGAGCATTTACGTATGGGTTTCATCGGGTCAGGCGGACGCGGCGGTGCAAATATGATGGAGTTCTACAAGCTGGGCGAGGAGATTGCCGCCCTGTGTGATGTCGACCAGGAGCGACTTGACCAATCGCATAAGAAGATTGCCGAGCGCTGTCCAGACGCACGTCGTTATACCGACTACCGCGAGATGCTTGCAAAAGAGGGTGATCTGGATGCAGTGGTGGTTTCAACACCGGATCATATGCATGCCGCCGCGGCGATCGCAGCGATGCGGCGCGGCTGCCATGTCTATGTGGAAAAACCGTTGGTACGCACGATTTGGGAGGCGCGCGAGTTTAAACGTTATGCCGACGGCTGCGGGGTGATAACCCAGATGGGTAACGGTGGCAACGGCTCACCGAATCAGCGGCGGCGCATAGAGATTTTAAGGTCGGGGGTTCTCGGACGGGTGAAAGAGGTGCATGTTTCAACCAATCGTCCGATCTGGCCGCAGGGCATCGACCGTCCGCGGGGCAGTGATCCGGTGCCGGATAAACTGAGTTGGGATCTCTGGCTGGGTGTCGCGCCTGAACGCCCATTTAAAAAGGGTGTTTATCATCCCTTCAAATGGAGGGGCTGGTTTGATTTCGGTACCGGTGCGATGGGTGACATCGCCTGTCATGCGATGAGTGATTTTTTCCGGGGCTTCAAATTGAGAGAGGTGCTGACTGCGGAGTGTGTGAAGTCAACGCCGCGCTTTAAAGAGAGCTATCCGCTGGCTACAACGGTCAAGCTGGTTGTCCGCAGTGATATGCAGACTGAACCGATTACAGTTTATTGGTATGATGGTGATACAAAACCGGATCGGTCGATGTGTCCTAAGGTTGCTGCGGTATTCGGCGGCATGGGTGGACAGACGATCATCACAGAGCGGGCGGTTGTGCGGGGCGACGCGATTTCATGGAACGGTGAAGAGAAGTTCAAAGGATTTGCCAAAGATGAGGAGTGCAACAAAATCGCGCAGTCGCTGCCACGGGTTCAGGGCCATCACTGGGAGTTTGCCGAGGCCATCCGCGGCGGAGATGAACCACTTTCACACCATAATCATTCGGTGCCTCTGACAGAGGCCGTTCTGCTCGGTTGCATCGCCCAGCAGGTGCCGGGCGAGCTGATCTGGAACGCGCGTGAAATGCGCTTTGAGAACAGTGATTCCGCTAACGAACTGCTGCGTCCTAATATCCGTAAGGGTTGGAGTATCACGTAATTTTATATCGTCTGGCTAACGTAAATCTAACACAGTGCTAATTTCACCGTAACACATAAATGCGGTAATGTAATCACCTGAACGGCATACTCTGCCGCACTTACAACCATAAAAAAAGGTGATTAATGAAGGATAGCGACCTTTTGTTAGTTACGGGCCTGCTGATGGCAGCTCCGTTGTTTGCCCTGGAACAGAATGTGACAGAGCATTCCGATCTTAAACTCGAAGGCGGACTGGATATGCGCATCCGCTACGAGTACAAAGACAACTGGATGGATTCCGGCAAGAGTTCGGTCGGTTCAAAATACGAAGATTATCTGCGCTTCAGAACCCGTCTGTACGGCGCGGTCTCTTACGGCGATGACTATTCGTTTTTTTTACGGCTGGCTAATGAGTTCCGGGATTATCGAAACTCCACCAAAAACAAAAAAAAGAACGTTTTTCCGGATGAGGTCTATATAGACAACATCTACTTCGATCTCAAAAATATCAAAGACCGGGTTGATCTGCGTATCGGACGGCAGGATATTGAATTGGGATCCGGCAGGGTGGTCAGTGACGGCACACCTGGTGATGGTTCACGGTCAACCTACTTCAATGCGGTTCGGGCTACAGTGCGGATGCTGGAAAAGAGTGATGTGGAGCTGATCGGAACCTACAATCATTACCGGGATGATCTGACCCTGGGCAACCCGCATGACGAGCATGATCTTACCCGGATAAAGAGCGGATCGCCCTACTCCGAGATGAAGGAGATGGGGCTGATCACTTATCTGCACTATAATGAGATCGATAAACTACCGATGGAGTTTTACTACATCTGGAAACGTGAAACCAGCTTCTATGATAAAACCAACCGTTATCCCGGACGCGACACCCACACGCTGGGCACACGCATCGAAGCTGAATTTTCAGAACGGCTTTCCGGTGAAGTGGAAGCGGCCGTGCAGGGTGGCCGGATCGATGGTGCGCGGGGCATGCACAGCCGTGATATTTTGGCCTGGATGGGTTATGCCGGTCTTACCTATAGAGAAGAGGAGGTCTTTGGCAAACCCAGGTTGACAAGTGCTCTGCTCTATCTTTCGGGTGACAGCGACAGCTATTATAAAACAAAGAACGGCACTACGGACAACGGCTGGAATCCGGTTTTCAACCGCAGCAGCTGGTTCAGTGAGGTCTGCTCTAATTTTTACGATAAATACCGTTGGTCGAATCTGATCTATCCGCATATAGCGGCCCAGATTGAACCATCATCAAAGCATCGTATCAAACTTCAAACCGGACCTATGTTCGCGGCAGCCAAAGATAATGACGCCGAGGGCAGCTACCGCGGTTATTTCACGCAGTTGCGGTATGAGTTTCCGGTGCTGAGCAAAATTTTCAGAGAGCGCGGTTCCGCCAAAGGCGCGATTGTAGGGGAGATGCTCTACTTCGGTGATTATTATGATCATCACACAGCCGATGTCGATGAGGATGCCGCCTACTGGCTGCGCTTTGAGCTGAAGGTTGCAATTTAGCCGTTGGCAACCGTTTTTTAACCCTGTTCTAATGAATTTCAAACAAGTCATTGTTACGCTGTGTATGGCAGACGCATTGTGACGGTGTGTAATGGCCTTCGCCGGATTCACTAGGGTGAGACAATCTGTTTAAACAACAAAACTGGAGAATGATAATGAAAAAAAGCATATTGACCGCCGGTTTAATCATCGGCTCTTTGACAGTCAACGCGGAGCAGAAGATGGTTATGGATGGTTCGACTACCGTCGGACCGATAGCTAAAGCTTTCGCCGAGTACTACATGCGGGAAAATCCCGGTGTTAATATATCGGTCAGCGAGTCGGGCAGTGGCAACGGTGCGAAATCACTGCTCAACGGCAACTGCGATATAGCCAACCTCTCGCGTGATCTGAAAGATTCCGAGCAACAGGCGATGAAGGATAAGGGTGTCAACCCGGTGAAACATGTGGTCGCTTTCGACGCGCTGCCGGTTATTGTGCATCCATCAAACCGGGTCAAGGGCCTGACTATTGGACAGGTGCGCGATATCTACAGCGGCAAAATCACAAACTGGAAGGAGGTCGGAGGAAGCGATCGGAAGATTGTTGTGGTCAGCCGTGAAACCAACAGCGGAACCTTTGAGACCTTCAGCGAGCTTGTTATGGGCAAGGACGCCAGGATATCATCGAAAACCGAATATGCCGGCAGTAATGGAGCTGTTCGTCAGCGTGTGCAGATGACCAAAGGGGCCATCGGTTACGCCGGACTTGGTTTTGTTGACCGCTCGGTAAAAGCGCTGGAGATCAACGGCGTCATGCCATGTGTTCAGTGTGTGCTTGATAAAACCTATCCTTTGGCTCGTGAACTTTTTATGTTCACCGACGGTGAGCCGCGCAAGGGAAGCCTGGCAGCACGCTTTCTCGCTTTGATCAATACCGAGAAAGGTTGTGAGATTGTCGAAGAGATCGGTTATGTGCCGGTCAACGCCGCTATGAGGAAATAGAATCCACCGGGAGAACCAGTTGAAGCGAACCGTTGAAAAGATAACGCTGACCGCAAGAGAGAAATTTGTCCGTCAAGTTTTCTCAACCCTGGGCAGAGCAATCCTGTTCAGTGTGACTTCGGTTGCAGCCCTTGCGGTGCTGGCTATCATTTTTTTCATTGCCCGCGACGCACTGCCCTTCTTTAAAAACGAGGGCATGCGGGAATTCTTTTTTAATAAGAGTTGGTATCCGACACGCGAACCGGCCCAGTTCGGTGCGATGGCGATCTTTACCGGCAGTTTGCTGGTGACCTTTTTCGCGGTGATCACCGCAGTGCCGCCGGGGGTATTTGCCGCATTCTGCATGAGTGACATTCTCGCCTTCAGGGTGCGGCAGGTGCTCAAGCCGGTGATTGAGATGCTGGCCGCGATACCCTCGGTAACCTACGGCTTTTTCGCCCTGGTTGTCTTGGCACCGTTGCTGCAGAATCACGGCGGCATGGCACTGGCGGTGGCGTGGTGGGTGTTGGCGACCCCGATTATGTTGGTGGCTTCACTTGTTATGGCGGAGCTGATCTGCGGCCTCCGTTACAAAGAGCGGGCGGGCTTTGCGGTACGGGCTGCGTTGACCCTGATTTTTGCGGCACTCAGTGCAGTGCTGCTGCTGCGGGTGGGGTCTAAGCTCTCCGGGTTGGAGGTCGCCAGCGGAGTCAATGCGTTGAACGCTTCAATAATTTTGGCTGCTATGGCCCTGCCCACGATTGTCAGTGTCTCCGAGGATGCTCTGCAAGCCTGCGGCAGAGAGCTGCGTGAAGGCAGTTATGCTCTGGGCGCAACACGAGCCGAAACGTTGATAAAGGTGATTCTGCCTGCATCCGCCAGCGGTATTTTTTCAGCGGTTCTGCTGGGTGTCATGCGAGCTCTGGGTGAGACAATGGTGGTGCTGATGGCTTCGGGTAATGCGGCGCAGGTGCCTTCACCGATTTACAATCTTCTGCAGCCGGTACGCACACTGACCGCTACCATCGCCAGTGAGATGGGTGAGGCCGATCAGATGACCGGTTCCTCCCACTATCATGTGCTCTTTGCTATGGGGCTGTGCCTGCTGATTTTCAGTTTTCTGTGCAATCTTGCCGGAGAGTGGATTGTTAACCGGCAGCGACGCAAACTGAGGGGGGCGTAAATGTGAGGCTGTCAACACGCAAACTCCTCGATAAATCGTTTACTTTCTGTGCCGTCATGGCAGTGGTGGTGCTGACCGCTTTTCTCATCTTTGTGCTGGCTCCTATCTTTGTGCGTGGCTGCGGAGCTTATGTTTTTCGGGGAACGGTTGAGTATCGGCGGATGATGTTGGACCAGTTCGGACGGGGCGACGAGGTTGCGCTTGCGCGTGAGATTGCTTTGGCGCAAACGGCGCGTCAGCCGGTTTATTCCGCTGTTACGGCATTTGAAGCGGAGCTGAAGCAGATGCCGGCTGCAAGGCGCCGTGAAATGCGCCCGCTTTTCAAGGTGGTGCGCGAGGGTCTTGAGTTGCTGCTTGGGCCGGAACCCGGCAAGCCGCTGCCGACTCTGCCCCGTATGTTGTACGGTCAGACGCGCTGGGATGGTGCCCGGCGGCACCTGAAACATGTGCTCTATGAGGTGCAGTGGGATTACTCAGATGATGATGACGGAGTGCGGGTGCTGGCACCGCGTAAACCGTTCTTCGCCGGTACAGCACTGGAACCGATATTTGATCTGCTGGAAAATGATCTGGATCGGATGCTTAATCCGAGGTTGACCTTCTATGGCAGGTTTCTCACCGACAAATCTGTTGACGCACACTTTTTCGGCGGCATCGGACCTGAGGTTATGGGTACAATCTATCTGGCCCTGACCGCCATGCTGATTGCGGTCCCGCTGGGGGTGGTGGCAGCCATTTATTTTCAGGAGTATGCTGAAGGAGGTGCGGTGATGACCTTTCTGCGTTCCTGTGTAAATACTCTGGCCGGTGTTCCCAGCATTGTTTTCGGTCTTTTCGGCCTCGCATTTTTTATCAACACGATCAAGGTTTCGCAGGGTAAAAGTGTTCTGGCTGGTGCTCTGACCCTGGCTTTGCTTGTTCTGCCGACTGTGATCAGGGCCTCGGAAGAGGCTATTGCGGCGGTTCCCCGGGCTTATAAAGAGGGTGCCCTGGCATTGGGAGCAGGACAGTGGCGCACGGTCCTGACAATTATTCTGCCAGCCGCACTGCCTGGAATCCTGACAGGTGTTGTAATCAGCATGGGACGCGCCGCCGGTGAAACGGCTCCGATAATCTTTACGGCTGCCGTCAGTGTGGGGAAACTGTCGCGGCCCCTGAAAATGCTTTTTCGCGATACACCCGCACTCTCCTGGAATCTGTACAATATCTGTACAGAACATGAGGCGGTTGACCGGATTCGACATGTGCAGTACGGCATGGCCTTGACCCTTGTTGTGCTGGTATTGGCGCTGAACCTTGTGGCGATCCTTATTCGCGCCAGAGTGAGCAAAAGATTGAAAGGTTGAATATGGATGCTGAATTGAATCTCGTTGATAATGAAGCCCATGTCAGGGCCGAGGAGTTCTCGGTCTTCTACGGTGAACACGAGGCTGTACGCAGGATAAATATGTCAATTCCCGCTAAGCAGGTCAGCGCAATCATCGGACCGAGCGGCTGCGGCAAGAGCACATTTCTGCGGGCGATCAATCGTATGAATGACCTGATTCCCGGGTGTCATGCCCGCGGCAGACTCATCTTTGACCGACGTAACATTTACGGCAACGATATCGATGTGGCGGTTCTGCGCGGTTGCATTGGCATGGTCTTTCAAAAACCGAACCCGTTCCCCAAATCGATTTACGACAATGTCGCCTACGGACCGCGACTGCATGGCAGCTATCGCAAGAGTGACCTCGATATGATTGTAGAGGAGAGCCTGACAAAGGCGGCACTGTGGGATGAAGTCAAGGATCGGCTCAACAAAAATGCGCTGGGCCTTTCCGGCGGACAGGCCCAGCGATTGTGTCTGGCACGCGCATTGGCGGTCAAACCTGAAATTCTATTGATGGATGAGCCGACATCGGCACTGGACCCCAAGGCAACCGCCAGGATCGAGGAGTTGATAGTCGAGCTACGCGGTAGTTACACAATCGCAATCGTGACGCATAACATGCAGCAGGCCACGCGCGTTTCAGATGTAACCGCTTTCTTTTATGAGGGTGATTTAGTAGAATTCGGCAAGACCGACCAGCTGTTCACCCGGCCTGTGGAAAAACGCACCGAAGATTACATAACCGGACGTTTCGGTTGAGGATTAGCGGAGAATAAGATGAATTTAATTTTCCAGAAAGAGCGTGAGGCGGTTCAGAATGATCTGATGAGACTCTCAGGCGATGTTGAAAAACGGTTGGTAGTTGTTTTGAAGGCTATAGGCAGCCGTGACGCGCCGACACTGCAAGAGTGGATGACACGTGATAATGAAATCGATGCGAAAGAAGTGCGGATTGAGGAAGAGTGTCTCAAGATATTGGCTCTGCATCAACCGGTGGCCTGCGATTTGCGCTTTCTTATCGCGGTACTGAAAATCAATAACGATCTCGAACGGATCGGTGATATCGTTGTGAATATCGCGGAACGTGGTGTGCAACTGCTCGCTTACCCCGTATTTGACATTTCAGAGCAGGTTTTGACAATGGGCGATATGGTCAAATCAATGCTGAACGACTGTCTCGATGCGCTGGTGGAATTCAATTCCGACAAGGCACGGGATGTGATCGCACGGGATGAGATTATCGATCAGCGAAACCGGGATGTTGTCGAAAGTGTGGTTGAGCTTGTCAGAGCGGATAACACCGGTGCCGCCGTAAAGGCACTCATTCAAATTTATACCATTGCCCGTTACATTGAACGAATGGGTGACCATGTCACCAATATCGCCGAGGATGTGGCATACCTTGTGGATGGAACAATAATAAGACACCAGCAGCAAAATGAAGAGAGGTGATGGAATGGCCAGTGAAAAAATCATGATAGTTGAGGATGAAGCGGATATCCGCGAGTTGATGCGCTATAATCTTGAGCGTGAGGGATATCAGGTGACGGAGTGCGCTTCAGCCGAGGATGCTCTGGTTTATCTTGAAAAAAGCACGCCGGATATTATTCTTCTGGATCTGATGCTGCCCGGCACCGACGGTTTCGCCCTCTGCCGCAAGATCAGAGCATTGGAAAAAACTGAACTCACTCCGGTGATTATGGTTACAGCACGCAACGAGGATGCCGATATTGTCGCCGGACTTGAAGTCGGTGCCGATGATTACATCATCAAACCCTTCAGTGCCCGCATTCTGCTGGCACGCATCAAGGCGGTGCTTCGACGCTGTGCGGTTGAGGCGGTCGATTCTAAAAACGTGGTCTGTTTCGGGCCGATAGAAGTTGATCGTAAACATCATTCGGTCAGAGTTGACGACAAGCCGCTGACACTGACGCTCAGTGAGTTCAAGATACTCGACCTTTTTGTGCGGCGCCCGGGCGTGGTCTTTTCCCGCTATCAGATAGTGGATGCGGTACATGGTGAGGACTATCCTGTGACAGACCGGTCGGTAGATGTTCAGATTGTAGGGTTGCGGCGCAAGATGGGTGACTTCAGTTCAATGATCAAGACGGTTCGCGGTGTCGGCTATAAAATGGTTTCGTGAAATCAGTGAGCAATGAGTTGAGTACCGCTATGTGTCAGTGTATTTAAGGAGTCCGGGTTTTGAGAAAAAGAAACTTGTTTCTGCAGTTCTTCGGTGTTCACACTGCGATTATCTTCGTGGCGGTTGTGCTGGTTTCGCTGTTCACCTGGCTTGAAGGAAGTCGTATCTTCAAAGCGCAGTGGCTTGATGAACTTGAAGTGCAGGCCGACATGGCGGTGGCTATGTTTGAGGGGGCTAATGCCCGATTGGATATCAGAGAGGATTGTCAGGAGTTTTTCAACCGCCTTGAAAAACTTGATATTCATAGATTCACTCTGGTGCTGACCGATGGATCGGTGATCGGCGATACCCGAGCTCCGGTTTCCGAGATGGACAGCCACGCGAAACGTCCGGAGATTGTGCAGGCCGGCATCGGCGGCAAGGCTCGCAGTGAGCGTTACAGCACAACACTCAACCGTAAAATGGTTTATGTCGCCCGTCGAATACCCTCTGATCTGACAAAACCGCAACAGGCTATTTTGAGAGTGGCCGTGCCGGTCACAACCATGGCTAATCGAATCAGCGCAATCCGGCACGAGTTTCTGTTTATGGCGGTAATTGTGCTGCTGGCGGCATTGCTGATGAGCTATGTGGGCGCACTGCGTATCGTAGGGCCGGTTTCGGATCTGCAGACCGGGCTGACGCGTATCGGCAACGGAGATTACGCCTTTCGTCTGAGTGTGCCGCCGGTTCCGCACCTCGCCGAATTGGCACGTTCAATCAATTATGCCGCCGGCCAGCTGGAGAGCCACATACATCAGCTGGAAGAGGAGCGTAATCTGCGAGCACTGATTTTAAAGTGCATGGAGGTCGGCTTGATCGCAGTTGATTCCGAGTTGCGGATCATCAATATCAATCAAAGCGCGCTGCGCATCTTCAAGGTTAATGCGCAAAATGCTGTCGGATATAATATTGCTGAGATTATCCGCTATCCGGATGTGCTGGAAGTGCTGGATGAGAGCCGCCGATCAGCCGCCAGACTGGAAAAAACCGTCACTGTCACAGACATGGATGTCGGCGGGGGCGATAAAATTCTTGTTCTGCAGGCAAATGCGCTTGAGGATTTGCAGAACAGACGTATCGGAACTCTGCTTGTTCTGAGTGACATTACACGCCTGCGTAAGCTCGAAACGGTGCGGCAGGACTTTGTGGATAACGTTTCACACGAGCTGCGCACACCGGTCACATCAATCAAAGGGTTCTCCGAAACCCTGCTTGACGGAGCTTTGGATGATCCCGAAACCGCACGCCATTTTGTAGGAATCATCGCCCGCCAGAGTGAGCAGCTCGAGCAGATTATTCATGATCTGATCGAATTGTCGCGTCTGGACCGCAACATTGATAACGAGTTGGAGCGTAGCCCGGTACCGTTAGCTGAAATAGTCAGAAACGCATTGGAACTGTGTCAGGCCAGAATCGAAGAGACCGGGGTTGACGTGGACGTTGACTGTCCCGATGATCTGGTTGTCAAAGTGCATGCCGGGTTGATCGAACAGGCCCTTGTGAATTTAATCGATAATGCTCTGAAATACGGGTGCGGCGGACAGAAGAGGATCGGAGTGTGTGCTGTCAAAGAGAGTCTGGCAGTCAGAGTCAAGGTCTGGGATCACGGTACGGGTATCGAAAAACGACACCTTGATCGTCTGTTTGAGCGGTTCTACCGTGTGGACAGTGGACGGAGTCGTGAGCTTGGCGGTACGGGGCTCGGGCTGGCGATAGTAAAACATATTGTTCTGCTGCATCAGGGAACCGTTCAGGCCGAGAGTGAACCGGGTCGGGGAGCTTGTTTCACCGTAACACTGCCGGAACATCTATGAGCACCGGTTACCGGCCCCTCCCCCAAGAGGTGGAAGGGAGGAACGCCATTTTGCCGTCATCATCGTGTCTAGGGTAAACCACGGAAGGCCTAGCGCAGCATAGCCGCCTGTCTGCG
>JAGYOL010000088.1 GCA_018399555.1 Kiritimatiellia bacterium | reverse complement strand
CCCTATGCTCCATGCCCTCTGCCCTCTGCTCCATGCTCCATGCCCTCTGCTCTATGCAAAACAAAATGTCGGCTTAAGACCAACATGTTGCTAACGACCAACATGTTTGTTTTGCCCTTCGGTGAAGGATCTAAAGCTGCTTGCAACCGGAACCAACATCCTCACTCCGGGCACAGGTTGGGAATCACAACCGCCTCCTGATAATACTCCGTGAACTTTGCCGTTCGATTGAGGTGAATCACATACGGTCGGTCAATCAGCAGCCGATAATCATCGGCGAGCTGACGGTTAAGCAGCAGCGCGATTGCGCCTGCCAGTGAGCCGTTGCCGATAACCTCATAACGATCTGTTCCGAGAGCCGGCAGTAATCCGAGCTCAAAGGCGTTGTCTAAGTTTATGTAAGATGCGAAACCGCCCGCCAGAATAACTACCTCCAGATCGTGCACGGTTCGGCTGGATTCAGCAAGCAGTGTTTTGATTCCGCTGTATATTGCGGCTTTGGCCTTGAGAATTTCGGCGATATCGCGTTCTGTGACCACTATAGCGGCTGTTTTGGCTGAATCGTGCGTGCGGTGTATCACACAGGCATGCGCACCGTTCACCGAGGTATAACGACCACTCGTACGTAACATCCCGATATCGAAACGGCCCGTCATGCTTATCAAGCCGCAGCGGAAACCGGCGGCAATAAAATCTATGACTGCCGAACCGCATAATCCGATCGGCTCGCTTTCACCGATCACAGAGAGCTTGAAGTCCAGCGACCGGTCGAAATCAATGGCGTCGATAGCACCGCTGACCGCCCGGGTGCCGCACATGATACCAGCACCCTCAAATGCTGGACCGGCAGCAGCAGCGCAGGCTGTTATCCGTGATCCGTCCCAAAAAGCTATCTCGCCATTTGTGCCGATGTCAACCAACAGTGCGCAACCCCGGCGGTTTGCCAAGCCGGAGAGCTGCATGTCGGCGGTGATGTCGCCACCGATATAACCGGAGACGGCTGGCACCGCTTCAATCAGAGCGGAGGGATTGATGGCGATCCCGAGTTTTTCCGCAGTACTCTCAAAGCAGCGTTGCAGCGGAGTAAAGGGCAAGACACCGATACTGACCGGAGAAAGAGCGTAGAATATGTGCAGCATCACCGTATTGCCGGCAACACAGAGATGGACAATCTCATGCGGTTCGACCGCGCCGTCCGCACAGAGCTGGCTGATCAGCGGATTCAAGGTATGATCAATAACAAGCCGCTGCAGAGTCTTCAACCCCGCCGGTTCAGAGCAGAGGCTGATTCTGGAAATCACATCATCCGCTTTGAGAATCTGCTGGTTGTACATTGACTGACAGCTGAGAATCTCACCGCTGTCGAGTCGGACAAGCACCGCCACTACGGTGGTGGTTCCGATGTCAACGGCCACCCCGCAGCCTGTGGTGAAGCGCGGCTGCCGATCAAAGAGCGGCAGTTGAAAACTTTCCGAAATGCGGGCACTCTCGGTGGAGATCAGTGAGCGTTGAAGAAGATGGATTTCGGCCTCAGCACCCAGCACGAAGCTCTGGCATGCCAAAGCTTCACGCCGCTGTCTGGGCGGAACTTCAATTATTTCTCCGCAGACACGATACCGTCCGGTTCCCAGAACAACCATGCAGCTTCCGCAGGTACCCTGTCCGCCGCACCTGGCTTCGATATGCACCCCCGCCTCCTGGGCAAGTTGCAACAGGTTGCAGCCGGAGCGGTTGTCTGTCTGCAGTGATCCTGCCTCATAATGAAAGGTAATTGCCATAAAACCAGCCTATCTCAGCCCCTGACCATTTTACCGGGCCACATCAGGATGCCGCCATCCATAACTTTTACATCCCTGAAGCCGGCTTTATTAAGAATCAGCGCCGCTTCATAACCCCTTAAAGAGACCTTGCAGAATGCGATAATCGGTTTATTTTTATCCAGTTCAGTCAGCCGTTTACGCAGCGCCCCCAACGGAATATGCACACTGCCCTCAATGCGCATCATCTCAAGTTCCGCTGGCGAACGCACATCCAGCAGGGTCAGATCGTTCCCTTTTTCTAGCAGCTCCAGAACCTGTGCCGGAGTGATGCCATCCATCAATCCGTCCATCTTGTTACGCAGGGTGTTGGCGGCAGCAATGATATTGTCGATAGCTGGCGAATAAGGTGGAGCATATGACAAATCGGCGTTGGCGAGCTGATCAACGGTCATGCCAGCCATCAGAGCCATCGCCACAATATCGATGCGTCTGTCGGCATTGCCCGCTCCGGCAGCCTGCGCTCCGAGCAGCCGGCGACTCTTACGATCGGCAATAAGCTTCAGATAAAGCAGCTTGGCACTGGGCATAAAATGCGGTTTATCCGGCGCCGGCGCCAGGCAGGTAACCACATCGTAACCGACCTCGACCGCCTCTTTTTCACTGAGTCCGGTGCGCCCGACATTGTAGTCAAAAACTTTGCAGATGGCACTGCCAAGAATGCCGGGGAATTTATCGCTGTGTCCGCAGATGGAATTAGCGGCCACACGGCCCTCCTTGTTGGCGGTCGAACCCAGCGGAACATAAGCTGGTTTGCCGGTGATCATGTTGAGCTTCTCGGCACAGTCACCGACAGCGTATATCTCCGGGTCAGAGCTCTGCATCTGATTATTGACCGCGATGGCCCGCGTCGGACCGATTGTCAGGCCGGCATCCACCGCCAGTTTGGTGGCCGGACGAACACCGACTGCCATAATCACTATATCCGCTGGCAGTTCACCGCGATCGGTGATCACTTTTTCAACCTGTGTCCCGCCCGTAAACTCCGTTACGCGTGTACCGGTCATCACCTTGACCCCTTTGGCCTCAAAGTGATTCTTTACCAGCAGTGCCATTTCCGGATCCAGAATGCCGAGTACCTGCGGCAGAAATTCGACAATCGTGATACGGCAGCCCATTTTATGAAAGGCCTCCGCCACTTCGACACCAATCAGCCCGCCCCCCACAATCACAGCATTGAGAGCCTGATGCTCGGCGAGTTTGGCTTTGATCCGGTCAGCGTCATGAATATCCTTCAGGCTGTATATATTGTCAAGGTTCACCCCGGGAATCGGAGCTATTGCCGAATCGGCACCGGTGGCCAGAACAAGTTTATCGTAAGGCAGTTCCTGTTCTTCACCATTGCGCGTACGAACCTTGACAACTTTTCGCGCACGGTCAATCGCAGTCGCCTCGGTGTGATTAAGCACCCTGGTATTTTTCACATTCTTAAAAAATTCGGTATCGCGCACTGTCCCGACCGGTGTGGACATCAGTTCTTTTGAGTCCTTGACCGTACCCGAAATATAATATGGCAAACCACAGCCGGCATAGGAGAGAAATTCGCCCTTTTCAACAACAGTCACCTCGGCATCGTCACACAGCCGGTTGATACGTGAAGCGGTTTTAGGTCCGGCGGCCACGCCGCCTATTACAACAACTTTCATCTTTCATCCTTTTTTGATTAACGTCCTCTTCGTGATAGCTACTGCAGATACACTCGAGCAGATTGAACACGTGGGGGTCTTTGATACGGTAAATCACCTTGCGCCCGGTTCGTTCGGCAGTCAACAGATTCATACGCTTCATCTGGTTGAGATGCTGCGATACGGAAGACTGCGGAATACTGATTTCATTGACAATGCCGGTCACGTCCACAGCTCCTTCGCGCTTGAGCAACTCGATGATCCTCAGGCGATGAGGATGAGCCAGCATCTTCAGCATCTCAGCCGCCCGGGCTAGGAATTCCGCGCTGACAACCCTGTCGTCAATAAATCTTTCTGCTCCCTTCATGGCACACAATATATTGAATTATTCTAATATGTCAATCTGTAAAAGCAGAATTTTTCAAATTTTGAAAAGGCACCCTCTGCTTGTAAACAAATAATGTCGAAGTATTTTTCAATCATAGGCGCGGTCCCAGTCTTTCATGACCGGATCAAAGCCCATGCTGGCAATAGCGCGGGCGACCTCCGCGAGCGGGCGTTTATCGGCCACATCAAACTGCGCTTCCGCCTCGGTTTCCACCGAGTATCCTCCCGGCGTTGTTTTGGCACCGGCTGAAATTTTTGTCACCGCAATGCGCACCATTTTTTCCCTGAATCCGGGCACTTCACGGGTAGAGAGAATCATAATCGCATCGGGCAGATTTACGCGCAGCGCACAGATCAGGTGCACAAAATCGCGGTCGGAAACCGGATACGGTGCCGGAGCACCGCCGAAAGCGGGACGCATACGCGGGAACGAGATTGAAACGCAGCTTCGCCAGTAGTGTTTCTGAATATAGTCGGCATGCAAACCGAGGTAAAAGCACTCATCACGCCAGTTACTGATGCCCAGCAGCGCACCGAGCCCCACAAAGGTCATCCCGGCGCTGGCAGCCCGCTCAACTGCATCAATACGGTTATCAAAATCACGTTTGGGACCATAGGCATGGACATCGGCGTAGATCGAGCGGTTATAACTCTCCTGAAACATAGTCACGCCGTCGATTCCGTTTTGCGCCAGCAGATTGTATTCTTCGCTACTGAGCGCATAAATCTCAATCTGGATCGAGGCGAAATGACGCCGGATTCGTCCGGCCAGTTCCGCGAAGTATTCCGGAGGTGTGTTTTTTCGATCCTCGCCGGAGACCAGCAAAATGTTTTTAAAGCCCTGCTGTGCCAGGCACTCCGCCTCCGCCACCGCCTGATCAACCGTGAGCGCATTGCGCACACACTCTTTGGTTGCCGTGTTGAAGCCGCAATAGCGGCAGCCGTTAATACAGAAGTTGGAAACGTAGAGCGGTGCGAAAAACTGCACCGCCCGGCCGAACCGCTGACGCGTCCAGTGCTCCGAGAGTTCAGCCAGCTGTTCAAGAAAGCCGTCGGCTGCAGGTGAAAGCAGAGCCGCCAGGTTTTGCGGTGACATCCGTCCGGCGTTCCTCAGTGCCTGCTCAACATCATGTGCGGATGCTGCGCTTATCAGTTCCCGGACTCTTTCAGGAGGCCATTGATTAAGTATATCTACAAAGTTAGTATTACAGGACATTTATTACGCAACATTCCTAAAGGGTTAAGCGGGTTCAAAGTGCGGACAGATATCGGTTGCATCGGTTTCACGATTGGTAAGTCCGCAGCGTTGGGAAAACGGATTGACCACGAAGTGCCTGCACCAGCTGCAGCATCGGCGCCGTTCGTCATCATCGAAAATCGAGATGACCTCCGGTTTGTCTTCCTCACTGAAAAGAGCGGGACGATCCGGTTTGCTTACAAAGGGTGTCTCGGCTTCCGTTGGATACACCTCACCGCATTCGGTGCATATGTAACTCGTAGCGGTTTTTTTAAATCCTTCGTAAACCGGTTCCGGCCTGGCAATGGCGACCGTGCCGCATTTCCTGCATTTTATCTCCATCGATCGCATTCTCTGAAATCCTCCGCCTGTCAGAAAAAAATCACCCTGTAGTTTGCTACTTGAATAGCCGGTTGGCAAGTCCAAAGTGTTGTCGGGAGCCGTAGTTGACGTAGTCGGATTGTAAGATTAATCGAGTAGCCAGGGAGGTTGCCCATCCCTAGCTCTCACACCACCGGACACACAGGTCTGCATCACACCGGTTCCCTCGTAAGTCGTGTGCCATGCTGCGCGCACACGTGTGCCTAATCTTTTTCAGGAAATTTTCTTGAACTTCCTGAAATAAAATTCGGACGATTGTTGGAGATTTTTTCTTCTCTACGAGATTACCTCTACCCAAGAGTCATCGAATTTGATGGCTGTAAGTACCTCATTTCGATCTAGCAAAGGTGGTTGTTTAATCCGAATAGCTAAACGCTGATCTGGAACATTTTCGATTATTGTAAATTGTGATCCGTGTGGTTGCCAAGTAAATGTATGGACATCTCCGCTTTTTGTATATCCCTCAAGGTTGTTTCTATCGTTCCATTGCCACCAAAAGCTATCGGCCGTATAAATAATTGTTTCAAATTCAAATGCGGCCAATTCAAGCAAATCATCCGATTTGACAAGCACCACGGTACGAACATGCTTATATAACTTTCGGATGCCTGCCACACGCTCATTCCAAATAGATAAGACCTTTTCTCCTAAATCATTTGGATCACACTCGCTTACCTCTCGATCTCCAAACGAATAAACTGGGAAGTTTCTGCCTGATATCAGGCGAACCTTAGAAACAGTAGATGGACGTTTGTTCTTAACCGTTTTGGCTCCCCAAGCCGTCTGCCCAAGCACCACATCATCAAGCCCCACGTTCGATGGTTTCCACTGGGCACCTATGAGGCGAGAAAATATCTCTTCCCAATCCGACCCCTCAAGTCGTGGAGTGCCTCTTGATGCGAGCAGATAAACGATTTCCTTTCCGAGGTTTAGCGCAAAGTCGGCAGGAAAGTTGTTTGTTGAATAAGGTGCAGCGTATTTTTCAACTGTACGCAACCTTGGGCTTCTTTTTGCGGCCATACTTGGCTCTCCTTTCCAATAAAATCATTTGACTATGTACAGATTTTTCTTCCTTTACGGCATCGTCATAAACTCCGTTATGCCAACCTTGGGCTGCAAAAAGTTGAAATAATACCGATTGGGCGACAGGAACTGGCAAACTGTTGCCAGCTTGTTTACGAGTCTGGCTATAATTGCAAACAATCTTGTAGGAATCGGGAAAGCCTTGTAATCTCAACATCTCCCGTGGTGTCAATCGTCGTTCGCCGTTGACAAGCAGGTAATTATAGGATGCCCCTGCACGCATAGCACATGAATAAGGATAGACACTGATGTTTCCTGCCTTGTTTTCATGCCATATGGTGGGCGTTTCTGTGGGAGGATGCCGCGCTAGACGATTCTTGCGGATGTAATCCGATGCAAAATATTTCTTAGGAACGTCTTTTTCTAAGATGCGTGAAAGTGGCTTCATTTTGACTTTACCATAAGGCCAGACAAAAGGGCATTGCTCCTTGTAACCAACAATGAAAATGCGTTCCCGTTTTTGGGGCAATCCAAAGTCAAGAGCGTTAAGTATACTATAGTCACAAATATACCCCAGTGCCCGCAAAGCCTCCATAATTCGATTGAGTGTTTTTCCCCCGTTGTGTCCTTTGAGCATTTTTACATTTTCCAGAACAAATGCACTGGGTTGCTTTGCTTCAAGAATTCTTGCTATCTCAAAAAACAATGTGCCTCTCGTATCTTCAAAACCTTTTCGTTGTCCAATTATACTGAAGGGCTGACAGGGGAAACCTGCCAGCAATAAATCATGTTCAGGAATAGAATTAGCGTTGATTTGTGTTACATCACCAAGAGGCTTGTCATGAAAGTTTGCTTCATAGGCAAACTGGCATGGCGTATCAATATCGCTTGAAAGCAAGCATTCAGTACGCACGCCGAGAAGGCTGGCTGCCTGCTCGGTAGCTATACGAAAGCCTCCGATACCACAAAAGAGGTCGATGAAGCGAATCACTGGTTTTTCGATCTTTTGAATCATGTGTGCAGAATAACATGTGGAGTATAGGGCATCAACCCTTTTGCGCTCAGATAGCGTGCCATTTGGTGGACACTCACACGAGCAGAGCAAAGGGATGTAACGAATGTTTTTCTGTTTTTTCTCATTCTTCAACGAATAGCGTTTTATCGGAATTTTATCGTATTTAATGTTGCACTTCCGGCCGAAAGTAAACCGAATTTCCGCAGAGAGCTATCAGCCGATAACGAGAGACCCGAGCTGATAGATCAGCAGTGTGATCAGGTAAGCGAGCAGTGTCAAACCGCCGAGTTGAAACAACGCCCAGCCCCAGGAGCCGCTTTCACGCCGCGTCATGGCGATGGTAGCCATACAGGGGGTGGCAATCAACATAAATATCATGATGCAGACGGCAGTCAGCGGGGTGTAGTTCTCGCGCAGCTGCGTGCGCAACGGAACAGATTCTTCATCGGCTTCACCAACCGAATAAACAATGCCGAGCTGTGCAACGAAAACCTCCTTGGCGGCAAATGCTCCGATCATAGCAGTGCCGATCTTCCAGTCGAATCCGAGGGGACGCAGGGCCGGCTCCATAGCATGTCCGATTCGTCCGGCAAAGGTGCTGGCCAGTTGGGCTGCCTGCTGCTGCTCGGGAGCCAGTGACTGATCCGCCTCAACCTTGGGATAGTTTGTCAGAAACCAGAGTACGATCGAGATGGCCAGGATAACAGTTCCCGCCTTTTTGATGTAGATCCAGGCTTTTTCCCATGTGTGTATCAGCAATCCTTTGAGTGTCGGCAGCCGGTAGGGTGGCAGTTCCATCACAAAGGGCATAGAGTCGCCTTTGAGAAGCGTCTTGCGCAACACGCGTGCCAGCAGAACTGCCAGCAGGATGCCGGAAAGATAGATGCACCAGAGCACAGGCGCACGCCAGGGCTCACTGAAAAACGCTGGGATGATCAAGGCGTAGATCGGCAGCCGTGCTCCACAACTGATCAACGGCAGAATGAACATGGTTGTCAGGCGGTCACGACGGTTCTCCAGTGTACGGGTGGCCATAATCGCCGGAACAGTGCAGCCGAACCCGGTGAGCAACGGAATGAAACTCTTGCCGTGCAATCCTATACGGTGCATCAGATTATCCATGATAAAGGCTGTGCGCGCCATATAACCGGTATCTTCGAGCAAAGCGATAGCCAGAAAAAGCAGAATGATGTTCGGCACAAAAACCAGCACCCCCCCGACACCGCTGATAATTCCGTCTATCACCAGATCACGCATCATCGGCAGAGTTCCCGCTGGCCAGTGATGCGCCAGGGTATCGGCGGTCCAGCCGAAAAGAGCATCCAGCCACTCCATCGGAGGAGTACCGACGGTAAAGGTCAGCCAGAAGAGCAGATACATCAATCCCAGAAAGATCGGTACACCCCAGACGCGGTGCAATACAATCTCATCAATACGGTCCGAGTTGGTATGGCGGGTCTCGCTGGTCACACGCACCGCCTCATGATAGGCCCCTGAGATAAACCCGTAGCGATGATCGGCTATCAGCATCTCAGCGGTGTCACCCCGCACAAATTCAATATGACGCTGCTGTTCGGCCACGACCGCCGACACCCGTCCGGAGTTGAACTGTGCGGTGACTTCACTGTCGTTTTCAAGCAGTTTGATCGCCGTCCAACGCCGTTCCCGTTCGCTCGAAAAGGCCGCTTCCCGCTCCAGAACACCCTCCACCGCGTCGATTGCCTGTTCGATATGCCGCCCATATAAAATTTTCGGCGGCTCACTCTGTGTTGCACTCTGAACAAGCTCAACAGCCTTTGCAATCAGCTCCTCGGTTCCCCGGTTGCGACTGCCGACCGTTTCGACAATCGCCGCACCCAGCAGCGATGAAAGCAGGTCGTTATCAAGCTTGATGCCGCGTGCCTCAGCAACATCAACCATGTTGAACGCCAGCAGCACCGGAGCGTTAAGCTCCATCAACTGCACGTAAAGATAGAGGTTGCGTTCGAGATTGGAAACGTCCACCACGTCAATGATCAAATCGGGTTTATCACGCAGAATGAAGTTGCGGGCGACCACTTCCTCCGCAGAGTAGGCGGCAAGCGAATAGGTTCCGGGCAAATCAACAAAATTAATTTCAACATCCCCGTAACGACGGGTGCCTTCCTTCTTCTCGACAGTAACCCCTGGGTAGTTGCCAACATGCTGACGCGCTCCGGTGAGGTTGTTGAAAATCGATGTTTTGCCGCTGTTGGGATTGCCCGCAATCGCAATTGTAAACTTTTTTTTCATCGTCACTTCCTAAACATGCACAACAATATCGGCGGCTTCCTCTTTGCGCAGAGAGAGATAATAATCTTTGACCTTGACCTCTATCGGATCACCCATCGGAGCCACGCGAACCACCTCGATCAGACTGCCGTTGGTGACTCCCATGTCGCGAATGCGACGCTTGATGGCACTGTTGCCGGAGATACTCTCGATAACACCCTTCTCGCCGGGCTTGAGATCTCTGAGAGTCATGATGCGCAAATTTTTAGCCGCAAAGCTCGTTTCCGACACGCGCTTGCCGGCATTGATTTCAGCCATGCACCTTTTGCAACGCTGCAGTTCAGCACTCTCTTCACAACCACGTTTGCAGGTGTACCCGATCCCCTCCACCCATCTGACCCCGGCATTCGGACAGATTTTGAAATAATGAGCGAAATCCATCAGGCGGTTGGTTATATTCTTTGAGATGCCGTGCTCCATCCGGCAGGCAGCGTCGTCCGCTTCATCCTCATCAATCGAAAGTACATTTATAAAAAACTCTTTAAGGGTGTTGTGACGAAGAACAACATTCGCCGCTATTCTGCGCCCCTCATCCGTCAGCGTGATAAATTCATAGGGCTCATAGTTGATCAAACCGCGGTCGCGCAACGCCTGTAACCCCCCGGTCACGGAGGATCGGTTGATCTCAAGCTGCCGTGCAATGTCCTTGGAGCGTGCCACTTTATGCTTCTCTATCAGGTTGTAAATCACCTCGAGGTAATTCTCAAGACTGGCACTCAGAGTGTTATTGTTCGACATATGGCACATTCTCCCGTATCCGGCAAAATTGTTCGTTGGGCCTAACTTATCAGATAAATATCCCGCATGTCAATGTGAAAGAGTAAAAACAGCTAAGATGGGGCGCATCTGCCAAAGGACAAAACACGCGCCTTCACTCCTTCATTATTAAAATCAACTTACGGTCTTGGCATGGGTTTAGTTCGGTTGCCTGCCTATGCGTTGCACACAAACAGGTTGCTTAACGCTTTTTCAGCCCGCGTTATGCTTATTGTAATCAACCGTGCCGCGTGATGTGACCTCATAGTTCCATTTTTCAATGTAAACCTCGCCGCGTTCAAAGGTGTCGCCGCGCGCCTTGAGCATAGCCGTCAGGCGTGCATCGAGCATCCGCTGCAGTTTGGCATGTTCCGCTTTGTTGATAAGGTTGTTCTGCTGATAAGGATCAATTTTATTGTCATACAGCAGCCACGGTCCGGCCAGTGAGCGCACATAGGTATAGCGTTCGGTACGAAGACCGCGGTACTCACGTCCGCCGCGATGTCTTTCCCACTCTCCGAAGGGCGAAGGGCACTCAATCAGAGCAGCATGATCCTGCGGTTCAGCAGCACCTTTGAAAACATCGGAGTAGTCGGCACCCTCGACAGTCAAGGGTGCTTTAATGCCGCAAAGTCCCAGCAACGTGGGCAGGATGTCTGGCGTGCTCATCGGGAAGTT
>JAGYOL010000087.1 GCA_018399555.1 Kiritimatiellia bacterium | reverse complement strand
ACATGATTTACCTTTTGAACTTTCGGTCGACCAGTCGAAGGCTCTTCTTTTCCCTTGCACGCGCCTTCACAATGGGGTGAAAATTATACGTGACATTTTCGCCAAAAATGTCATAATGGCATTTAATTTTAATAGGGAAGGTGGATTTAATTTTATGAAAAAGAGAACTGCAACTACTACAAAACAGAGAGAGCGGAGTGTTAAGGTTTCAACAAAACCGAGTGTCCGCATAACCGATACAACTCTGCGCGACGCTCATCAGTCGCTGTGGGCCACCCGTTTGCGCACCGATGACATTCTGGCAATTGCCGAAGATGTCGACAAAGCCGGTTATTACTCGCTTGAGTGCTGGGGCGGCGCGACCTTTGATGTATGCCTGCGTTTTCTGCGCGAGAATCCCTGGGAGCGCCTGCGTCTGATCAAATCAATCTGTAAGAAAACGCCGTTGCAGATGCTGCTGCGCGGACAGAACATTCTGGGGTACAAGCATTATCCGGATGATGTAGTTGAACGGTTTGTGGCACTGGCCTGTGAAAACGGGATGGATATATTCCGAATTTTCGATGCGCTGAACGATTCACGCAATCTGGAAATGGCGATTAAATCGGTTAAGAAGTATGGAGGTCATGCTCAGGGTACGATCAGTTATACCTTCAGTCCGGTGCATACCGTTGAGAAATTTGTGGAACTGGCCAAAGAGCAGGAATCGATGGGCATCGACACGCTTTGTATCAAAGACATGGCCGGTATTCTGACACCGGGAGCTGCCGAGGAGTTGATCGGAGCACTGACCAAGGCAATGAAGATACCCGTGCAAGTTCATTCGCACATGACCAGCGGAATGGCTACCGCGATGTATCTCGCGGCTGTCAAATCGGGAGCCGGAGCGGTTGACACCGCTGTTTCGACAATGGCAGGCTACTCTTCTCAGCCTCCATGCGAGACTATGGTGGCTATCTACGAGAGTGAGGGGTATGACACCGGAATCAACCACAGCCATCTCGCTAGGATCAACAGCTACTTTATGGAGTTGAAGAAAAAACGTCAACCGGTTTCGACGCGCATGGAGTTGATTGATGCCGGGGTTCTCGAGCATCACATACCGGGCGGCATGATCTCCAACCTGCGCTCACAGCTGCAACAGCAGGATGCTCTTGACCGGCTGCCTGAAGTATTAGAAGAGCTGCCGCGCACCCGTAAGGACATGGGTTATCCGCCGCTGGTCACTCCCACCAGTCAGATAGTGGGAATACAATCAGTATTGAATGTGCTGGCCGGCAAGCGTTATGAGATGGTTACACAGGAGACTCGAAACTATGTCAAGGGTCTGTACGGACGCGCACCGTCCAGAATCGATCCCAAGCTGGCAAAAAAGATTCTGGACGGAGATAAGGTGGTCAAGTGTCGGCCTGCCGATCTGCTCGAACCGGGCCTGGCGGCTGCAGCTGCTGCGCTTGATTCCAAACTGGTGCAGAAGGAGGAAGACATTCTCTCATACTGCATCTTTCCTGAAGTGGCCCTCGGTTATTTCAAATGGCGTGCCAAACCTGAAGGTGAACGCGATCCGATTCCCGCCGATGTTGAGGAGTGCAAGAGTGCGGAGGACACCGTACCGCAGGCTGCCGTCGCCCCGCAGCCGGTTGTTGATGAGGAGGATCAGAAGTATGTCGAAATCGGCAAGCTGGTCGCATCGCTGGCCGGTCGGCTGGGCTTTGCGGCCTCGGGTGGTGCCGGCGAACTGCCGAGAGTGGATATGAGTTCTCTCGCGCCTGCGGCTGAAAATAAATCAGAAGCGAGTGCACCGGCTCCAATCGCGGTGGAGGTGCCGGTCAGCGGTCCGACTATCAATGCGCCCCTCAATGGAACCTTTTACCGTTCCGCTGCGCCCGGAGAGCCTGAGTTAGCCTCCGAGGGTGCCACCTGCAAGCCTGGTGAGGCGATCTGCATTGTTGAGGCCATGAAGCTTTTCAATCAGATCAAGGCGGACAAACCGCTCAAAATTGTAAAATTCCTTGTAGAACATGGCACACATGTGGCAAAAGGTGATCCGCTGGCGGTAGTGGATTACATCTAAAGCATTTTTACAGATGCAACAAAAAAAAGAGCGTCGGGGCAAACACTCCGACGCTCTTTTTCGCTAAAAGAAAACCGTTACAGCCGTGCTTTCACAAAATCGCGCAGATTGGCGACCGAGCTGAAATTACGCACATCGAAATCACTGTCTTCTATCATGATGCCGAAGGCCTCCTCTAAACCGACTACCAGTTCGAGCAGCGAAACACTGTCAACTCCGTACTCATCGATCAACGATGCGTCGGTCTGCATCTCATCGGGTGTTACGGAGAGGAATAGTCTTTCGACAATCATCTCTTTAAGTTTACGCTCGACTTCTTTACTGTCCATTGATTTCCCCCTGAGTTAATGTTTATTGCAAACTGAGTTTTTTGTAAATCATCTGTTGATTATCCGCCAAAACGCTGTTTTTCTTCATGTTCATAATCTGCAGAACAAGTATGATGACAAGTAAGATGAAAATGATCATAAACTGCAGACCGGATAGTCCGGCGATCGGCGGTTCCGCTGCCGGAGGCACGGTTGTCTGGTCTGAAGAATGCTTTTTCATCCTTTTATGACTCTTTGTTTTATCGGCGCTTTTAGCATCAGCACTCCCGGATGCAACCTCTTTCTTAGCTTCTTCTTTATCCGTTTCTAAAGGTTTAACATCGCTTTCAATCCTCCTATCCGACTCCGGGTAGTCTTCCTTTATCTTAGTGATTGCGGGACTCTTTTCTGTGGAGGGTTGTCCGGCGGAATTGCCGCTTTTCACTTCGGCTCTCTGTTCCGCAGACTTTTCAGGGCTGTTATCTTTTTGGTCGGATGATTTCTTCTCTTTGTCCTGCGTTTCAGTGATGTCAAAATCATTTTTGCAGCGCGGACACTTCTGTTTTGATGTTCTGCCGATATCGAAAATCTGCATTTTGGTGTGACATGACGGGCACTCGACGATACGTTTCATGCTAATCTCCTTTTCGCGGTTCTTCTTATTAAGCTTCACATATTGCCATAAGAGTGCCGGTTTTTCAAGACGCGATAATTTACAAATTCAATCCGCGTCAGCAAGCGGGTTATTCGGATCGATATCCAGCCGCCAAAGGATTTTTCTCAAGCTTGTTTGTGCACTGTACAGTGTGTTAACATATTGCATCCACGTTGCGATGAGGGCGGTTCGGCAGACAAAATTTATTTAAAGTGGGCAATTGTGAATTTTATATCAACTGGTTTTACAGGGCGGGAGGTGAGCTATCCGGCGGAGTTTCATCTGCGGGTGATCTGTGTGGATGACGTTGATGTTACCAGAGCACTCAGAGTCGTGCTTGACGGCTACGATGTGACCGCAGAGTTGACTAAAACCGATCAATCGCACTCCGGGAGATATCAATCGTATGGAGTTTCGATCATATTTAAGAACCGCGAAGATATGGTGAATTTTGACAGAACGGTCAAAGCCATACCCGGTGTGCGTATGCTTCTTTAATCCCTTTATAAACCAGTACAATTTTTTTATGGCTACTGTCAGGCTTGAGAATATCAATAAGATTTATGATAACCGTTATCCTGCGGTCATCGATTTTAACCTGAAGATCGCTGATCGTGAGTTTATCGTTCTGGTCGGTCCGTCTGGATGCGGTAAATCTACGACTCTACGTATGATTGCCGGGCTTGAGAGTATAACTCGAGGCGATATTTTCATAGGCGAACGCTGCGTCAATGAGATTGCTCCTAAAGACCGCGATATCTCAATGGTTTTTCAAAATTATGCGCTCTACCCGCACATGAAGGTTTTTGACAATCTGGCTTTCGGTTTAAAACTACGCAAACTGCCCAAAACTGAGATCCGGAACAGAGTGCACGAAGCCGCCCGAATTCTGGGTCTGGAAACATTGCTGGAACGCCTGCCCAAGCAACTGTCGGGGGGACAGCGTCAGCGGGTTGCTTTGGGCAGAGCGATTGTTCGTAAACCCAGTGTGTTTCTATTTGATGAACCGCTATCAAATCTTGATGCCAAAATGCGGGTTGAGATGCGCAGTGAGATCAATCGCCTGCATAATCGCTTAGAGGCGACGATGGTTTATGTCACCCATGATCAGATTGAAGCCATGACGTTAGGAGACCGGATTGTGGTCATGAATGAGGGACGCATTCAACAGGTTGCTGACCCGCTGACACTCTATAATTTTCCGGCCAACACCTTTACAGCTGGGTTTATCGGGACACCGCCGATGAATCTGCTCGATGGTGAGATGCTTGGTCGGGCAGGGGTCACAATCGGGTGCCGACCTGAAAATTTGCGTGTTGCCGGAACGGATGATACTACGGGGGGAGTTGATTGCAGCGTTGATTTTGTCGAACCCATGGGCAGCGAAACCTATCTGCACCTGCGGGTCTACGACCAGGCGGTGATTACGCGGGTTTCACCTGAACTGCGTTATGTCAGCGGTGAGCGTGTTAAACTACAGGTTGACTACAGTAAAGTCACTTTCTTCGATCGTTCAACCGGAGAACGGGTAAATCAGCCATGAAGTGTAATAGAATCGGCATATTAGGGGGCAGTTTTAATCCTGTTCACCTGGGTCATTTAAGTATGGCGGAAGTGGCAGCGGAGAAATTCCGGCTTGATAAAGTTCTTTTTGTTCCGTGCAAGGTTTCACCTTTTAAAATAGGCGATGATGCGGTGGTCAGCGATGCCGATCGGCTTGAGATGCTCAAAGTCAGTATTGCGGGTAACCGACGTTTTGAAATTTCCGAGATCGAATTGAGCAGGGGGGGGGTCTCTTATTCGGTTGATACTGTGAAAGCACTTCAGGATATCTATCCTTCGTCGAAACTGTTTTTTATCATCGGCTCCGACTCGCTGATGAATCTGTCGCAATGGCATAAAATTCAGACTTTATTAACACTGTGTGATTTTGTTATCATCAAAAGACCGAATGTTGACGAGCGACTTTTCATTGAAGGTGATATTCCTCATGATTGTGTTGAAAGACTGCAACAGAATCGCGTTACAGGAAGTTTGATGGAAATATCGTCGACTGACATCCGGCGCAAGGTAGCCGAAGGCGGGTCGATTGCCAGACTGGTATCTCCCGCTGTTGAAAATTACATCGAGACACATCGTTTGTACAGACACAACTCCGGCGAATCCTGAAATTAGGATGATGGCTGTGTTTTTTTGATGATCTAAGTTTGGTTGCGGTCCCGCCTGACGGGACAGCTTTAGTGGAGGTAATTATTAAACCGGAACAGATGGCAGAAGAGATTGTTAATGCACTCGAGGCTAAACAAGGTGAAGATATCAAGTTGTTCGATGTACGCGGAAAATCGTCGGTGACCGACTTCTACGTTGTTGCCTCGGGAAATTCGTCACCACATCTGAGGGCACTGGTCTCTGAGGCCAGCCGCCACATGAAAAAGGTCAAAGTTAAATGCTTCAGAAGCTCCGGAGATCCTGATAGCGGGTGGATGGTTGTTGATTTCATCGATGTTGTTGTGCATCTTTTTTCACGAGAGGCACGCGCTTATTATGCAATCGAAAAGCTCTGGGACGGATCTGAAGATCAGTTGAGTGTGAAATAACTTTCCTCATCCAGCCCCTGCATCTGCAGCAGCAACGCGGCGAGTGCCGCTGTGGATGTTGCGTCCTGTCTGTTCGGCAGCATCTCGTCTTCGCTGGAAACAATGCACAATTGATTCAGGATAATCCTGTGCCGGTTTAAATCACGTTCGGATTGCAGGTGTGAAACACCGGCATAAAGCAGAAGAACAGCGGCGGCTGATGCGGTCAAACGAACTAGAAAACGAATATTTGACCGGAATCTGCGTCGCATGACATATCGGCGTGCATCGGCATGAATAGAGTCAATTACCAATTCAGCAGGGGAGCCGTAGTGTTGCTCGAGCATATCGGATGAAAACAACCCCGTAACTGCACTCATTTCCCTTTCAAACTCCAAAACTTCGGTTTCAAGGGTTTTATCGATCATTTCATTCATTGCGTCACCTCCGTCAAATGTGACCTGATTTTTGTCATCGCGTCACGCATTCTGCCCAAGGCGGTGTTAATTGAAATCCCGAGCACATCGGCTATCTCCTTGAAGGAGAGATGACCTTCTACCCGCATCAGGAAAACCTCGCGTTGACCGCTGGGCAGCTTCTCTGCAAACTGCATAACCTTGAGGATTAAATCGCGGGTTTCCAGCTGACCGGCGGGACCCGACCCGGGCACTGAAAGCCGATCAACCAGCGGCGTCTTCTCAGCAGCGCCGGAGGGCTGATCCAGCGTCAGATCCGGTCTGTGCTTGCGTCTGAAATCAATTACACGGTTCCGCGCAATTGTCCACAACCAAGCTTTGAATGAAACATTTCTAAACAGTTCAGCTTTACTGACAACCTTGAACCAAACATCCTGATAGATATCTTCGGCATCGGCTCGGTTACTAAGCGCCGAGACCAGCCAGGCGAATAACTGCCGACGATACCGAAGCTCCAATATATTAAATGCCTGCGCATTACCCCGCAGATACAAAGCAATCAGTTCGGCATCACTGGTTTCATTCAACTGCATAATCTTCACTGATAATAACGGTTCAACATTAAATTTATTGACTGGGAGGAACGAAAAAACTGTAAAATATATGTCGCATAATATATGTTATGTAAACTAATGCCGACAGGCTTTTCATTTATCCCGCTAATTAACAAAGTGTTATGTTAGATTCGGTATTAGTCGATTGTGTAATTATTCGGTTGCTGCTCATTCGGTTGTTGTTCGCGTTCTTTGATCACGGTATCCGCGAGTTGCTGAAAGCGCGGCAGGGTATGCGCATAAAACATCTTCATACCCGCACAGATGCGGCTCAACTTGTTTGCTGCTCCTGAGGTGTGTCCAACGCGGTTTTTAGGGCAGTCACCGGCGCAGAAACGGAAATATGGGCAGTTCAGGCAGTCTTCGTGCAGATCTCGCTTGCGTGCTCCGAAATCACGATAAATACCGGATTCGCTCAGCTCTTCCCAACTGTGCGTCATGATGTTGCCCAGCTTCAACTCAGGCAGCACATGAAAATCGCAGGGGTAGACATCTCCGTTATATTCCACCACGAAATATTGGCGACAATCCTGTCCGGTTGTACAGGATATATCCTCACCTGTAACCATCTTAGCTATGACTGCGTCAAAAAGTCTCACTGAAATGCGGCGGGTATCATCATTGACAAACCAGTGATCGAAGATTTTGCAAAGGAACTCCCCCCACTCTTCACCTGAGATGCAGTAAGAGGGCATAGTGCCCTTTTGACCGATCTCGACGCACTCGATGAACTGCAGAAATTTAGCTTCTACTTCCTGCACAAGATAATCATAGATTTCCAACGGATAGCGGATGTTGTGCTGGCTGACGAGAGTCAGGATATTAAACTCGGCGTCATGTTTTTTCAGGGTATTGATTCCCTCGATAACCTGTGCATGCGATCCCCTGCCAGCGGCATCTAAGCGGGCGGCATCGTGCAACTCTGACGGTCCGTCCAGACTTACACCGGTCAGAAATCCGCAGGACTTGAAAATACGCGCAAAGCGGTCGGTGATCAGAGTGGCATTAGTCTGCACCGAGTTGGAAACCTGAACCCGCGGCCGTCCGAAGGCCATCTGCATATCGATAGCCATTTCGTAGAAGGACTCCCCCATCAACAGCGGCTCCCCCCCCTGCCAGACAAATGAGTAAATCGGCTGCGGTGTGGCAAGATAGCTCTCAACCATCCGTTCCAGGATATCTTCGGACATGCGATGGACCTTTGTTTCGGGAAACATCCCGCAATGATCCAGATAAAAGCAGTATTCACATCGCAGATTGCAATCTGCGGATGCAGGTTTTATAAGTAGAGAAAAATTCATGTCAAGTCAACTCTCAGGTTTTGTGCAGGCAGAGGCAGGCACACGCCGGAAGACAGCAATGCCCCCCCCCTTTTCCGCAAATGTATCTGATGTACCTCTAAAAATCAGCGGTCAGCATTTTTTTCATCTCACTAACGCGACGTTTGATCTGCGACTCTTTCAATGTCTCAAAGCGCTCAAGACTGAAGCCCTCAACACCGAATGATGCGAAAACAGCGGCATTCAGCAACGCCGCACGCATCGATTTTTCGTTGACGCGTCCATGGCGTGCCAAATAACCCATGAAAGCTCCGGCATAGGAATCTCCGGCACCGGTGGGGTCCACCACATCCTTAACCGGATAGGCAGGAGCGATGAAGATTCCCCTTTTGGAGAAGAGCAGCGCACCGTGTTCCCCGCGTTTTATAACAACATACTCAGGGCCCATTTTAAGCAACTCCGTAGCACAGTCACGCATGTTGTACCGTCCGCTCAGCATTCGGGCCTCACCATCATTGACAGTCAACAGATTGATACGTCTGATCACACGTTTCAGGGCAGGTCTTGCGATGTCGATCCACAAATTCATGGTGTCAAGTGCCACAAAGCGCGTTTTTCCGGCTTGGCGCAGCACATGCATCTGCAGTTCAGGCTGAATGTTGCCAAGCAGTACAAAGGGAGCTTTTTTATAAGCCGGGGGTACTCTGGGTTTAAAATCAGCGAAGACACCGAGCTCGGTTTTGAGTGTCTGACGATCAATCATATTTTCATCATAAACACCGGACCAGCGGAATGTTTTTCCCTCGATCTGCTGAACCCCCTGCAGATCGGTACCGAAATGCCGCCACCTTTTAAAAAAGTCCGGGGGAAAATCATCACCGACAATACCAACGGCACCGGTATTGACGAAAAATGAGGCTGCGGCAGTGCTGTACGGCAGCGAACCACCCAGCAAATCCTTACGATCCTCACTCAATGTTTTGATATCATCAATTCCGATTGAACCGACAACCCATAATTTAATCTGCTCTTTTTTCATAAATTCTATATTCCTTTTCACCAAAAAGTCAGGACCACTTCTTTTCATCATGCTCAATACTTGAAACCAGTGCCTGGATTGCCAGTCGATAACCGTTGCTGCCGAAACCCATTATCTGGCCAGTGCACACTGCGGCGGTCAGCGAGTGATGCCTGAAAGATTCACGCTTGTGTGTGTTGGAAAGGTGTACCTCAACCGTTGGCAGACCACACGCGGCAATCGCGTCTCGCAGAGCAACACTGCTGTGCGTATAGGCAGCAGGGTTGATAACAATTCCGTCATAAACGCCTACGGCACCTCCGATGATCGCAACCAACTCACCCTCGATATCACTTTGAAAGAAAGTGACCTCTACGCCTTTTGATTGCGCAAAATCTCTTGTCTCAGCACAGACCTGCTCAAGAGTTTCACAGCCGTAAATCGTCGGCTCACGTTTGCCCAGTAAACCCAGATTGGCTCCATTAACAACGAGAACTTTCATAATCATCAATCCTGACCTTTAACTGCAACCACACACTCAGCGACGTCCACTGTCATAAATTTGCCATCGGCAGAGCGCAACACAACTTTAGCCTGTAAAACATCGCGGTTTATAATAACACCTTTGAAATTATCATGCGACCTACAAATTACAGTCGCGCCCAGACGAGGCATACCTTCAGCAGCCTTTTCATAAACGTCGTTCTCGAAGCGGAAACAACATTTCAGGCGGTTACAGGTTCCGTTGAGTGAAGCCGGGTTGAGCGAAATGCCCTGATTTTTGGCCATCTTTAAATTGACTGGACAATCATGTCTGATCCAGGAACAGCAGCATGCAGCTCTGCCGCAATGGCCGATACATCCGATCAACCTGGTTTCATCTCGGGGTCCGATCTGCCAAAGATTCACAGATATTTTGAAATCCCGCTCGATGGTTTCGGCAAAGCGTTGAATGTTAAGCGGGTTTTTGGCAAAATATCGTATGAAAACGCGACGCTGATCAAACGAGCAGCGTACATATACGGTTTTGACCCTGACATGAGAATTGCGAATCTGCTCCTTAAAAGCATCCTCAATTTTCCTGGCCAGCAGTTTATTCTGATCTATGCACTCTTCATCCTGAGTGTTCAGCGGACGCACAATCCTGAAACCGGGAATTTTACTTTCATTGTATTTATTCTGCAGATCACCGTACTCAATCAGTTCAGCATGATCCAGACCGAAATCAAACTCGACAATATAATCACGCCCGAGGCAAATATCGATACCACTGCTGACCCTGCTGAAAAACAGCGTGTATTCCGGCGTTCTGATTCGAGCCAATTGCATAATAAGTTTGCCTTTTCCTATGTGCAGTAGTGCTGCCTGAGGTCGTTAAACAATCCCGTGCTGAATGCGGTCGATCGCGTATGCCAAGGTGGATTCTTCCGGCATGTTGCGATCGTTCAAATGGCGTTCCAGCTCTTCAATGGCTTTTATATTGTAGTTCGCCTGGTTTAATTTCAGATTTGCGGCACGGCTTTTCAGCACCGTCAGATAAGCCTGGTTGAAAACAATCTTGTCGGAACCTCCCGAACAAAGGATCAGCAGATCGCGCACCCAACGCAGTAGAATCATGATGAAATCGTTACGGTATTCACGATAACGCGCACTTACTTTCGCATCGAAAACATCGGGACTCTCATCTATCTTTTCGTTGAACTCATCTTCCTCTTTCACCAGAGTTGTAACATGCTGCCTGATATCGGTCAGCACGCTGTAAAGATTGTTAGCCATGGAAAGCCTTTCAATCGGCGTCTTATAAAGATCAAAAGAGAGTGTTTCCAGCACACGGCTGCGCCAGGGTTCATCAAGCTCACGGATCTGATCCAGATCAATTTTCTGACAACGCGAAATAATTGTCGGCAGCAACTGCTGCGGAGCCTCAGTAAGCAGCAGAAAGATTGTTTTCTGCGGCGGTTCTTCGAGTGTTTTCAGAAAAGCGTTTGAAGACTCAATATTAAGGCGGTCGGCACCGACAATCACTCCGGCCTTCCAGCCTCCCTGCAGAGAGCTTTTACTAATCACTGAAATAAGATTTTCACGAATACTCTTGACACTTATCACCCTTGATTTCTTTTCAGGGTAAATCCAGGTTATATCAACCTGGGTTTTTTCTTGGACTCTGCGGCAGGCGTCACAGGCGTTGCACGGTTTGTTTGTTGTAGATGTGCAGTAGAGATACTGCAGTATCCGGATTGTCAAATCCATACCGATACCGCGCGGCGCTCCTTTAATCAAATAGGCCTGCGAGGGGCGCCCACTCTCAAAGGCGTGTTTCACCAATTCAAATTTCGCATTAAAAGGCATAGTTTTAACCTGATTCGGATCGACATGTGTTAGGCCCTACTTGTAGGGCAAAGACAAACATGTTGGTCGTTAGCAACATGTTGGTCTTAAGCCGACATTTTGTTTTGCATATCACAGTGGCTCAGTTCCTCCTTCGCCAAGGCTTCGGCGCTCAA
>JAGYOL010000086.1 GCA_018399555.1 Kiritimatiellia bacterium | reverse complement strand
GTTCATTTGCGGCTTTAAAAAGTGAAGGGACAACAAATGGTCAACTCTGTTTGGATGATTAAATTTTATATCGTTGTCGTTTTAATTTTTCTGAGTGTGTCACTGTGTTACGGAGCTGCGGAAAAAACTGAAGCTGTCGATGCCCTGGTCGGCACAGAATCGGTCTGGAATAACATAAAAGAGTATTTTGCGCCACCGCCGGAATATGCCGGAAAATTCGGTGATTACCCCTCGCCGCTCAAATTTTATGACGGCACGCCGGTGAAAACGGCGCAGGAGTGGCAGAGACGACGCACCGAAATTCTCGAACGCTGGCACTCTTTGATGGGTGAGTGGCCTCCTCTGCTGAGCGATCAGCAGTTAAAAATTATCTCCAGTGAAAGGGTTGAAAATTATACCAGGCATAAGGTTGAGTTTAACTGGCTGCCGGATGAAAAAGCCGACGGCTATCTGCTGGTGCCCGACGGCGGCGGGGTGCGGCCGGCAGCGATCTCGGTTTTTTATGATCCGGAAACGGCGGTCGGTCTCGGAACACGGCCGCACCGCGATTTTGCGTTGCAGCTGGTGCGGCGCGGTTTCATAACACTTTCCATCGGCACACGCGCCGCCTCTGCCCGCAAGGAGTTTGCGCTTTACTACCCCTCGATTGAAAAGGCCGATGTGCAGCCGCTTTCCATGCTGGCCTATGCCGCTGCGAATGCCTGGCATGTGCTGGCCAAGGTTGAAGGAGTGGATTCAGAACGCATTGCGATTGTCGGACACTCCTTCGGCGGTAAGTGGGCGATGTTCGCATCTTGTCTCTTCGATAAATTCGCGGCTGGTGTCTGGTCGGATCCTGGTATCGTGTTCGGTGAAGAACGTAACTCGATCAACTACTGGGAGCCTTGGTATCTCGGTTATCACCCTAAACCGTGGCGCAAACGGGGTTTGATAATCGAAAAAAATCCGGCCAAAGGATTATACCCTAAGCTGCGCCGTCAAGGGCACAATCTGACTGAACTTCACGCCCTGATGGCACCCCGTCCCTTCCTGGTCAGCGGCGGCTCGGAAGATCCGCGTTCCAGGTGGACCGCTTTGAATCACAGCGTGGCGGTCAACCGGGTGCTCGGTGTTGAAAACCGGGTGGCCATGACCAATCGTCCGGAGCATTCGCTTGATCCGGAAGCGATGCGGCAGGTTTGCGATTTTCTGGTTTATGTCCTGATAGAAAATAAAAAATAATTCTGAGCAGCATTATGAGAAATCCAACGCGCCGCAGCTGACAGCCGTTGATCTGATGGCTCGTGCACGGAATTCACTGGACGGCAACTGGGGAGTTGCGGTTGTCTTCACCTTTCTTTTTATTTTCATCACGCAGTCCTTCCAGAGTCTGAATCAGCTTTCCGTGTTATTTCCCCGTTTTATGGGGAACGCGACTGCCCTGCAGGCAAAATTTATTATGTCGTTGATTACTCTGACAGTCACCTATCTTTTTGCCGGTATTTTTCAACTGGGTGTGTCGCGTTTTTATCTCGATATTATCCGCAGTCAGCCGGCACGGCTGGTTCGGCTGTTTTACGGTTTTAAGTTCTGGCGAAGTGCTTTATCCGCTTATATGCTGATGATGATGTACATTGCACTCTGGTCGCTGCTGTTGGTCATACCCGGCATAGTGGCCGCGTTTTCGTATGCCATGACCTTTTTTGTGCTGGCGGATAATCCCGGTATGAGTGCTGTCGATGCACTGCGTGCCAGCAAACGTATGATGCAAGGCAATCGTTACAAACTTTTTACTTTGTTCTGTGCATTTGCCGGCTGGTATCTGGTTGCATTTCTGACCTGCGGTATCGGTTTTCTGTGGGTTCAGCCCTACATGTTCACAGCGATTGCCGCCTTCTACGAGGAGGTTGCTGATCCTGCAGTTGCGGCAGGAGATTCTGCTTAGCGAGATGGTCGTCAAAGGCAGAGATGTTTGTCGCAACTCTGCGTGTAGAATCCAAAGCTGCTTTCAGCCGCAACCAAAGTGAGGCACTGTCATATACGAAGCCCGTGGTCTCCATGATTCCATGTGTGTCTGCCGTCGCATCTTTGGTTATAAAACGCTACGCGTTTTGGGGAACGAATTTAGCTTATATACTTTAAAATGGCAGCAAGACAGTGCGAATATCCTGCTTGCAAATAATAAATTGAAGAAGAGCTGTTTATATTTTGTTGCTGCCGCAGCGGTCAGCCTTAGCTCTGCGGCGGCGATAAATGTGATGAGTTTCAACATCCGTTACGGCACGGCCCGGGATGGTGACGACCATTGGAAATTCAGAAGTAAGATGGTTATAGAAACCATTAAATCCAGCGCACCGGATTTGAGGGTAAAACCGAGGGTAAAAAAATCGATTATATCTTCGTGCCTGGGGGAATGAAGGTGCTGAAAGCGGAGATCGTCAGACCTTCCGCAAATCAGCGCTCCCCCTCCGATCACTACCCCGTCACTGCTGTGCTGGGGTTTTGACCGCCCGGCTGAGTGTTCGTATGATCCGGTTTCATTGATCTGCCAGCACTTTGAAGTGATAGCTGCCGGAGCCGACTTTTAAAACAGCATGTTGCGTCTCACGGCTCAGAAGTTCAACACCTGACGCTTTTTTTAGCGGGTTGCCGCTTTCTGAGATCAGGGCGTTGCGTGATGCCGGCAGATTAAGTGTGGCACGGGTGTTGGGCGGGATTGTCAGATTCCACTCGAAGGTGTCATCTGATCTCTGCCATTCACTTCTGATTCTGCCGTAGGGAGAGTTGTGATCGGCTTTGACAAAGGTCAGATCGCCCAGTGGAAGCGGGCGCATGATGATGTGTCGGAAACCGGGCTCATTCGGGTCGGGGGCGATACCGGCCAGTGATTCAAAGAGCCAGATCAGAAGATCACCCACGAGCATAACGTGATTGCCGGAGTTCATCGCCGGGTCGGCGGTGTCGCCGTTCCACAGTTCCCAGATTGTCGTTGCGCCTTTATCGACCATATATCCCCAGCTTGGATAGGTGGTGTTGATGGCAAAACGGTAGCTGATATCGGGTCGGCCGCCCCGTGTAAGTACGCGGTTCAGCCACTGTCCTCCCACCAGACCGGTGCCCACATGACCGTTGGTTTCATTGATGATCTTGCTGATCAGGTGGTTGAAGACACGTTTGCGTTCCGTCTGCGGAACCATGTCGAACGCCAGCGGCAGCACGCAGGAGGTCTGCGTGCCGTTGTCATAATAGCCGGCAGCTGAGTTGTAATATTCGCGATTAAGTCCATCGGTCAGTTCGCGTGCTCTGCTGTGATGGTGACGTGCATCATTCTCTCTGCCGATAATCGTGCCGTATTTGGCCATCAGTTTGTGGCAGTAGCAGAAATATGTAGTTGCGAGGATGGCGGCGGAGGTTTTACGGGCCGGGTCCTTCGAGTGGATCAAATGCGGATCTTCGGGTGGAACGCACCAGTCACCATAGCTGTCTTTTTCGATAATGCCATTTTTGACAAAACCGTCCATATAATTCATCCAGCGTTTCATGGCCGGATAGTGCTGTTCCAGCAGTCGGATATCGCTGTACTGCTCGTAAAGTGCGTCGGGGATGATAACCACACTGCCCGGCCAGGTGACGCTGTCGCCGTACAGCGGCCAATAGGGTGGCGCGACATCGGGAATGCTGCCGCTCTCCTTCTGTGCGTCGCGCATATCCTGCAGCCATTTCGCATAGAAGAGTGAAACGTCGTAAAGGTAGGACTCCCCTTTACTTTCGGAGGAGCGGTCGCCCAGCCAACCCTGACGTTCATCACGCTGCGGACAATCTGTTGGTATGTTGCGATAGTTGCCGCGCACGCCCCAGCGTATGTTTTCATAGATGCGGTTGACAATCTCCTTTGAGCAGGAGAAACTGCCAGCCACCGGCAGGTCATCATGCACGACGCATCCCTCTATAGCGGAGATATCGGGCGGATTCGTGAAGCCGGTCGCCTCGACGTAGCGGAAACCATGGTAGGTGAAGCGCGGTTCATAGATTTCCAGGCCGTCACCTCTGGTTGTATAGGTGTCAGTCACAAGGGCACCGCGAATGTTGTCGAGATAAAGTGTTCCGTCCTCTTTGAGTGTTTCGGCATGGCGTAGTTTGATGGTTGTTCCGGCGGGGGCGTTGATTTTAAGACGGCACCAGCCTACCATATTCTGTCCCATGTCAAAGATATACAGGCCGGGTTGCGGTTCTGATATCGAACGCGGTTTGAGGGTTTCGGTGACGCGGATCGGTTCGGTTGGTTCCGCTGTCAGGGTGCCGCCGGGTTGTTCAACCTTTTCGACGGAGCGCCATTCCGAGTCGTCAAAGCCGGGGCGATTCCAGCCGGGCATCTCCAGCCGGGCATCATACTCTTCGCCGTCATATTCGTTGTTGGCTCTGATCGGACCGTCGCAGGTCAGACGCCAGTTTTCATCGCTGATGATGGTTTCACTTTCGCCGTCGGTATACTCGACCTCGAGTTGCATCAGCAGTTTGGGGCTGCCGTAGGTCAGTGTTTTCATGGGTGAAGTGACTCTGGGAGCAAAATAGCGTCCATTACCGAGCCAGACGCCCAACGCATTTCTTCCAGGTTTAAGCAGCGCGGTAAGATCGCGGGTCACATAAAAAACTCTTTCGGTGTAGTGGGTCAGTCCGGGCGAGAGCACAACGTCAGAGCTTTTTTTACCGTTCACATACAGCTCGGAGAGTCCCAGTCCGCTGAAATAGGCGGTAGCGCGGGCCACCGGAGCTTTGAGTTCGAATTCGCGACGCAGCATACGTGCCGGCAGACGGCGATCCTCTTTACCGTATATTTTGCCCCAGGGAGGCATGCCCACTGCTCCAAGCACCTTGGCGGCTGTCCACTTCGAGTCGCTGAAACCGGTCAGATGCCAATCGGGAATCAGGGCGTTATGTGCTCTCCATTCAGCATCCGTGGCGATGGTGAGAGGCGCGGCCTTGTCAAATGTGATCACCAGTTTGCCGGTCAAGCCGGCTGGATTGGCTTTTTCTCCGAGGTTGTTGACCTGCACTGCGATCACATTACTTCCGGCGTGCAGCATCGAGGCGACATCTCTTGTTTTTGCTGTTGAGAAGCTGTGGCCACGTAAAACATGGGCTCCGTTGAGAGAGCAGGAAAAACCGTTATCGGCTGCCAGCGAGAGTTCGGCCCGGATGATTTTATCATCGGGAGGCAGATCAAAAACGCGCCGGTAGTAACGCATTCCGGGAGGAGCGTCGGTGCCGCGCAGCCCTTCGGGATAACCAATCCAGGAGCAGCCCTCCAGAAAAAATTCTTTCACCACTGCATCCAGACCGATCCATTGCGCCTGCCAATCCCGCGTTGAGAGCAGACCCATGCTCCAGGAGCTGACCGCACTCCAGGCCGAGGGCTTGCCCTCCTGATCATAGACACGCACCTTCCAATAACAGCGCATACGCGACTGCAACGGTGCGCCGGCATAGGCGATCTGAGTGCTGTCGCCGGATTCAACGCGACCGGTGTCCCAAAGCTCACCCTGATCCTCTTTGAGCAGCTGCGGTGAACCGGCCACCAGAATTTGATAAGCACTCTGACGGACACCGCGCTGATCGGAGTGCAACTGCCAACTGAGGCGCGGCTGAGTCACATCGATGCCGACCGGATTTGAGCGGTATTCACAGCGTAGATTGACGACATCTACCCGTGCAAACGCCGGCAGAGTATGCAGAGTGCACATTGCGATCAAAGTTAAGCAGATTGTCAGCTTTTCAGTACGCATCATTTTTCCTTGTTGGCATATGTTTTTATCAGTCTCACGGTTTTCAGTGCAAGCTACGCTAACGGACAGAATTATACGAGATTCATCCGCTGATGGAAGGCGAAAATCGTCATTTTGTCAACTTTATCTGTGTAAATCCACTCCTTTCAGTTGCGGTGGAGCTTTCCTGTGCTATAATTTGAAGCACAGACAATTATACAGAGTGGAAAGATTATTATGAAAAATGACAAAGAGATGGTTGCGGTACAGTACCTGTTTGAATCAGAACCCGAAAGCACCTGGACAGCCAAGGAGATATGCGCGACTCTGGGATTGCGTGGTAAACAGATCAAGAACCTGCATGAGACGTTGCGCAAGATGGTTCTGAGCGGCCAGATTGTGGAAATACGCAAAGGTAGTGTCTACACTCTCGGTAAACAGGCGGACCTTGTTACGGGCCCGCTGAAAATGGTTCGCAACGGAGCGGGCTATGTCAATAATCCCGAAAGTGGCAAACGGATATGGGTGGAATCGGATGATTTGGGCACCTCTCTGCCCGGTGACATTGTGACTTTGAGACTTTATCGCAGTGAGGGGGATTTCAAAGGAAAAGTTATCAAGATTATCAAGCGTTCCGTGCGTGATGTGGTGGGAACCCTGCATACCACCGACAAATTCCTGTATGTTGTGCCGCTCAATCCGGTTTACCGCAAGGATTTTTATGTACCGGAGCGTAACGGTGCCAAACCGCTGGATCGTGTAGTGGTGCGTTTCACCGGCTGGGAGAATAAATATGTGGCGCCCGAGGGTGAGATTGTGGACGTCATCGGTCCGGCGGATCAGCCCTCGCTGGATACCGAAGTCGTGATGCGTCAGTTCGAACTGCCCCAGGAGTTTCCCGCCGCTGTCATCGATGAGGCCGAACATGTCGCCGGACGCCTGAAGCGTCCGGGAAAACGTGAAGACCTGCGAAAAAAATTCATTCTGACCGTTGATCCGGCCACCGCCCGTGATTTTGATGATGCAATCTCGCTGGAGTTTGATGAGAAGGGCAATCGTGTGCTCGGTGTACACATCGCGGATGTCAGCCACTTCGTCCGGCCCAAGTCCGCATTGGATATCGAGGCCCGTGAGCGCGGAACAAGTGTCTATCTGGTGGATAAGGTGATTCCGATGCTGCCTGAGCAGTTGTCAAACGGCGTCTGTTCACTGCGTCCAGATGAGGATCGTCTTACATTTTCTGCCTTTATGACCTTTGATGGCTCCGGCAGGATGATTGCGCGGCGTTTCTGTAAATCGCGTATCCGTTCGAAGCTCCGTTTGAACTATGAACAAGCGATGGCGGTGATGGAGGATCAACCACCCGAGGGACTGTCTGAAATTTCTGATGAGGCCCGCCAACTGCTCAAAGCGACATGGAAGCTGGCGGCGCAGCTGCGTAAGAACCGCTTTTCAATGGCCGCGCTTGATCTGGATGTGCCCGAGGCGGAGATTGTGCTGGGCGAAGACGCACGTCTCAAGGATGTTGTGATCCGTCCCTATGATGAATCGCATCAGTTGATAGAAGAGTGTATGGTTGCAGCCAACGAGGCGGTGGCAACCGAACTTTGGAGTCGTGGGATCAAGATTCCTGCCAGGCTGCATGAACCGCCTGATGAAGAGAAGCTGGAGGAGCTTCAGGTCAATCTCGCCATGCTGGGCTTTTCACCGGGAGATATCTCTAAACCGCAGAATATGGCTGCGTTCATCCGTTCAATCGGCAATCATCCTCTGCGTTACCACGCCAACATTCTGATATTGCGCAGTATGAAAAGGGCAATCTATGCCGCAGATCGCATCGGTCATTTTGGTTTGGCAAAAAAATATTATGCGCATTTCACCTCGCCGATCCGCCGTTATCCTGACTTGATTCTTCATCGTCAGCTGTCGAATTTTCTGACCACCGGCAGCGGCAAAATGCCGCCGAATGAGCTTGAAGCGATCACGCGGCTGGCCACCGAACGTGAAGAGGTGGCCGATGATGCCTCGCGTCAGCTGATTGAAATCAAGAAATTCCGTTTTCTGCAACAACAGATCGATGATGAAAAACCGGTTGTCTACGATGCCGTAATAGCAAAGTGCACCAATTACGGGGTCTTTGTGGACATACCTGCGCTCGCTATGGGCGGTATGGTGCATATCTCGTTGCTTTCCAATAATTTTGTGCGCTATAACTCCGCCAACGAGACCCTCAGCGCGGGGGGTAGAAATTACAAGGTCGGAATGCAGTTGCAGGTGTATGTCATCAAAGTTGACTTCAATCAGCGTCGTGCGGATTTTGCCGTTGTCGGCGGTATCGCTGTTGAGGACGGCAAAAAGAGCGACCGTCGCGGCAGGCGTAAGCGCAGCACAAAAGCGAGCAGCAACGAGCGCTATAATATTCGCGGACGTTCTAAAGAAAAGAGTGGTGAGAGCGGCAAACGGAAAAACGGGGCGGATAAACGGCGCGGGCGCAGGGGTTAGGTTTTGATCGGATGGCCGTATTAATATTAAAAATCATCGCGTCTCTGATCAGTGCTCTGCTGCTGTGGGCTTCGTTTCCGCCCGCGCAGGAGGGTAACAGTGTTTGGTTGGCACTGGTTCCGATTATGCTCCTGATTCGTCACTGCGGGGCCCGCGAATCATTCAAGTGGGTTTTTCTGGCGGCACTGGTCTTCTGGGTGATGACACTTAGCTGGTTCCCGGCTATCATAAAAAATGGCGGTCCATGGTTTCTTGTGATTCTCGGGCAGGTGGCTCTGGCGGCTGTTTGTGCACTCTTCGCCGCTGTCTTTGCCTGGGTATCGGCATCGCTGTGGCAGCGTTGCGGCGAAGAGGCTTCGCTCAGACGTATCGGTATGATTCTGCTGATAGACCCGCTGCTCTGGGTCGGCACGGAGTATATACGCGGCACACTCTTCAGCGGCTTCGCCTGGAATTTTCTCGGTGTCAGTCAGGTAAACAACAGCGTTGTTATTCAGCTGGCCGCAATTGGTGGTGTTTATGCCGTCTCCGCCTTGATTGTAATGGTTAATGGTGCACTCGCCTCTATTGTCGAAAGGGCGGGGTATCCTTTCGCCTGCCGTCTGCTGCGTCGTCCATTCACACGTAAACGTGAACAACTGCCCGGGCGTCTGATGAAATCTTGTGAGAGTTTTATCCCGCTGCTCTGTGCAATTGCGGCAGTGCAATATGGATTGAGCCGTATTCAGAGATGGCAGGCGGTGCAAAGCGAGCAGCCCCAGTGGAATATTGTTTTGGTTCAACCGAACACCCCGTGTGTTTTTATCAATAACGATGAGACCATGCAGCGTCAACTCGATTATCTGCTAGAATCAGCAGAGAGGATGTCGGTCGCCAGGCCTGATCTGGTGATTTGGCCTGAAACAACCTTGCCCGGTTCGGTGCCCCATGATGCGCAGACCATGAGCTTTGTGAACAAGGCAGTGCGTGTTGCCGGTACCGCCCTGCTGACCGGCACACTCGAGGTTGAGCGTGTTGAGAAAAGCGCAGCTGCTCCGAAAGGATTGCGTTTCTACAACGCCGCCTGGATGTTCGCTGCCGACGGCAGTGTGCTGGGGCGCTACCGCAAACAGCATCTGGTGCCTTTCGGTGAATATATCCCGTTCGATAAGCGTATCCCGATATTGCAGAAACTGGCACCTACCGGTGTGAGCTGCACCCCCGGTGACGGACCCTCGCTTATCGAGCTGCAGAACAGGAGCGGCAGATCGATGCGGATCGGTGCACTGATCTGTTTTGAAGATACAATCCCGGCCTTGAGTCGGAAATCGGTCGGTGCCGGTGCCGATCTGCTGGCACTGATGACCAACGACGCCTGGTTCAACGGTTCAGTTGAGCCGCTTCAGCATCTGAATCAATCGGTTTTCAGGGCTGTGGAGTGCGGCGTGCCTCTGGTGCGTTCGGCAAATTCAGGAGTCAGTTGCGTGGTGGATTGTGTCGGTCGGGTTAATCGTTTGACAGTTGCGGGACAGGAGCTTGATGTGGCTGGCGTGTGGATGGTACCGGTGCGTGTGCCGCAGAAAATCAACCCCACGCCTTATGTGCGATGGGGCGACTGGCTGCTGGCATTACCCGGCCTGTTTGTGCTACTCTCTGCCGCCGGGTGGATTTTAATAAAGAGGAGGATTGCAAAATGAATGATTCCCTATGTCGTCTGGGTACCCTTCTGATAGGCGGTCTGGTGCTGTTCAGTCAGGCCGAACCGAAAGTCGAGCAGCCACAAACGGTGGCGACAGGTGAGTTTGTGACGTATGAAGATTTCGGCGCGGTCGGTGACGGCGTCAGCGATGACCTGCCGGCGATCTGCGCCGCGCATGAATATGCCAACAAACACAGGAAGCCGGTCCGCACTAAAGCCGGTGCCACCTATCATCTGGGGCGCAAAGCACTGACTGCCAGAATCGCCACCCCCACCGATTGGGGAACCTCCAAATTCATTATCGATGACAGCGGCGAGGTCGAGAATCATAAGTGCTCGCTCTTTGACGTCGTCTCGGAATTAAAACCGTTTAAGATTGAAATCGGCAGACTTAAACGCGGACAGCAGCAGCTTGATCTCAAACCGGCGCGTGATGCCCTGGTTTATGTGCAGAACAGCAAGGTTAAAATATACAGAAGACGCGGGCGGAATCAGAACTCCGGCACTGCGCAGCGCGAGGTTTTCATTCTTCGCTCCGACGGCACAATCGAGGGTGATATAATCTGGGATTACGATCATATAACCTCTATCAAGGCTTGGCCGATCGATCCGAAACCCCTGATTCTGCGCGGTGGTATTTTTACCCGCATCGCAAATCGGATGCGGCAGGAGAAGGGCTACAACTATTGGCGGCGCAACATTCGCATTGAACGCTCCAATACCGTGGTGGACGGATTGATCCAGCATGTCACAGGAGAAACAGATGTCGGAAACCCCTATGGCGGATTTCTTAATATCGGCACCTGTGCCGACATCACATTGCGCAACTGCCGGATTGACGGACATAAGACCTACAAGACAATCGGGTCTGCCGGCAAACCGGTCAATATGGGTTCATACGGTTACAGTGTCTCGCTGGTGGTTAATTTCCACATGATCAACTGCCGGATGGATGACATCAACGACCGCAGCCGCTGGGGTGTGATAGGCAGTAATTTCATGAAGAATATGCTGATTGAGGATTGCGAACTTTCACGGATGGATGTGCATCAGGGTGTTTCAGGTACGTATATCATCCGGCGTTCAAAACTAGGTCATCAGGGGTTGAATGCGATCGGCAGCGGCAAGCTGATTGTTGAAGATTCGACAATCAACGGAGGGCACTTTATCACCTTCCGCCCTGACTACGGTTCAACCTGGCAGGGTGATGTTGTAATCAGAAACTGCCGCTGGATTCCAAATACAGGCAGTATTCCCAAGCAACCGACAATCTTCAGTATGCGAAATGACGGCACTCACGATTTTGGATATCCCTGTTCCATGCCGCACAGCATCACCATCGACGGACTTTTCATCGATGATGCCCGCCATCCCGAAGATTACAAAGGAATTCTCTATTTTCCGGACGCTATCGGCAAGGCTGGCGATGAGCGGCCCTTCCCTTACGCTTTAACCGAAACTCTGCGGGTAAGCAATCTTGAAACTGCCAGCGGAGTGACCCCGCGTCTTTCGACAAATCCGGAACTGGAACAGAAAATTAAACTGAAGATTGAATAGTG
>JAGYOL010000085.1 GCA_018399555.1 Kiritimatiellia bacterium | reverse complement strand
CGCCGCCTGAGTGCCCTGCAGAGAGGCGGTCAGTCTGCCGGATTTTATCCAGTCGTGGTACATTCCGAGGATGCCGTGGTGAGACCAGAGCAGTCCGTCATCGAAGATATAAGTGACCATTGATGAATCCAGGGCGTCGCCGTGTACAGACGGGCGCAACGCGGCGCCGCCGCCCATAGCGCCGACCGGTTTGCGTTCAAGCGCACGTACCACGGCATCGATAATGTGGATATCATAATGCACAATGTAGTCGCCGCCGAGCGCGACATCATTACACCAGACCAGATCTTTGATTCGGTCTGCCATGGTGTCGCTGAGAGGCGGATCCTGATAGCCGTTACCGCCGGCCCAGCCGGACGAGAAAACAGCCTGCAGTCGTCCAAGCGCGTTGGCTTGAATGCGTTTGATGACCTCACGGTTGACGGGGTCCTGCGGCAGCTGGTAGTCGGCGAAAAAAACCAGGCCTGCCTGCGCGGCCCGTTCGGCCAGGATTTTTACTCTGAGTGAGCCGGGGATGTCGATTGCGACCGGTTTGGCCATGTATATGTGCACTCCTGCGGCGACAGCTGTTTCGGCGAAGTCCGGGAAGAAAAAGGGGGGTGTCTGCAGGATTACCGCGTCGATACCGCTTTCGATCAGGCGTTTGAAACCGTCGAGTCCTGAAAAGCGGTGTCGGGCGTCAACTTCCAGCAATTCGCCGCAACGTTCGGCGCGTTCAGCAAAATAGTCGGCTACGGCAGTGAATTCATAACCGCCGTGAGCTTTGAACAGATTGCTGATCCAGGAACCGCGCCCACCGCATCCGACCAGTCCGGTTTTCACCATCATTTCCGTTGGTGGTTCGGTCTGTGCGCGTAACGGACCGGCGGTCAAAGGCAGGACGGCCATGCCGGCATGAGCCAGCCGCATGAACTCTCTTCTTCCCAAAACGGCTTTTCCCTGAAAACAAAAGGGAGTGTCCGTATTTCCAAAGTCGTTCACGTTTATTGTCCTCCTCGGGTTTAGCGGTTACAGGTTTTAAAAGAAACACAGCGCATTCTCAAAAACAAAAATTTCATTTTCCGGGGAAGTAGCAGAGTGCGGCGCAGTCTACTCTTTCCGGTAGCCGAGCCAGCGGGCGACTGCGGCATTTTTAGAGCGGACATGCAGTTTTTTGTAGATTCTCAGAACATAGGTATGCACGGTACCGAATGCCACATTGAGTTGATCGGCGATCTCCTTGTAGGAGAAGCCCTGCGCAAGCAGATCGAGCACCTGTTTTTCGCGCGGCGCAAGTTCTTCGGTCTCATCGGTGCGTTTCTCCGCCGGGTGGCCGGGTGCACCCGCTGTACGGGAGGTGCGGAAGGCATCGACAACTTTGCGTGCCAGTGCGCTGGTCATGGGGGCTCCGCCCTGGTGGATATCATGGATGGCGGTCAGCAGGTCGCGCATGCGCACCGGTTTAACCAGATAGCCGTGAGCACCTGCGGCGAGGGCGCGGAAGAGGTTGTTGGTGTCCTGATAGACAGTCAGCATAACGGTCTGCAGATTGCTTATCTTACGCGAGAGGATACCGACACACTCAATGCCGTCCATCCCCGGCAGATTGATATCCATCACAGCGACCTGAACAGATAGATCGGGGGCTTTTTCGACAGCCTCTTCGCCGTTGGCAAAAGCTCCAACGCAATTGCAGGCAGGGTCGTTGTTGATCATCTCCACCAGGCCCTCGCGCAGTCTGGAATCGTCCTCAACCACTATAACGTTGATGGGCATTATATCTCCCTGAGTCGTAGTGTTGTGTAGCGTTCCGACTCAGTGTTCAGCAAACGTTTTGTGCGAATTAGTATTTGAAAAGCTCCCTTGCTTTCTGCACGACGTTATCCACGGTGAATCCGTAGTATTCGGCCAGCTTTTTATAGGGAGCGGATGCTCCGAAGGTTTCCAGTGTAACAAAAGCGTTGTGTCTGGCGGTGAAGCGTTCCCAGCCGAAGGATGTGCCGGCTTCGACCACAAGGGTGCGTTCGCAGTCTTTGTCGATGATCCGTTCGCGGTAGGCATTGTTCTGACGCATAAAGAGCTCCCAGCTGGGCATGCTGACAACCCGTACATTGCGGCCTTCGATTTTTTTGGCGGCCTCAAGCGCGAGTTCCACCTCCGAGCCTGACGCGATAATGATCAGTTCCGGTGTGCCGCAACCGCTTTGGAAGAGGGTATAGGCACCCTTCTCAAGATTGGCAGCTGCAGGGTATTCGCTGCGATCGATAACCTTCATATTCTGTCGTGTGAGCAGGATGGCGGTTGGTCCCTTTTTGTTTTTGAGTGCGGCTATCCACGCGGCACCTGTTTCTGTGGGGTCGGATGGACGGATAACCGTAACACCGGGCATGCAGCGCAGTGCGGCCAGCTGTTCGACCGGTTCATGGGTGGGGCCGTCTTCGCCGACGTAAAAACTGTCGTGTGTGAAGACGAAGATCACAGGCAGCCGCATCAGTGAGCCGACACGTATGGCGGGACGGCAGTAGTCGCTGAACACGAAAAAGGTCGCGCCGAAAACTCGGAATCCGCCATAGGCCTGCATGCCGTTCATGACTGCCGCCATGGCCAGTTCGCGAATTCCGTAGTGCAGATTTCTGCCTGAAAAATCACCGTTCAGAACTTCACCCATGTTGTTCAGCCATGTTTTTGTGCTGGGTGCAAGGTCGGCTGCGCCACCGACAAGTTGCGGCAGCTGTTCAGCCAAGGCGTTCATGACGGTGCCTGAGGCACTGCGTGTGGCAATTGACTTCGACGTATCGAAGGTCGGCAGAAAGCTTTCGACATCTTCCGGGATGCAGTCATCAGCGCATTTGCGCCACAGCTCGGCTTTATCCGGCTCGGTCTGCTGCCAGGCTTTGAACAGACGTTTCCATTTGTTATGCTCTCGTTTCATTTTGGCGGTACGGGCTTTAAAGAGTTGGCTGATTTCATCGGGTATGAAGAAAGATTTGTCTTCGGGCATGCCCAGAGCCCTTTTTGTGGCGACAACCTCTTCTGCCCCGAGCGGTGCGCCGTGCACATCGTGGGTGCCACACATATTGGGGCTGCCCTGGCCGATGGTGGTGCGGCAGATAATACAGACCGGTTTATCGGTGGAGCGAGAGGCCTTGCGGATGGCGCGTTCTATCTGATCGAAGTTGTGGCCGTCAATTTCGATGACCTGCCAGTTATAGGACTGGAAGCGTTTTTTGGCGTCGTCACTTACTGAAAGGGCGGTATCGCCTTCTATGGTGATCCGGTTGTCATCATAGAAGAGCACCAGGTTGTCCAGTTTCAGGTGGCCTGCCAGCGAACAGGCCTCGTGGCTGAGGCCCTCTTCGAGGTCACCGTCACCGCAGACAGCCCAGATCCTGTGATTGACGATATTGTGATCGGTGGTATTGTAGCGGGCTGCCGCCATTTTTTCAGCGATTGCCATGCCCACGGCGTTGGCGATGCCCTGACCGAGCGGGCCGGTGGTTGTTTCAATACCGTCGGTATGGCCGCGTTCGGGGTGTCCGGGGGTCTGGCTGTTCAACTGGCGGAAGCGTTTGAGTTCGTCGAGCGGCAGATTATAGCCGGAGAGGTGCAGCAGGGAGTACAGCAGCATCGATCCATGTCCGCCGGAGAGTACAAAGCGGTCGCGGTTGGGCCAGCTGGAGTCGGCTGGATCATGTTTAAGGTGTTTAAGCCAGAGAACAGCGGCCACATCGGCCAGTCCCATCGGGGCGCCGGGATGTCCTGAGTTGGCGGCCTGCACTCCGTCAATCGCAAGGCAGCGGATGGTGTTAGCCGCGAGGGTAAGTGTTTCGTCGGATATTTTCATAATTGTATAAACCTCCATTTTTTCAGGGAAGAAGTTGTCTGTGTCCACGGTTGAACGGTCATCATAGCGATAAAAGTCATCAGTTAAAAACAGATGGGGAGTATCTCATATCCCGGTATGGGTGTCAAAGATTTCATTTTACGCAAAAAGGCGTCGATGCCGTAAAGTGCGCGGCAATAGTGCCGTGCTGGGGCAAGCCGGTGTCTGCCGTGCTACGGTAAGTCAGCCGTTGTCGTCGATGCGGCGCGCAGACCTGTGCACGCGGCTCGCGGGGCAGGCTCGCACAGGCTATGCCGGGACTCTGTGGTTCCGGCTCTCCGTTTTCTTACATCCCCGTCATTTTTTCAACCAGCTTCAAGCAGATGCGGGCTGACATTTCAGCGGCCCGCAGAAGAAACGATTGGAAATCCAGGGCGTTGTTGCCGTGTTCGGGCACATCGCTGAGTGCTCTGAGAATGAGCCAGGGTACGCCGAAGCGGTGGCAGGCTTGCGCGATTGCGCCGCCTTCCATTTCGACACACTGCACCTCGTTGTTGAAACGTGTTTTGATAGCTTGAATCTGTTCCGGTTGGTAGATAAAAGAATCCGCTGATCCGAGCAGCCCCCGGTGGTGACGCGGCGCAGCGTCCATCTCCGCGAGAACGGCTTCAAAGTGGGTACGCAGTTTTGTGCAACTGGCAAAGCGTTCGGGGCTGCCGAGTATCTGACCGAAAGCGTATCCCAGCGGCGTCACATCGACATCGGTGTAAACCACTTCGTCGGGCACAACAAGGTCAAGAATGCGCTGACCCGGCTGCATTCCTCCGGCTGTGCCGGTGTTGATCACACAGATCGGATCAAAGTCGGAGAGCAGCAGCGTCAGTGTGCAGGCGGCGTTGACTTTGCCGACGCCGGACTCGGCGATAATGACCCGCTGCCCGGCCAGATCGGTTTCGAACATGCTGGTGTTATAGTGTTCATACCGGCGGTGGCGTGGGAAAAAAGCAAGCAGGGCTTCGCGTTCCTGGCGCATTGCCGCGACTATTGCAATCGGGTTTTTGTTGGTTGGTTCAGATTTCGCACTCATTGTACAATCACGCGTGGAATTAGCAGCACATTACCCAGCAGACCGGATGAATGCAGAGGTGTGGTTTTCTCGACCATTCTGCTGGTGGTGAATGAGACCCTTGCGGGTTGTGGTCGTTGTTGGCCCTTGACAACCCAATCCGGCCACTCTGCGACACGCCCGTTCTTGCCGGCGCCGGTGTCATCCGGCAGTTGCGCGTCGCCGATGAAACGGTTGAACCATTTATTAGCCACCCGGATTTCAAGCTGATTCGTTCCTTGGACGAGCGTATCTGTTATATCCACTCTGAAAGGTGCGTGCCACAGGATGCCCACTTTTTCCCCGTTGATACGCACGGAGGCGATCTCTTTAACTTTGCCGAGATCGAGGAAAACCTGCATTTTGTCGGTCGCATAATCCCAGTCAAATTCCCGGCGGTAGATTGCTGTTCCGCTATAGTACCGGATCAGATCGTCATCGCAATCTTTCCAGTCAGTGAGTGTCTGCCACTGTACGGTGCGGCGCATATCGTGACGCTGTTCAAACTCGACCTGCCATTGTCCATCGGTCAATGAAACCGGACGGGCGACCGATTCAATCAACCACTCTTTCTCGGTTGTATCGGAGAGAACGGCGGTGTAACGCCCCGGGAGTGGAGCGAAGAGAGCGAGAGAGCCATTGTTGTCACTCAGGATATCCGGAGAGATCAGCGTGAAGACTCCGGTTGCTGCGGCACTTATCTCTGCTATTTCATTCTCATCCAAAGCATATTCTAAGTTTGTAAATCCTCTTGATTCCCCGATAAAGATTTCAGTTGTGGGCTCAGAGCAGTGTACAATCCGGTCTGAAGCGATTCCCTGTTTGACAAGTTTGCCGTTCACATACAGGCGGGGGATCCCATCTTCATAGACAACCGCGACATGATTTTCACCGGTCAGCGGGGCGGGGGCTTTCCAGACCAGCACCGGCGGCATGTTATTGTTCCAGTGTTCTAGAACCACAACGCCGTTGATGCCGACCGATATACCGGCACCGGAGTGGTTGTCGCCCCACTGATTACCGTGAACCGGCATGGCGACGAAATTCTGTCCTTTGTTGCTGACACCGGTGGGGCGCTGTTCAGGCAAAGTGATGGTTTTATCGGTTGACACAAAGGTGCTCATTGTGAAGGTGCTGTTATTCTGATCGATATCAGTTTGCTGTGAGGTGGGTGCGGGGGTGCAGTCGATGACCGGTTCGTGGTTGTATTTCAAGGTGCTGACCATTTCGGATCGGAGTTTGTTCTGTTTACGGAAGAGCACGAAAACAGATTCGGTGGCTCCGAGTTGCAACGGTACGCAGAGACCCTCATCGAGTTGTTTATAGATGGCCGGTGTGGTGCTGCTGCCATCTTCCGGGCGCCACAGTTCCGGTGCGCAATCTGTGACGCGAAAGACCGGATTGAATTGGACGGCACTACTTTCGCTTTGATTGCTGACAAAGTAGATGTCGATATCATCGGTTGCGCGGTGGGTCCAGAGAACATCGCGGCCTGCTCCGTGCACATCCGGCGCCAGTTGCAGCCGCTTGAAAACTTCATCGAGTGAGTGGCCGCGGAAGACGAGGCCTCTGCCAACTTTGCGTTCACATTTAGCTGGCGGATTGGTGCCCCACAGCTCTGCGGCTAACTTATGCACTTGCCGGTCGCATTCAGGGTAATTCTTCAGACTGGGTGAGCGCAATGGCGGGTTGCCCAGCAGAGTAAGACCGTCTTTAACGAATTGGCCGATGCGTTCGAGTAGTTCGGGTGTCATGGTTTCGCATGGCGGCAGCACCAGCACGCGGTAGCTCTGACCGTGCGGCAGGGTTATGCGTCCGTCACGGCAGGCGGCTGATGAGAGCAGAATCTCGCGGTTGATGAAATCGTAATCATACCCGTCGGGCAGGGCTGGTTCGAGCAGACCGTTCATGCGCGGTGTGTCCTCACCAAAGAAGTAAGCGATGTCGGCCACATGGTTGCCCTGCTGCAGCAGGTGACAGCAGCGTCGCAGATAATCGGTCCAGCCTTTGCCGAAATCGGTGAACCAGGTTGAATGGCGGTTGAAATCTGTGCCGAACCAGGGGACAATGCCGGGTGCCGCGTTGTAGGGTTGGTGGGTATAGAGGTGCAATACAAAGTGGTTTATTCCGACTGCCATACACCAGTCTCCGCGGGTCTTGATATTGGAAGGCACCTGCACGAAATTTTTATTGGAGGTGAAGGCTTCGGCGGAGACTACCCGTTTGCCGTAAACATTGGCCGTTGAACTTGCTAGGCGGCACTCCACATCGCCCAATGTGTTCCACAGCCAGTATTCGCCGCCGATGTCATCACTGGCACCGCCGTACTGCAGTGATTCTCCAGGGAAACCCCAGTGGCCGTAATTTTCCAGCCAGGTGCGTAGGCCGTGGCGATTGGCTGCCTCTTTGAGACCGCCGACATAATTTTCGGCGATCAGATCAGCGATCAGCCGGCGCCAGTCACGCAGAAAACGGTCGCTCTGTTCACGGCTGCCGACAACGCGGCCATTGACAACTGCCAGCCATGGGATCGGGTTGTAACCAAAACGTTTTTCAAAGAATGACGCCATCCCGTCTGTCCAGTTCTGTGGTCCGACCTCATAGCTGTCGAGGGTGATGTGCTGGAAACCCCTGCGTTGTTCGGGTGGTATGAGCTGCAGGAATCGGCCGATCATGCCGTCGAAATGGGTCTGGACGGCGGCTTTGCTCATTTTATCGCACTCGAGACCTTGCGCCTGCGGCGGGGTGGGACCGCACATCATGCCGGTGGTGGCCATATTAAAGCGTTCGATAATCCAGTCGGAGCCTGCGGGAGCCTGCCACTGCAGAGAACCATCAGCCTGCATTTTATCGGTTAAAATCACAACCCGTCCGATATCGACTGCTGTTCCGTCACTGTTTTCCGGCATTGTAGGCCAGACGAAGGCATCCACCGGCGGAACCGGTTCAGGGTACATTCTGCCGAGTTGTTTTTCTACTCCGAAATCAATACGGGCTGCGGGGGAAAGGTGCATGGTGTAAAGCGTTGGGGGCACTTCGATTCGGGTGAAGGAGAGCCGGATTCCGGCAGTTGATGTCGGTTGAAATGAAAGCTCGAAGGGTGCCTGCACCAACGGACCCATCGCATCCTTGAGATTGGTGCGGAAGATTTTAAAATCTCGCAGTTTAACGTATTTGCCGGAATCGATCGATTCGATGGTGCCTGATAGTTTAGCGCGTGAGTCACCGAAATCGAGAGTGAGATGCTGGAGTTCACGGGGGCGGTCGAAAGTCAATTCAATAGAGAAGGGCTTATTCCTGAATTCAGCCCGTCCACGGCCTTGCAGAGCTAGTTCGGTGAGAGCCTGGTCACCATTGGAGGTCTTTGCTTTTAAGGGTTTGACGATAACGTCGTCGTGTGCCGGTGCCGGATAGGCGATCACCGCCACATCCTGCAGTGCTTTTTCGTGTTTTGCAAGATTGCCGTTGAACGCAGTGCCGCTTTTGACGCGGGTCTCCGTGCTGACCAGGTAGCGCATGCTCTGCTCAGGGCTCATCCAGGGTCCGCCGGATTGGCTCCACCCCGGCCCGTTGAACATTCCCACGCGTACGCCGATACGCTCACCTTCGGTAACTGCGAAGCAGACCAGCTCCCACCATCGGGGGCTTAAAATCGGCACTTTGCCCTCTGGCAGACCGTCGCTGACCACATGCCCGATGAAAACTTCCCCTATACCCGCAGCGCGCATGGCCTCCAGGTCTTTGGTGATGCCCTCGGCACTGGCGTTATTATTTATCCAGTACCAGTACATGTATGGCTTGGTTGAATCGGGCGGTGTTAAAAAACTTCTTTGAAGAGCGTCCATCGCCTGCAGGTTGGAACCCATACACGCCAGCAAAAGGCAGAGATACTTAAGATACTTCATGCGATTCTCCATTCAGTCAAAATTCCGGCACTTTTTTCACCGCCCTTCATTCTCTCAACTCCGGCACTGAAAAACAAGCAGTTAAAAGAATTCGGTTGCAGCCGGAGAGTGCTGTGTTATTATAAAAGCCTTCAGCATCCTGCAGGCGTACCTTCCGTTCGGTGTATAGCTGCAACGGGTACTGATTTTAAGCGGTGAAGATTGTTGTTAACCCCGGATAAGTGTGATGGAGGGAAGATGAGGAAAGAGTTGGAAGAGGGCAGCCGGCTGACGCTGGATTTTGAAAAGATTGCCAAGATTGCTGAAAACTGCAGTGATGTCATTCCGGTTGCGGTGCAGAATGCCGATACCGGGGAGGTCATACTAGTGGCCTACACCAACGAAACTGCGATGAAAAAAGCCTTTGCCGAGCGTATGCTGGTTTTGTGGAGCACATCACGCAGAGAGCTCTGGGAAAAAGGCAAAAGTTCCGGTGAGAGCTTCGAACTTCTGGAGGCGCGGGTGAATTGTGAGCAAAACTCGCTACTCTATATTGTACGCCCCAGGCGCGGCAACATCTGCCATACGAAAAACCGGAATGGGCAGCCGCGTAACTGCTACTATCGTCGCATAGATATGGATACATGTGAGCTTGAGAATCTGGACCCTTGAAATACCGTTGCCCATACTGCAAGAAGATTATAGCGGAGTTGCGCGAGTCAAAGTGTCCGCATTGCGGACGTTACATGGCGATCAACCTGCCGATACTGGACAGCGAGACCGCCCGGGCTCTGGGAGAAAAGCATCGTATGCGTCATCGTGCACTGGAGCGCATCCACAAGCAGTACGAGCGCAGCAGACAGGATATGCAAGGTGCTTTTGATCCGTCAGTGTTGCGTAATCCGACCTTTTATTTCGGGGTAATGTTTGTGCTGGCGCTGATAGGGATGTTGCTTTTCGGGGCGGCAGACCGCTCGGTCAGTCGTAAAAGGGAGTCACGTGTTCAAAGGGCGATGCGGCATGTGGATGTGCTGGCGGAAGCTCTGGGACGCTACCGTTTTCACGTGGGGCACTACCCATCCGCGACGCAGGGGCTGGCCGCACTGGTGCGTGATCCGGGAGAGGAGCAATGGGATGGTCCGTACATCAGCCATCTGCGTGGTGATCCCTGGGAGACACCCTTTATTTATGAGCCGCGTGAAGGTGCAAGCCCGCTTCTGCTCTCGGCCGGACCGGATGGGAAATCGGGCACACCCGACGACATACATCCGGATCCTGAACGTTTTGATCCAGGGACAGAGTGGACCAACGGATGGGTTAGCGCCTACAAGAGGCTGCCGGGCGTCACCGTTTTGCAGAGTGACCCGCAGCAACAGCAGTAGCGGATGGGAAACTGCACTGTTTCAGACATTGAATAAAAAGTGCATCACGTCGCCGTCCTGCACCTCGTAATCCTTGCCTTCAACCCTCATTACACCGGCGGTCTTGGCCCCGGTTTCGCCGTTGTGCATGATGTAGTCGGCATATTTAATGACCTCGGCGCGGATGAAACCGCGTTCGAAATCGGTATGGATCACTGCGGCACAGCGTGGCGCTTTCCAGCCGCGGTGGAAGGTCCAGGCACGCACCTCTTTGGGACCTGCGGTGAAGTAACTCGCCAGTCCAAGTGTATGGTAGGCCATGCGGGCGGTCTGTTCCAATCCGCTCTCAGTTAGATTATACGAGGCAAGAAAGTCGATTCTTTCCTCATCTGAAAGGCTGGCCAGTTCACTCTCCATTTTAGCTGAGATCGTGACGACATCACATCCGCGCTCGCGGGCGAAAACACCAATTTTGTTGACAAAGTCCGACGGTTTGTCGAGTTCGTCCTCGCCGACGTTGGCGCAATAGATGACCGGCTTGGCGGTCAGGAAATGATTTTCTTTCAGTGTGGTTTCGATCGGGTTGCCGACTCCATATCTGAATGTACGTATGGGATGACCCTGATTGACATGTGCCAGCAGAGCCTCCATCGCTTCAACCTCTTTGCGCAGCTCTTTGTCGGCACGTGCCTGTTTCCCGACGCGTTCGATACGTTTCTCAAGTGCCTGCATATCAGCCAGCAGCAATTCGGTTTCAATGATCTCGATATCACGTAGCGGATCGATCCCGCCCTCCACATGCACCACATCGTCATCGGTAAAGCTGCGTACCACATGCAGAATCGCATCGACCTCGCGGATGTTAGCCAGAAACTTGTTGCCCAGACCCTCGCCTTTGCTGGCTCCGCGTACAAGGCCGGCGATATCGATGAATTCAACGGTGGCCCGTGAAATCTTTTCCGGTCTGGCAATCGCGGCAAGTTTGTCAAGTCGCTCGTCCGACATGGGCACGAGAGCCTTGTTCGGCTCGATAGTACAGAATGGATAGTTGGCTGACTCCGCGTTCTGTGCGCGTGTCAGAGCATTGAAGAGGGTTGATTTGCCGACATTCGGCAGCCCGACGATTCCGACGCCAAGTCCCATGATAAATCTCCATAAAATTAGGTGCGGAACTCCGCAATGTCATAAGCGATATCCAGTTCGCTTTTTACAGTTGTTTGAGATGCGGAGCGCACACGTTGTTATCTGGCTTAAACCGGGAAGTATAGCAAAACAAAGAGATACCGGCAATTTCAGGCAACGGCGCGGTTAGTCGCTATAATTTTAGTTTCTGTCGTAAAAAACAAGAA
>JAGYOL010000084.1 GCA_018399555.1 Kiritimatiellia bacterium | reverse complement strand
TTTGCGCTTTTTTGAGCCAAACGGATGCCGATCCGGTTATCCAGGACACACGAAAGAGTTCTCCAAAACGCAAGAAGCGAGCCAAAAAGAGGTTCAAATACGAAAAATTAGATGCGTTTGCCCTGGGTTTTCTGCTCGGATGGCTTGCTTTTAATCATCCGTTAAGCTAGAATAACCCAGGTTAGTGAAAGAAGAGAATAAGGGGGAATCATTATGAAAACAGGATTGAACAGACGCGGATTTCTGAAGAGCACCGCCGGTGCTGTCGGAGTTTCAGCATTGAGCCTGCATGCGCAGATCAGTGGTGCCGCTCGCGACAAGCCGCTGCGGGTGGCGGTGCTGGGTTGTGGTATCAGAGGGTTGAGCGCACATATCGATGCAGCCTGCGAGGAGCGGCTGGTGGCGATTGTCGATCCTGACAGAAGCGCGATCGAGAAAGCTCTTCTCAAGATTAAAGAGGTTGCTCCCGACTATGACCTTGCAAAGGTCAAAGCCTACGGCGACTACCGCAGAATGTTTGATGAGCTGGGAAACGAGCTCGATGCGGTGATAGTTGCGACACCCAATCATCAGCATACTCTCCCGGCTCTGATGGCTATTCGACGGGGTATTCATGTTTATCTTGAAAAGCCGATGACCCTCACCATTGCCGAGTCACGTCAGCTTGTGACAGAGGCGCGTAAACACGGTGTGGTGACTCAGATGGGACAGCAGGGCCACTCCGGTGAGGGCTGCCGGCGCCTGTGTGAGTTTGTCTGGGCCGGTGCTATCGGCGAAGTTCATGATGTTTATTGCTGGAGCAACCGTGCCAACGGGCGGGTGGCGGAACGCCCCGCCACTGTGGCCGTACCTACAGGACTCGACTGGGATCAGTGGGTCGGTCCTGCACCGTACCGCGACTATCACGAGGGGCTGCACCCGCACGACTGGCATGGCTGGTTCGATTTCGGCAACGGATCGCTGGGTAATATGGGGTGCCATATCCTTGATCCGGCTTACTGGGCACTCAAACTCGGCCACCCCGACGCGATCATGCTCGAAGAGAGTTTCGGCGGCAACGCGGAGTGCTTTCCGGTCAGTACGCGCATTCGATGGGATTTTCCGGCGCGTGCAGGTATGCAGCCGGTTCGTCTTCATTGGTATGACGGTCTGGCACCGGGGCAGCCGTTCAACAACAAAACAGTGAATCCTAAAAACGACTGTGTCACAATGGCCGCTCAGAATCGTCCGGCACTGGTGCGGGAGCTGGAAAAGGAGTATGACCGCAACTTCGGAGGGAACGGCACGCTGTATGTCGGTGAAAAGGGAATGATGATCACCGACGCCTACGGCGATGGGGTGCGCATCGTGCCGGAAGAGGCTCACCGCGCATTCAAAAGACCGCCCGAAACCCTGCCGCGTGTCAAGGGTACTCATCAACGTGATTTCTTCCGCGCTTGTCGCGGCGGTCCGCCGCCCAGTGCCCACTTTGACTACTCCGGTCCGCTCAATGAGCTGGTGCTGCTCGGCTGTCTGGCGGTACATGCCGGCAAGGGACGGCGAATCGAGTGGGATGGCGACGCAGTGCGCTGCACCAATCTGCCGGAATTAAATCGTTTTCTCAAGAGCGACAACCGCAAGGGTTGGACGTTGTAATCAACAGAAATCAAGGAGTTTTAAAATGAGCAACAGTTGTAATAATTCAGGGTTGTCGAGTACACGGCGCGGTTTTCTGCGGGCGACAGCAGCCGGTGCGATCGGATTCCCGATGATCGTCAATTCACGTACTCTCGGGGCGAATTCACCATCCAAACGTATCACGATGGGCATAATCGGCTGCGGTAATCAGGCGGAACAGGATCTGAAACGCTGGTTGCCGATGGAGGATGTTCAGGTTGTGGCGGTGTGCGATGTCAACAAAGGCAGTCATGGCTACAAGAATGACGCTCAGTTCCTCGGACGTGAACCGGTGCGCGAAATGGTGGAGGAAGCCTACGCCGAACGTTCACCCACCGGATTGTTCAAAGGGTGCTCATCTTATGTCGACTTTCGCGATCTGCTGGCCCGTGATGATATCGACACAGTCGCGATTATCACACCCGATCACTGGCATGCCATTCAGACTATTCAGGCTGCGGCCGCCGGCAAGGATATCTACTGCCAGAAACCGCAGTCGTTGACAGTGCGTGATGGCCAGGAAATGATTAAAGCGGTTCGTAAATACAATCGTGTACTGCAGACCGGCAGTCAGTGGCGCTCAACAACCTTTCTCAACGGTTTCTGCAAAGCGATTCGCGAGGGGATAGTCGGTAAACCGCGTCATGTTCTGAACTATGTGGCCAAAAACAATTTTGACGGACCCGGCCCCGGCTGGAAACCGATGCCGGTTCCCGAGGGTTTTGAATACGATATGTGGCTCGGACCCGCTCCGCAAGCGCCTTACCATGAGGATCGCTGCTTCTATCGCTTCCGTTTTGTCAGTGATTACTCCGGCGGACAGACCACCAACTTCGGTCACCATGCGATCGGTCTGGCAATGTGGGCTCTCGAACTAGATAATACAATGCCGGTTGAGTTGTGGAATATGGGGGCTGAATGGCCGCTTAGGGGCGATCTGTTTGATACCGCCACCAAGGTACACTTCGGCTTCCGTTACGCCGACGGGCTGGAGATGGAATGCGTGACATCACCGAAATCATTCGGTGTCAGAATCGACGGCGATAAAGGCTGGATCGAAACTAACGGACGCAAGATCACAGGCGCCTCATCACCCGAGATTGCCAAAGCGGTTCCCGGTGCCCACACCTGGGATCAGTTTACGGCGCACTACCGCAGATTTATCGACTGCGTAAAATCGCGTGAAGACCCCAATGAACCGGTTGAAATCGGCCATCGCGTCTCAACAGTCTGCCACCTGGGCAATATCGCGATGCAGCTCGACCGTAAAATCCGCTGGGATGCTGAGAAAGAAACGATTTCCGGTGACCGGGAGGCGGCTGCAATGCTGGAACGCCCGTTGCGGGCGCCCTGGTCATACGAAGTCTGATACACAGCGCAACTTCGGCGTCGATAAAAGACACCCTGTGTCCAGGTATTGTGTTTCATCAATATCTGTTGTATATTTCACTGTGGCGGAAGGGTAGTTGCCAGAGGATGCTGAACATAAAAAAAATTCTTTTTCTTTTTATAATCTGTTCACGCATCGGCTTTACACATGCTACATCTACTCGGCCGTCCTCCGTCAACGATATGATAACGGTTTCGTTTCTGGATGGCTACAATCCCGACACGCCGGAAGCACCGATTACCCGTCAGATATTGAAGCTGGCACGTCAGGAACCGCGCTTGAATCCGCAGAAATGGGGTGGATTGTCGCTGCCGGGCGGCGGTGGCCGCGCACCGTTTATGCTGTCCATGGCCGGAAGATCGGCTCCTGATCTCTACTACTGCTGGTTTCATATTATCAGACACGATATCGATCAGGGGTTCATCTATCCGCTCAATGAGTGGATCGGTGATGATCTGAACGGCGATGGCATGATTGATGACAGCGAGGCTCGCTGGGAGGGGTGGAAGGATGTACCCGCCCTCTGGCGTCAGGTTGCTGTTAAAGACGGTAAGATTTACGGGGTTCCGCTTGCCGGAGTGTGGTATTACGGTATTGTTTACCGCAAAGATTTGGTGCGTCAGGCCGGCATCGACCCCGATTACATACCGCAGAGCTGGGATGAGTTTTTCCGCTGGTGTCAACGTCTGACCTTTCCCGGCAAAAATGTCTCCGGTGCCGGATTGGAGCGCGGTCAACGTGCCTTTGGAATAGAAAACCGTCCCTGGGCCTGGCTGCCCTGGATGCAGTCCGCCGGTGGATCGCCGGTTGTTAATCTGCGAAAATCGCCGAAAACCGGCAGAGTGCACCGCTTCGCAATGGAAACGACCGATTTCACGGTGGTCGAAACCGGCGAGGATTTAACGAACGTGAGTGGAGAGTGGCGAGCCGATTTCAACTCGCCGGAGGCCGTGCAGGCCGCAGCTTTTCTGCATCGGCTTGTCTGGGCACCCTGGATCCGCAGTGCCGAAGGCGAGCCGATTGATCTGGCTCCCGCCGATGTGGCGGCTGGCTTTGTGACAACCCCGGCGGGTGTAAGGATCGAGTTTACGGAGGATCAGATTGTCAAAGGGGTCGCACGCGCTCTGCCGCGGCTTAATACCGAGTTGCCGCAACTCTTTGAACGAGGAGAGGTGGTGGCGGTGTTCTCCGGTAATGAGCTTGTTGAAAAATTGACACGCGATCTCAATTTGCCGCCCGAAATGATCGGCATCATGCCGATTCCCGCTGCCACGCTGGATAATAAACCGGTATTTCAGGCTCACCGCCATTTTTACAGCATGACCGAAGGTGTTGGACGCCGCTCAAAAGAAGAACGTGACATGGTGTGGAAATGTCTGCGTAGCATCACCGGTTCTTCGGTTCAAGATGAGGAGATCCGTCGTAAGGTGCTTGAAGGACACGCACGCTGGTGCAATCCTGCCGATCTGCGACGGATGGGATTTGAAGAGTACCTCGATGAGGTTCCTCCGTCGATTCGACGTAACTATGAGCTGATTGAATCGGGTGAAATTCTGGCCCGTACCGAACCTTATGCCGGTTTCTGGCAGGCGGTCTCCGACCTGATCAGCCGTCGGCTACTGGGTATTCTGCTCTCCGATGCTGGTGAGAACTTTGACTATGCCGCTGCACTCGATTCCATCAATGAAGATGCCAACAGCGGTCTGATGTTTGAGATGCCAGAGGAGATTCTGCGACGTAAACGGCCTCTGGCCCGTGTCATATTCGGCGTGATTCTCTGCGTTGCGATTGCTGTTGTCACACTGCTGATCCGAACTGACCGTGCGAAACGCAGCGAGCAGTCGCTGGAGACAGAACGCAGGGCACGGCACGGTGCAGCACCCTGGCTGATGCTTGCACCGGCTCTACTGTCGATCGCCCTGTGGAGTTACTATCCGCTGCTGCGCGGCGCGCTCATGGCATTTCAATCATATCGGATTGTCGGTGAGAGCGGCTGGGCAGGACTCGATAATTTTATTATGGTTGCAACCGACAGCGGTTTCTGGGCCGCCTGGGGACGTACTCTGGTGTATGTCGGTATAACGTTGCTGCTGGGATTTCTGACCCCCGTAGTGCTGGCTCTGATGCTGGTCGAGATTCCGCGGGGCAAAGTTTTCTTTCGCACCCTCTACTTTCTTCCGCAGCTTACCAGCGCACTGGTGGTTACACTGCTCTGGAAACTGATGTATGATCCGACGGAAAACGGCATGCTAAATCAGCTGCTGGCACTTTTCGGGGTGGCTCGCCAGAGCTGGCTGCAGGACCCCGCTCTTGCCATGCTCTGCTGTATTCTTCCGGGAGTATGGGCCGGTGCCGGTATGGCGAGTCTGATCTATGTAGCGGCACTGCAGTCGCTGCCGCAGGATTACTACGAAGCCGCCGCCATCGACGGTGCCGGAATTCTGCGGCGACTTCGTCATATCACCATACCGCAGATTCTGCCGTTAATGGTTATCAACTTCGTGGGAGCTTTCATTGCCGCTTTCCAGGGGATGGGGAGTATATTTCTGTTGACCTTCGGCGGCCCCGGTGATGCCACCAATGTGCTCAGTCTGGCCATCTGGAAAGAGGCCTACAACAATCTGCGTTTCTCAACCGCCACAACCATGGCCTGGTTTCTGGGGGTCGCCCTGATCGGCTTCACCTATCTGCAGATACGTATTCTGCGCCGGGTTGAATTCCGACGCGTCAGTTCGGATTGATGACGGAGTGCAGGAGCTGCCCAGCTTGCTTCCTCTGTCATTTTGTCTCATTTCCGAGTTGCATGCCAGATTTAAAAGGGTTAAAATGTGGGACAATTTGGCATACGTGAATCTGCTTGATGGAGGGATTGAAAGCTGTGGTATCCGGTTTTTTTGACAGAGTTGCATCGCGACTGGACAAGCTCGACAAGAAGAGTCTGCACTCCTATATATCGCGCCTGGCACAGGAACGCGGCTTTTTGGAGACGATCTTTCAGAACATCCAGGAAGGCATAATGGTTGTTGACGGCGAAGGACTGCTGATTTATGCCAACCGGTCTGCTGAAACACTGGCCGGGTTCAGCTACGAAAAGATAAGGGGGCGTTCCGTCCTGAGGTATCTGCGCGACTGGGAGTGGGAGCACCTGCTGGAGATGCCGGAGAGCAGCAATGACGGCTGGGCACGCATGGTGACACGCGAAATTGAAATCAGCTATCCTGAACACCGTGTTGTCGCGGTTTCCGGGCGCCCGATCGAAGTGGAGGGTGTCGGAATCAGTGGAATACTGATTATTCTGCGGGATGTTACCAAAGAGCGCCAGGACGAAGCCAGTGCGCTTGAGAGTGAGCGTTCAGATGCGGTTAAACTGCTGGCCGCCGGGGTTGCGCATGAGATCGGTAATCCGCTCAATGCGCTTAATATTCATCTGCAACTGCTTGCACGTGAGTTACGCGAAGTTGATCAGGAGCCGCTGCGCGAATCTTTGAGTGAGCTGGTTTCAATTGCCAGAACCGAAGTTGAACGACTCGACGCGACGATTACGCAGTTTTTGAGGGCGATCCGTCCCACTAAGCCGGTGCTCGCTGTGGAACACCCCACCGAGGTGCTGCATGAAACCCTGAAACTGCTTAAAACCGAATTTGAAAACCGCCGTATCGCAGTCAGCGTGGATGTGCCAGCCAACGTGCCGACAGTTCATCTTGACCGTTCACAGATCAAACAGGTGTTTTTTAATCTGGTTAAAAACGCGCTCGAAGCGATGCCCGACGGCGGTCGTCTGAATATAGTTTTCTCTGTCGATGACACCTATGTGAATATCGCTTTCTGCGACAGCGGGGCCGGAATTTCCGAGCTCAATATGCGCCGCATTTTCGAGCCGTATCATACCACCAAAAAAGAGGGCAGCGGATTGGGGTTGATGATCGTCAAACGAATTATTGATGATCACGGCGGCGAGATTGAAATTTCCAGCAAGCTGCATGAGGGCAGCTGCTTTAAAATCAGGCTGCCGCGTTCGGAACGCCGGGTAAGAATGTTGAAGAAGGGAGCTGTGTGACATGGCTGAAAAACCAGTGTTGCTGATTGTGGATGATGATAAAAACACCCGCGACGGTCTGCAACGGGCGTTACAGCGCAACTATGAGGTGCATGCCGCCGAGAGTGCCGAGGCTGCACTCTCGCTACTTGGCAAGGTCCCGGAAATCGATGTGATTCTCTCCGATCTGCGGATGCCCGGAACGGATGGGTTGAGCCTGCTGCGACGTGTGCAGGCCCAGCATCCCCGCACCCTCTGCATTCTGCTGACGGCCTACGGTTCGGTTGAATCCGCAGTGGAAGCCATGAAACAGGGTGCCTATGACTTTCTGACCAAGCCGATCAATCTCGATCATCTTGATATGCTCATTTCGCGTGCGGTTAAATCACGCGACCTTGAACAGCGGGTCGAATCGCTTGAGATTCAACTGAATGAGAGATACGGACTGGAACACATCACCGGTGAATCCGAAGCGATGACGCAGCTCTTCGACATTGTGCGCCAGGCGGCCCCGACCCAGGCTTCGGTTCTGATTCAGGGCCCCAGCGGTACCGGCAAGGAGCTGGTGGCGAAAGCGATTCACCGGCTCAGTACCCGCAGTAAGGGCCCTTTTGTGGCAGTGCATTGTGCGGCACTCTCGGCTTCCCTGTTGGAAAGTGAACTTTTCGGCCATGAAAAGGGGGCTTTCACCGGAGCTGAAAATCAGCGCAAGGGACGTTTTGAAATGGCGGACGGCGGCACTCTTTTTCTGGACGAAATTTCTGAAATCGATCCATCTATTCAGGTTAAATTGTTGCGTGTGCTGGAAGAACGCAACTTCGAGCGTGTCGGAGGACAGCAGCCGATCAATGTCGATATCCGCGTGATCGCGGCCACCAATCGTGATCTGCGTGAGTATGTCGCTCAGGGCAAGTTCAGAGAGGACCTCTTCTTCCGTTTGAATGTCGTGGATATTCCCCTTCCGCCGCTCAGAGAGCGTGATGGGGATGTGCCGCTTCTGATCACTCGCTTTCTCAAGGAGTTTGCTGAAAAAAACGGTAAGAATGTGGAAGGGATCACGCCGGAGGCGGTGGCGGTGCTGCAGGCGTATGAGTGGCCCGGCAATGTGCGCGAATTGCGCAATACGATTGAAAAAATGGTTGTGCTTTGCCGCGGAGACAAACTGACAGTGCGGGATGTGCCGCCGAATATCCGTGAGGCCTGTGACGCTCCGACACTCCCCGGACGCTCGGTTTCGCTGACCGGGGGTTCTCTGGCCGATACCGAAGAGCGTAAAATACGGGCTGTATTGGAAAAAAACAAGGGCAATAAAACCAAAGCTGCCCGGGAACTGGGTATAAGCCGCCGGACACTACACCGCAAACTCAGAGAGTACAGCCTGCGCGATGCGGAAAAACAGGAAGGGGCTATCAATCATGAAACGATTTGACAATGTTAAAATACTGCTGCTGACCGCCGTTTTTGTGCTGCTCTGTCCGCTTATCTGGGCCCTGACAATCTGCAGTAAATGCGGTCACGAGATCAAGGACGGTGCTGCGAAGTGCGCCCACTGCGGTACCGCGGTTGAAAAAAAAGAGGTGGCTCCCGCACCTGCGCCTGTGAAAGACAAAGAAGAGATTACTCCGGTCGGGCAGATGGCTGAGGATTTTGTGCGTAAGCAGTATAAACTGGCGCGAGATGTGCAGGAGAGCGATCCCGGACTGGCATTCGCCTATTATCAGAACGCCTTCGCGGTGTTGCGCCTGGTTCCGGTGGATGACATATCGAAGCGTGTCGGCGAAACAATTATGCAGAATATGCGGCTCTGCCGCAAAGCGATGTGCACCGGCAGGGTGCCCTGCCGCTTCTGCAAGGGAACCGGTAAATACATGGTTGATGTCGGTAAGTTCACCGGCACCCGGAACATGAAGTTTGTCGATGGTGTGCAGTGCAGACACTGCAAGGGCCTGGGTTACACGGTGGCGCATCTCTCGGTTGAACGGATCAAAATGAATGTCTTGAAGGGACGCCAGAGCTTCGAACAGCGGATGATGGTCGGGAACCACCACAAACTAGGACGCGCCAGCGTAAGCGAGGAACTGTATGCGGCACTTTCGCTGCGACAGCGTGTTCTGGTTATGACCGGCATACCAGCGCCTTGCGAAAACTGCCAATACACCGGATTGGACACATGTCGTGAATGTCGCGGTTCCGGCTGGGTCAAATGTCCCGCCGCAAATTGTAAAAACGGGATTGTTGAAGATGATGTTCGCTCTTCAGGCGGAAGCTCCATCAGGAAAAAGCGGCTCAATGATGACATGCGCAAACTCTGCGGGGTCTGTCAGGGATTGGGCGAGATCCCCTGCCGGGTCTGTCAGGGCACAGGATGTGAAATCTGTGAAGATTGCGGCGGTACCGGTGAGGGGCCGCGTTGCAATAAATGCCAGGGAGCCGGTTTGATCGATTGTCCCCGGTGCGGTGGAACCGGACAGTACAAGGGTGAACGATGTGATAAATGTGCGGGCGAAGGAGTGATCATCTGCTCAGGCTGCAAGGGAGAGGGAACTGTTTCACGATGAGTTCAAAACCTGTGTTGAACATGCCCAATTTTGAGATTATCGAGCTGCTGGGTCGGGGAGGCATGGCCGCAGTGTGGAAAGCCCGGCAGGTTTCGCTTGACCGTCTGGTCGCAATCAAGGTGCTGGCCAACAATTTTTCGGAGGACAGTGAGGATCTGCAGCGTTTCCGGATGGAGGCCCGTGCAGCGGCGCGTCTTAAACACCCCAATATTGTTCAGGTTTATGATGCCAACTTCAACGACGGCGTCTACTATTTTGTAATGGAACTGGTGGCAGGTTACACCATGGGACAGCTCCTGCGTCGCAAGGGTATGACCACCGAAGGCGACGCCCTGACCATCGCTGAAGCGGTGTCGGTGGCACTTGATTACGCCTGGAGCGCGTATGGCATGGTTCATAACGACATCAAGCCGGATAATATTATGGTGGATGATGACGGATCGCTGAAGGTCACCGATCTGGGTTTGTGCCGATCGCTGTCGCTGCATAAAACGGAAAAGAATTCGAGTGAGGAAATTCTGGGAACACCCGCCTATATGTCGCCGGAGCAGGTCGCAGGCAGACACGATATCGACTGCCGTTCCGATATATACGCCCTGGGAGCCACACTCTATCATCTGGTTACCGGACACATGCTCTTTGAAAAGTCCACGCCCGATGAGATAGTTGCCTGTCACGCTGATTCCTCACAGGCCCCCGATGCACGGCAGTTCGCGCCCGGTCTCACCAATAATTTTGTACTGTTGCTTCAAAAAATGCTGGCTAAGGATCGTGTTCACCGGCATCACAACTGGCAGTCTCTGATCAAGGATGTCGTCAGAATACGTGCCGGCCAGCCCCCGCGGATGGCGTTTATACCCCGCCGGGGTAGTTCCATGAAGCGATGGGTGGACTGGAACAGCGGATCGCACCATAAATCCGGTTAAGGCATCTGCATTGCAGAAAGGAACCCGGTTGAGACTATGCTTTATGGTCAATTGCTGCTGAATGATGAAGTGTTCGCCGGAAATGTCGAGGTCGCACGGGGTCTCTTTGAACGGCTGCGCGGTCTGCTGGGACGAGCAGAGATGCCGCGGGACTCGGCCATGCTGATCGAACACTGCGCTTCGGTTCATACCATCGGAATGCGTTTTGCACTCGATCTGATTTTTCTGGATCGGAATTGGCGGGTCGTTAAAATCAGAAGGGGAGTCAGAACCGGAATGCCTGTGGTCTGCGGCGGCATGAAGGCCTGCCGGGTTGTTGAGAGCGCATGCGCTGCTCTTGATCTGGATCGATTGAGCTGTGGCGACCGGCTGGTTTTATTATGTAAGGTGCAGAGCATGTAAACGATGCCGATTGTTTCGCGCCCCGGAGCAGTACCGGAGGACGATTGAATTTTTGGGCGCAAAGTACGACACCCCGCTTTCGAGGACAATCTGAGCGCAGCGGTCTTCAGAGGGATTAAGAGCCATCCGTGAGCGCCTGGCATCGATGCCTCACGCGGAGAGTGAGATGAAAGTCTCACGCGGAGACGCGGAGAAGATCGTCGACGGGCACCGGGCGCTGACGGTAGTCGAAGTCAGTCGAAAAAGAAAGGCCTAAGGCATGAATTTGTTTAAGAAATACGGCGGATACCGCAAGCTGGATTCCTTCACGATCGCTTCGATCGTGCAGCTTGCCACCTGGCGCTTCTGCACAACGTTCCTCAACCGCCGCAACGACCCCTGCGGGCGCCAGTTCGACCAGATGACTCAGGCCGCCCGCTCGGGGCGCGTCAACATCGCCGAGGGCTCGGAACGCGCCAGCACCTCGACCGAGACCGAGATGAAGCTGACCGACGTGGCCCGCGCCAGCCTGGCCGAGCTGAAGAACGACTACGAGTTCTGGCTGCTGAAGCAG
>JAGYOL010000083.1 GCA_018399555.1 Kiritimatiellia bacterium | reverse complement strand
TGCCGCGCTTCCGTCTTCGCACGCTTCGCCGGACAAGCACCCGCCCTACAGAGTGCCCATACGGGTCTCTTTGTAGTAGTCGCTCTCAGAGCGACATGGCGTTACCCGTTTATGCCGCTCGCAGAGCGGCTACTACATTGCCAAACTGTGGGGCCGGTGACCTCACCGGCCATTTTACTCTGTAGTAGTCGCTTTTCAAGCGACATTCGGTAACCCGCTAATTTACGTAACTCCTTTGTGCCGCTTATAAAGCGGCTACTACATTTGCTTCTGGGCAGCAACTCTCACTGCCCACTTTCCACAACCTCTTCTCTCTCTGTGATCTCTGTGCCTCTGTGAGAAACCTTCTCTTCTCTGTAAGAAATTCTCTCTCTTTGTGAACTTTGTGTTCTTCTGCGACCGCCATAGTGCCGCTCAGCGGTACGACGCCTGGTTATGGTTTCAATCATCCTTTTTGAATCTTGAATCAGATGGACGGAGAGTGATAGAATGGAACCACTTAAACGCCCCTCCATGTTTATAACGAGGAGGTAAAAATGAAGAAACGTAACTTGCGACTGAATATACTCGTAATGATTTTACTGGTTGGTTCGGTCTGCCTGGTGGCGGTTGGCGGCAACCGGAATAATGACGTTGGACGTGTTATCATAATTCAGGGTGCCGGTCACAAACCCGCAGAAAAACCATCGGAAGAGACCGATGCCATCACACATGCGACAACCAAGGAGATCAACACCTACACCTTGACGGAAATGCTGGTGAAAAAACTTGATTCCGCAAAGATTCAAAGCGATGTGATTGATTATACAAAGTGCCGGGATTTTACATGTCTGCATAAAGCGCAGGCAGAGGGCGGAGGTAAATTTGACATGGTCATCTTCGCAGGGCCTTCGCACTTCAGCAAACAGCCGCCCCAGCTCACAAAACTTTACAACAACCATCTGGGCGAAGTCGTTAAGCAAAATCCAGGGTTGGTCTGTTCAACCTTAGTGCCGGCCTGGTTCCCGGAGACAAAGGGATCTGACACGATCAAGGTTGCCAACAAGGCCTTCGAAAAACACGGTGCCGGAGTTGTTCAGGGAGTAAGCATACTCACCCCGCGCGACAAAAAGAAAGGAGCATCGCAGGAAGAAATTGCGAAGGCACTGGATGAATTTGCTCAGCGAATTGTAGAAGCGTTGGCTGATTAGCCGACAACCGGCTGAGGGTCAAGATATAAACTGATGATTGAATTTTCAGCGCAGTCGGGATTGACGACCCCCAGCCGGATACGGAGTGTCGCGCACCTCTCTTCGCCGCGCATATCGGCGCAGCAACCCAGCGCAACTGCTGCAGAGGTACAGGTGTACACGAGGGCATTTCTATCTATAGATAGCGACGTCAGCCGCAGTACACCGGGCTACCGGACGATACCGATGGAGTGGATATACAAGAGAAACATTGTTTATGACATCAAAGAACATACTTGTAAGCGGAGCTAGCGGCTTGATCGGGCGGTCTGTATGTGACGCGCTCAGAAGACGAGGGCACACTGTACGAACGCTCTCGCGCCGGCATGGTGATGTTATCTGGCATGTCGAGCGAGGGTACATTGATTCCAGCGCTTTCGACGGAATAAATTGTATTATCCATCTGGCAGGTGAAAACATTGCACAGCGCTGGAGCGCAGCTGCCAGAGCCAGAATAGTACAAAGCCGTTTGGCGACCACCCGTCTGCTGATGAGTGAAATAACCAGGCACGGCAGAAAAATTGATTTTATTTGTGCATCCGGAATCAACTTTTACGGTTATGACAGGGATGATAAGCTAACCGAAGAGTCACCCTCCGGCAGTGGTTTTCTGGCGGAACTCTGTTGTAGGTGGGAGGGTGCGATCACCGGGAGCGCGGCAGCGGAGCTGCTTGCAGATGCCAAATTTATCCGCACCGGAGTTGTTCTGACCCCCGAAGGCGGTGCATTAAAAAAGATGCTGCCGATTTTCAAAGCGGGTTTAGGCGGTCCGCTCGGCTGGGGGCATCAGATGATGAGCTGGATTTCGCTGGCGGATATAGTCCGCATTTATGTACGGGCTGTAGAGGACAATACTCTGACCGGAGCAGTCAATGCCGTCGCACCTGGAAATGTAAGCAACGCCGAATTCACCAGAGCTTTGGGAGCCGTGCTGCACCGTCCCGTTTGCCTGCCAGTGCCGGAATTTGCGCTCAAGATGGTTTTCGGTGAGATGGCAAGGGAAACCGTATTGGCGAATTTACAGGTGCTTCCGCAAAAACTGCGGCAGCTCCGTTTCGAATGGAAACATCCTGATATCACTACGGCTCTCAAAGCGATGCTGCAGTAACCGTGCGTTTTACGTTAAACCCGCCACAGAAAAAATGGAACAGCATACAGAAATCTGATTCCTATACAGGTTTGCTTTTGCTGCACATGCCTGATGACTCAAACTTCTATAGCTCTTCAGCGGCTTTGCCGCTGATATTAGCCGTTTGTCAAACTTTTAATTCCGACAGACTGCTAAAACAACCACAACCCCAAAAAGCCGCAGGCCAGAATAAACAAAACCGGATGTACCCTGCCTTCAGTAAGAACAAGCCCCGTAAAAGCCAGAGCGGAAACAGCAAAATCCAGCCACCCTCCAACTATACCGCTGCCGTATGACCAGGTGGCGAAGATAATCAGGCTTACCACCCCTATCTGCACTCCGACACGCAGTTGTCGCACATGCGTATTGGTGCTGATCCTTTCCATCAATGGTGCCAGCAGCGACAACATCAGGATCGACGGCAGAACCACGGCCGTCGTGGCAACCAACGCACCGGGCAAGCCGGCAATGCGGACACCGGCAAATGTCGCCGCATTGATCGCAATCGGTCCGGGCGTCATCTGCGCTACTGAAATAAGTTGCGTCATCTCGTTGAATGTCAACCACCCCTGACTGTTGACGAGCTCATGCTGAATAAGAGGTATAATCACCAAGCCACCGCCGTATGCGCCAACCCCAATTAAGGCAAAACTTAAAAACAACTTTATCAAGATAGGCATACAGTAAACCTCCCGGCAGAAACATCTGGAAAATTCAGTTCAAAGTGCTCTCGGATGAATCATCATTCGCAGCAGAGAGCTGTGCGCAAAAATAACCGATACCGGCCGCCGTGATCACCGCCCAAATCGGGTGCAATTTTAAAAGAACTATCATCAAAAACGAGACCGCGCAAAGGGCCACATTAGCCAGAGACATTAAATATTTTCTTGCAAAAAGGTAGCTTGTAAAGGCCAGCTGGCCAGCAACCGCCAGTGCGCAACCTCGCAGAAATGCCGCCACTCCGGGATGGGCGAAGAAGGGCAGTGCAACCCAGACCACCATCAGAATAACGCAGACAGAGGGCAGCACAGTGCCCAGAACTGCAATCAGCGCGCCCCGCCATCCGCGCATACGCCGACCCTGCAGAAATGCGACATTCACAGCTATCACACCGGGAACAAGTGTAGCCATCGACATCTCCGCGAGAAAATCCTCCTCCTCGATCCACCGCCGCTTAAAAACCAGCTCATGACGCATAACCGAAACCATAACCAACCCTCCACCCAGTGTGAAGAGTCCGATTCTGAAAAACGTCCAGAAGACGCTACGATAAGGTACGAAGCAGTTCATTTTAAGCAAAGCCTTTTTCAATCTTCTGTTCCTGTGTCAGTATTGGCACTGGAACATCACCTGCTTTTTTTATTAAAAATTTCAGCCAGATTGCCGGAAGCCGAAAGTCGCTGCAGTTCACGGCGTGCCTGAGCCTCTAATTCAGCCAGAGAGTTGCGAGTGCTATCCGCAGCTTTCCCGGCGAACGCGCAGTGAACATCGCCATGCCCCCCTTTGCCGCCGACATTATCGCGGTTAGGCAGAGTGTCATCAGCCGATCGGGTTTCCGGTGTGGTGCTTTTATCCGGCGGTGGAGAAATAACGCGCTCTTTCTTTCGTCCGTGCGGTGAATCATGAGGACTAACCTCCTCAAATTCAAGCAGTTCCGGGGTATGTTCCTTATTATCGTCATCCTCAGCACAGCACTCCGAGGAGGGTTGATCCGGATATTCAAGCAGTGTGGCCGCCTCAACAAAGAGTTGCCGTAAGACTGCAAGGCGACGCTTAGCCGAGGAATCATCATCCGGCACCTTCTCTTTTTCGAGCATGCGGTTGACTTCACGCAGCGATTTGACCTCAGACTGGCCATTGCGCAGCTCATGCTCCAACTCTTGAAGCCGGTCAAGATATTGTTGATGAACATTACTGAGTTCAGCTTCATGCGCAATCTCAATTTTTTCAAGTTTGAGAGAGAAGGCAGTTTCAATCTCCTTTTTTTCGGCAGCGTGAAGCTTGCTATTATCATCTGAAAGCCGCTGCTGTTCTCTGAGGTTATCCTGCAGGCTCTCGCTGCGGGAATTCAATGCGGAGCATTCACTGGAGAGCAGACGTTCGCGGGAGTGCGCATCTTCGAGCTGTTCACGCAGATGGGCGATCTCGGCATTCATGGCACTCTTAAGCGACCTGTTTTTTTCACAAAGTTCGGCCAGCTCTTTGCTTAACGCTTCCTTTTCCGCCGACAATTCGTGGTTCAGCGCATCAAGTTTTTTGCATTGGCCCGCAATTTCCGTCTGCTTTGCACGCAGATCAGAACACTCCGCCTCACGCTCGCACACTGCGGAGCGCAGCTCTTCCAGCTCGGTTGCAAAATGCTCCAGTTCAGCTTGAAGTCGTTGGATTTCTTCCATGGAATGGGTTGCGGCAGCGGAGTCAGCAACGCTTTTGTGAACCGTGCACTCCTTCTGATAGATTACTGAACTGCGCGGGATTGAACCGCTCTCTATCAGCGCGGTCATAGCCATACGGTGAATAGGACCATAAAAAGAGCCGGGCTCAATCTCTGCGATCGCATCCATTTCCAGTTCGGGGAGATCAACCGCCGCCTGCCAGGTTGTGCGATTGTCACCCGAGATATAACTCAGTGGTGAAAGTCGTCCATCCTCAACCCAGAGCTTCAGGGTTTGAAAATCGACCGGACCGAAAATTTCATCATTTTCATCACGGACAAACCATTCCAACTCTGAAATGGCAGTGATTTTCTTTGTTTTTTCAGACAAAATGCACTCCTTGATCTCATCTCTGACATTCACTGAATTTTCCGGTTGCACGACAACTTTAAACATGGAGCGACATGGACAAAGCTCACTCGAAACTGTCATGCAATCACTGAACGCAGGGCAACCGGAAATTAACAGAAATCGGCACGTCCGGTCAAGACAGATCGCTAGTTTGAATTGTTTGCGGACACAATTTTAATGGTTTCTTTCCCTGACGGAAACCGTTATATTCTGAAACAACTAGCGGTATATCGGAGTTGCGGAATCGTAGTGAGGACGGCTCTGAGCTAACAGGATACTGCCTTCGCAAGTGACTAATGCGGCAACGGAGAATCAAAATGCAACTTGAAAAAGACAAAGACAAATCGGCGGTGGTACCGAAAGAGTATTTGAAGGCTTTTATGCTCGTAACGATGCTTTTCGCATTGTGGGGTTTTGCAAACGATATCACCAACCCGATGGTGGCCGCCTTCAAGCAGGTATTCATTGAAATCAGTAACACGCAAAGCTCGCTGGTTCAGTTTGCTTTTTACGGCGGTTATGCCACCATGGCAATTCCGGCGGCACTGTTTATCCAGAAGTATTCCTACAAGAGCGGAATATTGGTTGGACTGGCACTCTACGCTACCGGTGCTCTGCTATTTCTGCCGGCTGCTGTGACTGAAAACTTCTACTGGTTTCCCGTTTCGCTCTACATTCTGACATTCGGTCTGGCATTTCTTGAAACAACTGCCAATCCGTATATCCTCTCGATGGGGGATCCTGCCACCGCCACCCGCCGTCTTAATCTGGCACAGGCATTCAACCCCATGGGCTCGCTGCTGGGAATGTTTGTCGCCACCCAGGTGGTGCTCGGCAAACTGCAGGCGGAGGATTATTTCAATGGCATCAGAGTGATGCTACGTGAAAATGGGGTTTCGGAAGAGCTGTTGCCCGAAGCTGTTAAAGCGTATCTTTCCATGCCGGGCAACGCCGCCGGATATGCTGCTGTGAAGACCCACGATATCATGGTGATTCGCAATCCATATGTTATTCTTGGTGTGGTTGTGACACTTATCTTTTTCATTTTTCTGTTCAGCAGACTTCCATCCAAAAGCAAGACGGAACATATCCATCCAATTGAGTCCGCCCGGCGGCTACTGCGTAATCGCGCCTGGGTGGGCGGGGTGATCGCTCAGACCTTTTATGTTGCGGCGCAGATAACCTGCTGGACTTATATCATTCAATATGCCACCCGGAACTGCGGGTTCACGATGAAGCTTGCGCAGAAATGGAACATTGTGGCGATGATCATCTTTCTGACCAGCCGTTTTATCTGCACCTTTCTGCTGAAATACATCAATGCCGGCAGGCTGCTGACCACTCTGGCACTAGGCGGTATTGTCCTTTCAATACTGACCATCCTCCTGCAGAATGTGGCCGGACTTGTCACTCTCGTAGGTATCTCGGCCTGCATGTCGCTGATGTTTCCCACAATATACGGCATAGCACTGGAAGGTCTTGGCGAGGATGCAAAACTCGGTTCGGCCGGTTTGATTTTCGCAATTGTCGGCGGGGCACTGATGCCGATGGGTGCCGGCTGGTTTATCGATCAGGGCACTTTCAATCTTGGAATGTTTACGCTGAATGGCGAAAGTGCCGCATTTCTGCTGCCGTTGACTAGTTTTGTTGTTATTGCGATCTTTGGTTGGCGAACTGCTTGCACTTCAAAAATCAATCGCATCTGCAAATCGGTTTAAAAAGCTATGTCAGGGAAAATAAATTTGGAAACAGCACAATCAAAAAGCGGAGCAACCCGCCGCAGGCGTAAGGCACAAACGAAGACTTTTGTTCTGGACACCAACGTTCTGCTACACTCACCGGTGGCACTGGATGTCTTTGATGACAATCATGTGGTGCTGGCTATGGATGTGCTTGAAGAACTCGACAAGTTCAAAACCCAGAGTTCCGAACTGGGTCGGAACGCCCGCGAGACAATCAGAAAACTGGATGCTCTCTGTGCTGAAGGTAAACTTTCAGAGGGTGTAGCTCTGCCCAGTGGCGGAACTTTACGGGTACTGATATCTCCCGACCCCCGCGATCTGCCTACAGGTCTCTCCGAAAACAATGCTGATAATTCCATCATACGTCTGGCACGTCAGCTGGGCAACAACACGGAACGCGTGATTATCGTTTCGATGGACATAAATGTGCGCGTCAAGGCTAACGCTCTAGGACTTGACGCCGAGGATTTCGAACACGAGAAAATAAACTTCGATGAGCTTTACAGCGGACTCGAAAATGTGGTTGTAAGTGAAGAGACTATCGACCGTATCTACGACGGGCAGGTGCTTGAATCGGTGCCGTCCGATTATTTCCCCAATATGTTTCTGGATTTGACTGCGGAAAACAATTCCGACAAACACGCCATCGCGCGTGTTTTTCCCGACGGTTCGCTGGCTGAAATCAATCTGCGTACCAATCAGATTTACGGTATTGAGGCACGCAATGTCGAACAACGCATCGCCCTGGAACTCCTGATGGATCCCTCGGTCGGAATCGTAACGTTGGTCGGCCAGGCCGGCACCGGAAAGACCCTGCTTGCGATTGCCGCCGGATTGCAGCAGGTGCAGCATGACAAGCAGTATGAGCGGATTCTTGTGTCACGCCCGATCATACCACTCGGCAAAGACATAGGATACCTGCCCGGGAACAAGCAGGAGAAACTTTCACACTGGATGGAACCTATTTTTGACAACCTCGATTATATCTTCAGAAGCAACCCGGCCAATCTCCCACCCCCGGGAGCCAAAAAACAGGGCAAACTGGTTGCTCCCCAAGCCCGTATCGAGCATCTTCTGCAAACCAATGTTCTGGAACTGGAGGCCCTGACTTACATTCGCGGGCGCTCCATCAGCAAGCAGTTCATGATTATCGACGAGGCGCAGAATCTCACTCCGCACGAGGTTAAAACAGTCATCAGCCGTGCGGGTGAGGGTTCTAAGATAGTTTTAACCGGCGATCCTTATCAAATCGACAACCCCTATCTCGACGCCTCAAGCAACGGACTGACCTATGTTGCCGAACGCCTCAAGGAGCTGCCGATTCACGGACATGTGACACTGCGGCAAAGTGAGCGCAGTGAGCTGGCCGCATCCGCTGCGGAAAATCTCTGATCTGCAGGATTCAAGCCCTCCGCTACCCTGTTTTTATGACGGACGTTGGTCTTACAGTGGTTAAAAGCCGCGGTCAAGAATGAAAAGCCCCACACCGTTGGGGCTCAATTTAACGGAGATTCCGCCTTTATACTCACCCATCTCCTTTTGTCGCCAGACATCATAGAGCGCATGGTTGCAGCATGTTCCGATTTCATCCCAGCCAACCTCGATTGAACGTTCCTGTGCCGAGTTACGGTTGAATACCGCCAGCACCATCGCATGGCCGGCCAGCTTTTTGAACATCACGGTTTCATCGGCATCGTCGCGAATCACCTCGGCCACATATCCGAGCTCATCCTGATTGATGTTTAGCACCTCGGCATTGGCCAGGAGTGCCACAGTGAAATCATCGATATTTTCAATGTCGCATGAGAAGAAAAAAGGTGCACAGACAATCGACCAGAGGGTAACATACTGATAGCGCTGGTTGGTATCCAGCGGTATCTCCTCGGATGGTTCACCCATACGCTTGACATCCTTGATGCGATGGATATATAAAAAATCGGGATCATTCCAGTGTCCGGGTCGGCTGTACTTCCGCAGAGGGCCGGCAATTCTCAACGCCTGCTCGAAGTAGTGGTTGACATTATGATTCAGGTCGCCGCCGATGCGCCAGCTCTGAATGCCGAAAGAGGGTGCCCAGCTCCACGGATCATGGCGTCCATACTGGCAGAGATTGAAAAGAATATCACGATTCTGCATGCGCAGATAATCAGACATCGGTTTCCAGAAATCCTTGGGAGTGAAACCTGGTATCGTCTTCAGCATCCGGTTCTTTTCACGCCCGCCGCTGCATAGGTCGTATTTCAGCAGATCAAATCCCCAGGCGGCATACTGCTCGGCATCAGCCATCTGATGACCGCCGGAAGCGGCCCAGCTCTGGCAGGTACGCTTACCTGGACCGCTGTAAATGCCGGCCTTCAAACCGAAACTGTGAATATAATCGGTCATCGCCCGCATATCTGGAAACTTGCCGTTGGGCAGTATGTTGCCGTACTGATCACGGATGGGCCCGATAGTCCCAGTGGAATGATAATCATAAGCCGCGTGTTTTTTAACTGTGGCGGCACCGCGTGTCGCGTGCATATCCTGTGTCAGCCGCATCCAGCAGTCGTCGATTCCGATATACTGAAACCCGACATCGGCAAGCCCGCGCTTGACAAACACATCAGCGGCAGTCCGCATAATCCGATCGGACACATCTACCATGTGTCCGCCCCAGGAGTTCCATCCGGTCGGTGGTGTCAGCGCAATTTTATCACCGATTACAATTCTGAACGAACGTTCGCATTGACCATGTCGGTTACGTGCTTTGATCAACGTATCAAATTCGCCGGGTTTATCCGGTGTTTCACCTCTGATAATTCCCTGTTGTGAATCCAGTTCCAAACCCGGAGGTAACCCGTCAACAGCAAATTTGATCGGACGTTCCCCCTGGCAGGGAATCCGATAGATAAAAATTCTAGCTGGCCGGGCGCCATATATTTTGGGGCCGTTGATACGCGGCGCGGGCGCGGGCGCAGGTGTAAGAATCTCCATTTCGCCGATCCGTGCGTCATATTCAGCGAAGGCCGCACGGGCCGTGAGCCCGAACAACAGGGCGCAACTCATCCACAAAACAAAAACAAAATCTCTCATATTTCACCACCCGGGATAAGAAGATGTATCAAATTTAACATAGCTTCTCCGTGTTAATTCACCATCTGTATCAGTTTGCGTCCGATCTCGGCGTTGTCGGTATCCGCAGCGAACATCGCGCTGCCTGGACCGACAGCCATCACCGGCACCATGGCGGAGGTGTGGCCAACACTGTTGAATGAAGCACCGCACCGCTCCGCCGCAAATCGATGACATGCAATGACGATCGCATTCCTGTTGCCATACATCCTTTTCAACTCTTTGGCACGCCGATCTTTCTTGTCTTTCGACCGGACAACTTCAACAATTTCAGTGATGGCGCGCAGCTCATTATCTGTTGCGTCGTTCACTCCGCTGGCGGCCAGAGCGCGAGCGGCAATCTCGGCATGATCGCCTTTGGTACTCCAGTCCTTGATTTTATCGGCCAATGCGGCACTGGTAAGTCTGATATTTGCGATCTGTGCAGTAAATTTCTGATCGCTCCGCAGGGAAGAATCATATTTAAGATCACCGGTCTCATGATCAGCGGTGACCACAATAAGGGTTTCCTCGGGATGATCACGGTAAAAATCGTAAACCACTCTGACCGCATCATCGAACTCCAGTGTCTCACCGATCATCGCCCCAAAATCATTGGCGTGACAGGCCCAGTCGATCTTGCCGCCTTCGACCATCATGAAGAAGCCGGTTGGAGAATCACCAACCTTTTTTAGACCGGCCCGCACCAGATCAGCAAGCCTGATCGAATCCGTGCGTAGCTCGCTCTGATAAGGTATATTCTGCTCAAACATCACTTTAGCGTGTTTGTCGGAGTCTGCCAACGCATCCCTGCCGCTTAAAAGATTGTAACCAGCCGCTTTAATGATCGCACGGGTCTGTTTCTGATTGTCGCCCAGCAAAGGCTCACCGGCCAGGAACTCAAAATTGCATCGTGCGATTTCAGAGCCGATCGCATCGTACATATTACGTTTCTTCTGATGAGCGTAGAAAGCCGCCGGTGTCGCATGATTTATTCCGACACTGCTGATCACCGCAACCGCCCTGCCACCGTCATGCGCCTCAAAAGCCACCGATCGACCGGGTTTAAAATCCGGATTCATACCGATAATTCCGTTTTCAGTCTTGAAGCCGCAGGCCAGCGCAGTACCTGAAGCTGCGGAGTCGGTTATTTTACCGGCATCAACCGGATTAGTGGTGGCTTTGCTGTGAACGGGAAAACTTTCGAAAATCAAGCCGGAGCCATCCTGGCTGGTAAGCTTGCGATAACGATGTGCAATCTCAACCTGATTCACCCCCATACCGTCACCGATCATAAGGAATATGTATTTCGGTTGCCTGCTCTGTGCCAGAATTGAGGTGGCACTCAGCACTGCGACAGCTAACAACACACGCAGACATCCACGACGATTTATAAACAACATTTTCATTCTGTGTTCCCCCTGCTTACCTCCGTTATGTCAGGAATACTACCCCAGTTGTGGGCGTGTGGGTGTGTGGATGTGTGGGTGTGTGGGTGTGTGCGGATGTGATATCTTCGGTTACCTCGTATTCCACCCCATCTTCCCTCACCTGGTTGCTTGAGATGCACCACTGGTCTGCGTTGCCATTATGTTGACCAACCCTCCGCTCCCCTTTTAATTTTTCTGAGAAAGCCCTGAATGCAAGCAGCAAAGCAAGCTCTGAAATCTGCAGGCGGCAATGGATTATTAATTTAAACCTGAAAGACGCA
>JAGYOL010000082.1 GCA_018399555.1 Kiritimatiellia bacterium | reverse complement strand
TGGCGGGTTCAGCCATTTAGGTTGATGCGTATGCGCATCGCGGGAGAGCGCAACTTTAACGCCGCATATTGCCGATATCGACATGCAGACAGCCCGTAACAATCAGCAGCGCAAGTAGAACCAGCACTGCACAAATCATCAGCTTCCATTTCGGTATCATCACACCACCCGTCTGAAGTTCACCTATTTACCCGCCTTCATTTCATCCAGCCACTGTTCCATCGCGAGGGTCATCGGATTCTTTGGCCATAATTCAAAAGCCTTCTGGTAGAAGCTTCGCAACCTGATTGCATCGCCGTTTTGCCATGCGTTGTTGCCAAGATAGAAGAAGATGCGCAGGCGCATAAAAAGATCATCCTCATCAGGCTCATCAATTTGCAGGCTCTTGTTCAACGCACTTTGAAAATGAGTCAAAGCCTGCCCGGCATCTTTAATTTTGTTGTAGTACAGCTCCCCGAGACTCATTTCCAGCTGAACACTGGCCGGATTGTGAGCAATGCCATCTTTAAGGTATTCAACGGCGAGACGGGGGTTGTTCAGCATATCACTCAAAATGTAGGAGCCGCTCTCATAAGCCATAATGTTATGCGGGGAGGTTTTGGTCGCGGCATAAACCCAGGGCAGAAGTTCAACGGAGCGGGCAGCCTGCAGATGGCGGTGTTCCTGCACATGGATGTGTCGGTTAATCCAGCGGAAAGGGTCTCTTCCGACCTCCGGTCTACTCTGCTCGCTATCATGCGAATGATTGTGTGCGTGTGCGTGCTTATGATCCTTTTCGTGGTCGTGTTCATGGTCATGGTCATGGTCATGGGCATGGTCATTCAGATCGCAGTTATGCACCTTCACGCCGCCGTGAAAATATTCATCCGCCTTTTTCATCATTTCGGCACTGAGGACCATCCGGGTATCCTGTGAAACAAGCGTCAGCATCGAATCGCCTTCACGCTGCGGCAGCTCGCAGTCGCTGAAAGTCAGCAACGTCTGCAATATGACCGCCGTCAAAAGAGCCGTCAGGGTCTGCAGTATCCGCAAACGCGGCAAGGTGTAATCTCGATTGTTAATTGCAAAGTTCATGAGATATTTAAAGTTTCTTGCGACGTAAAAGCAGATCAGCCACAAACAGGCAGGCGGTGGAGTAGGCAGCCGCATAGGCCATCACAACTGCGCATACTCCCCAGCTGATTGCCGGCCAACCGTGTACCAGACGCTGACGAAGATCAAAAAATTCGGTATGCGGCGCGACTGCGTAGGCAATATACAGAGCAATTTTACCCGCCAGACTCTGCTGATCAGCCAATTCCGGCAGCTTGGCACCGAACAGCAGCATCCCGAACACAATCAGAAGTGTTATGGTTACATTGGCCGAAATTGTCAACAGAAGCGAACCAGTCAGGCCTATGGCGGTGATCACCATCAGCAGCCCGACATGTAGAACAAAGGCCTGCACCAGCACCTCGGAAAACCATACATGCTGCCGCACACCGCAGAGGATGATGTAAGCCGCGTAAAAAAGAACAAGTGCTGAAATTGATGCGCTCAGCGCTCCAAGATATCTTCCGAGAACAACTGTACCACGCGATACAGGCTTGGCCAGCAGCGGATAGATGGTACGCTTTTCAAACTCATAGGGAAACATGCGTGTTGAAACTCCGAGCGTAATAAAAACTGAAAAAAACCAGACCATCAGCAATGCCATCTCGTTAAAATAGATGTGCGCCCCTGAGAATCCGAAAGGAGTGGCGAAGGCGAGCGGCATAAGCAGCACAGCCCCCAGAATAAAAACGACCACTAAATCCTTACGGCGATACAATTCCAGCAAAGACGCTCTGATCAGCACATTCATCTGACGCGCAATCAAACTCATCTCACGCCTCCATTCCGGTATCAGAACCGATTATATTCAAAAAAACGCGTTCCAGATTGCGGGTACCGTCACCAGCCACCTGCTCAGTGGAACCATTCCAGACTGCCCGTCCCGACTTCATGATGATCACATTGTCGCAGATCAGCTCAGCTTCGGAAAGCTCATGCGAGGAAAAGAGAATCGTTCTGCCGCGACTCTTCAACTCCGCCATAATGTCGCGAAACTGAATACGCGCCAGCGGATCAAGTCCGGTGAAGGGTTCATCCAGAATATAAATTTCAGGATCGTGCAGCAGTGCCTGCGCAATGCCTACTCGCTGCAACATGCCTTTGGAAAAGGTTTTTAACTGCCTGTTTTCCGCACCACTCAACCCGACCCGTTTGATCAGAGTGCTGGCCATAGGATCGATCTCTCTGCGCGACATGCCGCAAAGACCACCGTAAAAACGTAACAGCTCGCCGACTTTCAGCCAGGGATAATACCAGGCTGTCTCCGGCATGTAACCGATTGATCTGCGTGTCGACACAGCAGAGGGATTGGTGCCGCTGACAATAATCCGGCCGGCATCAGGCGTAACAAAACCCAGCAGCATTTTGATAGTGGTTGTTTTGCCGGCACCATTGGCGCCTAGAAAACCGGTGATCTCTCCCCTCTTGACTTCAAACGTCAAGCCATCGACCGCCTGAACTCCGCCAAATGATTTTCTGACCTCTTCAAGTTGAATCACAGACATGTTCTAAACCCCGTTTTCTTTGAACACACTATAACATACATTGTCAAGACTCCGACTCTCTATGAGCTAAATCACCAAGTCAGCCAATCGTCTCTCTCTTCACGATCCTGCGCTTTGAGCCACATTGTGAGGCCAACTCTGAAGTCGGCATCGCGCTCACTGACACGGTCGATTCTGTCAAAACTGTTGATGTAGGCTGTCCGCAGCTGAAAGACCAGGCAGTCCAGGCTGTACTGAATGTAACCGCCGACTTCATCCAGCTCATTACGGCGCAGATCAAAACGCGAGTAAACACTGTACTGCCAGCTTTCATTCAGAGTATGAGTAAAGCCGCCGTAAATCAGGTTTTCCTTGACCCGATTCCACTGCGGCACCGGTAGGGGGGCGTAGTCATAGACCGAATGATCACGACCGATATAACCGCCGCCTAGTTTAAAAGAGCTGGTAAGCTGATAAAACGAGCTGAAATTGACATAGGCGAACGCATCCTCCTCCGGATCGTATTCGGTGTGCGCCAGAATATCCAGATCCTGACTGGGATTCCACACCCCTTTGGCACCGAACATACGCACACCCTCCTCATCCAGCGGGCCGCCGGAATCGGCCTGGATACCGGCATACGTATCCAGCATCAGGAAATTACGCATTACATTTTTGCTGTCGCGCTTCTGCCAGATATTGCGCACCCCCGGACGGACGCCGTGCCAGTCGTAGGGCAGCCAGCTGCCGTCCATGCCAAACTGATCAAGCCAGGCCGAAGAACGGTCAAGCCGGTCAAAAACGTAGAGACGACCGTCATCCTTCTCGCCGCCGTACATTACCGGTTGATAGCTGTAATCCAGGTAGGGCTCGATGATATGGCGCCTGTTGTTTGTCAGCTCGGCAGTGCCGCGCATTGAAAGCTCCACTCCCAGATCGGTTGAATGACGCACCAGATCGCCGTCGCTCTCCGAATCGGAATAGTAGGTTGCGCGATATCCGGCACGTGGCACAACGCTCAGAACATCCGCGACTTTGAAGGGCAGCGTCACGCGGTGGGCACTGTCAATTCTCGTCAGATCATAATCGGCCCATTCACCGGGGTAGTACCTGAATGCAGCCGAAGCCCGGTCAAACCGGGCAGCATCACGATTCAGGATACCGGCACGGGTCTGGCTTTCATAATTCAGCGGCAGATCAAAAACCGGTTGAGGCATAACATTGAGCCACACCTCCGGCAATCTTGAAACCCCCGCATAAAAATCGTTGAGCGGCCCGCTGACTACCACACCACCAGCCCATCTATTTTCACGGTGTTCCAATGAGGCGAAACTGATCGGCACACTCTCACCACGGTTATGCTTTTCGAAGAAATCATCCTGCACCTCGGAGTCACTTAAAAATGTGCTGCGTAGCAAAAACTGATCACGCGGTGTCAGATCAGCTTTGTGTCTGAGTCCGAAGCGGTAGCGGTCTTCATCGACATCAGATATCCAGTTGCGATCCGAAAAATCGTCCGGAACATCCTGATCACGTGCGTAGTAACTCTCAAACTTGCCGCGTCCCCAGCGTTTGATATCCCAGCGCAGGTTCTGTCCGACAGCCACACCCCTTTTGGTGCGGTAATCCAGATGTGTCACGCCGTCAAGCTTCGGTCCTGACTCACGCTCGGACGTGTAAATGTTGAAAACGTAACCACCCAGCAGATAGGCACCCCACTCCGAGGTGTATCCCGGAACAAGTCTGAACCCGTAACTACGGTCTAAATCGCGATACCAATAGGGCATATAGGCGAAGGGCACACCGAAGAGCCAGGGTACAGCGTGTTTGACAGTGATGTAATCGTTGTCCTTATAGGTTACCTCTCCGGTCATGCACCAATGCAGGTGTTCAAGATCATTGGTGCAGGTTGTAACCACTCCCCGGTGTGCTCGTGTCAGACCGTCACGCTCGCGTGTTATCTCCGCAGCGGAGAGGAAAAATTCACCCGCACGGATGTATCCCTTACCGGTCAGGCCCTCTCCGGTTTTGTAATTATATTCGATGTAATCACCGGTCCAGGCACCCAGACCTTCACGCTTGATCAGAACATTACCCCGCGCCTGAACGTCGCCCAGTTCCTGATGCAGGCGAACCCGGTCGGCTTTGAGTTCATGACCGCGACTTTTAATACGCACATTGCCGGTCGCGGTTGTCCAGCCGGTTTTGCGATCGACCTCAAACTTGTCCGCTGTCATGTCCAGCCCCGAGGCCTGATCGGCGATTTTCATCATGTCAGCAACATTCTGTCCTGACACCCGCTCCGCCGTGAAACCTGCAGTTATTGCAATCAATGCGGATACAACAGTTAAACGAAAGGTTTTCATATGACCACTCACCCTCTATTGTAACAGGATTAACTCCTGCAAACCTCCAACTCTTCACCCCTGGACGCACACATCATTCCGGTTGCTGCACATATCGCCTCTGAAACAACTCCGCCTGGACAAGTCTTGCATAAAACGTTCTGAACGCACTATTTGGACTCTCCCGCTGAATAAAGTATCTTACCACTTCGTCCGTCCGCAATGCAAAAAGATTCGGGATGGCGGTTCAACTCGGATTTAAAGGTCAGACGTCCGTCGTGCCGGCGCTGCATCTCGACCAGAAACTCCTCATCCTCCGTCCGCAGCCTCTCAAGCACACAGGGTGCCACAACTATCTGCAACTCGGTCGCCTGGCCGTCATCGTTCTGCTCTTTGGCCTTGCGCATGATGGCCGCCAACTGCCGCTGAATATCGACACTCAGCGAAAGCGGTGACTTAATCATACCCTTACCGCGGCAGTACGGACAATCCTGATACATCTGTGAGAGCAGGCTCTCCTCCTGACGCTGCCGGGTCATCTCCATCAGTCCCAGTTCCGAGATCGGCAGCACATTTGTTCTGGAACGATCCCGTCGCAGAGCGTTTTTCATAGCCTTGTAAACCTGGCTCTGATGCTTGCGCAGTTTCATATCGATCAAATCCAGCACCACCAATCCGCCGATGTTGCGTAGCCGCAACTGGCGCGCCACCTCTTCCACCGCCTCGAGATTCACCTCGACGATCGCATCTTCCTGAGAACCCCTGCCGCGGTGGCGTCCGGTGTTTACATCAATGGCAATCAACGCTTCGGTTTCATCAAAAACCAGATATCCTCCCGACTTCAGATGAACCTTGCGCCGGAATGTTTCGCTAAGTTGCCGTTCGATGCCGTAGTGTTCAAAAATCGACAGATGGCCCTCATAGTTAGTGATGATCCGGCGGGCTCTGCGGGAGATTTTTCCGGCAACACCGCGCACACGCAGAAAGACATCATGGTCATCGATCGTGATGCGGTCGATATCCTCGGTCAGCCAGTCGCGTACAACCCGTTCGGTCAAGTCAGGCTCCTGATACACACAGGCGGGGGCACGCAGCTCTTTGATGTTAGTCTGCAGGGTATTCCATGAATCCCACAGATTGCGTACATCGCGTACAAAGGCCCGTTTACTTGCACCGGCGCCGACAGTGCGCACAATCAAACCGGCCTCATCCGGCACCGGCAGCCGATCAAGAATTTTCTTGAGTCGCTGTCTCTCTTTGCTGTCACCGATCTTGCGTGAAACGCCACGCAGATGAGTGCCGGGCATCATTACCAGATAGCGTCCCGGCAAGCTCAAATTGGCTGTCACACGCGGTCCTTTGGTTCCTATCGGACCTTTCGTGACCTGCACGACAATCTCTTTGCCCGGTGGGAAGCGCTTGGCTATCTGATCGTTATTGACCTTGCGACGCCGGCTGCTGCGCACCCGTCCGCCGTCGTCATCCAGCGAACCGCTGTCATCCGGGATCATATCCCAGTAGTGCAGAAAAGCATTCTTTTTCAACCCGATATCCACAAAGGCCGCCTGCAGGTCGTGTTCCAGATTCTGGATACGTCCCTTGAAGATACTGCCGACCAGACGTTCCTCGGTCGGATGTTCAACCAGAAATTCCTCCAGCTTGCCACTTTCTACCACCGCCACACGTGTTTCAAGCTTCTCCGCATTAACCACGATTTCGCGTTTTGCGTCTTTCTTTTTAAAAATACCCAACATTGTGATTCCTTTCTTTTAAAATAAACCTGTTTTTGAAATAAAGCTGTTAAAAACTTCTCACCGCAACCCGCCCGTGAACGGAAACACTCTGCACAAGACCGAGTGCCAGCATAACCGTGAGCAGAAATGTACGCCCGTAACTTATAAAGGGCAGCGGTAACCCCGTTATCGGCATCAACCCGATTGTCATTGCGATGTTGATGAACATGTGACTGAAAATCAGTGTCATCACACCCACACACAAAATTCGTCCCTGGTTATCCTTGCAGCAATGCGCTACCCATAACCCCGGCACCAACAGAGTCAGAAAAAGCAGCAGTACCGTCAGCGAGCCGATAAAACCGCTCTCCTCCGCCAGCACCGCAAAGATAAAGTCGTTCGACGCCACTGAAGGCGGCAGATAACCGAGCATGTACTGCTCTCCTCTCAAATACCCCTTGCCGTGCAAGCCACCGGATCCCACTGCGATTTCCGACTGATGCCGGTTATAACCGCTGCCATACAAATCCTTCTCAGGGAAAAGAAATGCCTCAAGACGCCGGATCTGATGCGGCTGCAGGCAGGTTGCCTCACGCAGCCGCTTCTGCCGCTCAGGCGGCATCTCAATCCGTTCAGCCGCGTAAATCATACCCAGCACCGCACTCGCCGCCAGCACCCCGATGATAAAAAAACTCCATATCCAGCGTGGCGCGATATTGGCAGCAAACATCATGGCAAAGGTTGTCGGAACCATAACCAGCGCGGTTCCCAGATCAGGCTGCACTAAAATCAGCAACGTAGGCAGGCCCACGACAAAGGCGGAGACTAATATATAAACAAATCCTTTGAATTTACGCTCGCTGCCGTAAATCCAGGCCAGCATCATGATCATCGCCAGCTTGGCCAGTTCCGAAGGCTGCACTCCGAATATCCAGCGCCGTGCCCCCATGATCTTCCTGCCGAAAAACGGCACCATTATCAATAAAATCAGGCAGAACAGATAAAAGAGCCACGACCATTTGATCACCTTGCGGTAGTTAGTGCAGGCGACACCCAGATATAACAGAAGACCAAACAGCGCCGTTTCGGCATGACGCATATACTGAATCTGAATTTCAGGGTTTTCACGGATTGAACAGGCACTGTACACAAACATGACACCTATCACGCACAGCCCCGCCATACTGGAGAAAAGCAGTATGTTCAAGCGACGCATCCGCGCGACGATATCCTTCAGTTCAATCACCGAACACCTCATCTTCCACAGGATTTGCTCCTGCCGCACCACCCTCTTCCGGCGGAGGCTCACCAAAAATTGTCACCAGCAGATCATGCACAACCGGCGCAACCGTGTAGCCACCCGAAATGCCGTCCTCAACCACAACCGCAATCGCAACCGTCGGCTGCTCAAAGGGTGCAAACGCTGTAACCCAGGTGTTCTTTTTACGTTCTCCTCCGGCATTATATTCGGCAGTGCCGGTTTTGGCAGCCACCTCGGTTCCGCGAATGCGCACCCTGCGCCCGGTGCCTGACACGGCCACATCATGCATACCATCACGCACCAGATTCATCACCGCACGCGGAATATCAAGTTCACGGACAAGACAGCCTTTCTCTCCATCTGCAACGAGCCGTGGCCGATAGAGTCTGCCTCCGTTGGCCAATACCGAGGTCAGCATCGCCATCTGCAGCGGTGTTGTGAGCAGCATACTCTGCCCGATTGCGATTTGACAGGTGTCGCCGGGCCGCCACGGTTCACTCATATTTTTACGCTTCCATTCATCAGAGGGCAGCAGACCGGATGCCTCATAAGGAAGATCGATACCGCTTTTGCGGCCGATACCCATTGCCGCCGCCATCTCCCGGATCGGGTCGTAGCCGAGACGGTGACCCAGCTCACAGAAAAAAACATTGCAGGACTGTTCAATCGCTTCGCGGATTTTTATGTCGTTATGCCCGTAGGTGTCCCAGCAACGTATCCGCATTGTGCCTAGTCTGAATACTCCGTCACAGTGTATTGATTCTTCGGCACTGATCCTGCCTGCCTTCAGAGCCGCCAGAGCGGTCACAGGTTTAAAGGTGCTGCCTGGTGCGTAGGTGCCTTGCAGGGCACGGTTGAACATGGGACGCTCCTGGTCGCTGTTGAGTCGCTCCCAGACCGCCACGGAAGGAGCCGGCACAAAGTCATTCAGATTAAATCCGGGAGAGCTGGTCATAGCCAGAACATCACCGTTACGCGGATCAACCACAACGCCGGCACCGCGCTTTCCATCAAATGCCGTCTCCAACGCCATCTGCAACCGGATCTCCAAAGTGGTTCTGATGTCATCACCATCCACTGCGGGCGTACCCTCCCAGACAGCATGCTTGTAGCCGCGTGCGTCAACCCTGATCAGCCGTCCGCCGCATATACCGGTCAGCTGGCCGTTATATTGCTGTTCAATGCCGGAACGTCCGAGCATCTCCGGCAGATAAAAGTGAATTCTCTGCCCGGGCAGAGCCTTGGGCCGATCACGTTTAACATAGCCAAGCACATGAGCAGCGATTGCATCGAAAGGATAAAAGCGCTCTGGCTGAACATAAATATCCACCCCTGGAAATGAACCGACCTCCTCCGCCCAGCGTGCCACAACCGTCTCACTGACATCCCGCCAGGCCAGTAGTGGCATCGGCAGACTCTGACGCACATGGCGTTCCACGGTCTTCCTTGAAATCTCCCGCGGCAATCCAAGCACCCCGGCGAGCCTGTCGATATCTGCATCAACAGCATCAATCGTGCGAATCCATTTACCCGGCTTACGCAACTCTTCAACGTAATAGGCGATGCAGTAGCTGGGGCGGTTATCCGCCAGGCAGACACCATTGCGGTCATATATGCGTCCGCGGGCACCGGGCACCTGCACACGTCGCACACTTTGACGCACCTGATCACGGGTCAAAGCGGCATTCTGCACCACCTGAACACGGTGGAGCGATTTCACCAGCAATGCCGTGAAAACTGTAAAAATTAGAGCCAGAACCGCCAGTCTCCAACTGTCAGTCAGCTTCTGTCCATGATAAGCCATTTTTTTCTTTCGCCGGTTTTGTGTAGCCCGAAAAACTATCGACCACCAGGCACACCGCAAACCCGGATGCGCCGGCAATTGCACCGGCAACAATTGAATATCCCAACATAATGAATCCATGACGCAGATCGGCCGCGCAGGAAAAGTCCACCCATATCCGCATCCAGAGCATTTGAAAAAGCGAGATCAGCGCGCACAGCACGGCACCGGTCAAAACGTCCGCCCGATAAATGAACCCACGCAGAAAATGCACCAGCAGATATGCGAAAAGAAGAAAAGAGGTGGTGCAGAAAAGAGGCAGTCCGCCCAGAGCGTCGGTCAGCACTCCCGCCCAGACCACCGCCGCCAACGCGGGCAGAAATGTGCGGCTGACAATATAAAAAAGCGCAACTGCTGTCAGAAAATTAACCTTGACCGGCAACCAGGGCGTGACCCGTATCAAATCCTGCGCAAGAGCCGCCATCAGAATTGTCACTCCGATCACGGCCGGATTGAGATCACTCCGCATTCCGCCCCCCTCCCGCTTTCTCCGCCAGAATGAAAACAATCTCAAGCGCAGCCAGATCAACCGCCGGTGCAACTATGGCTTCTCGCGACAGTCCGTTGGGCTCCAGACGACTCTCGAGCAGATACCCAACCAGCAGACCGCGCGGAAAGGTGCGTCCCAGCCCGCTGGTTATCACTCGCGTGCGCGGTGCCGGTTCAAAATCACGATTAAGATAACGCAGTCGGAGCGGTTCAACAACATAGAGCAATGAGAGATTAGGGTCGGCACCAGGACGCGCCCCGCCACCGTAAAGAATGCCGCGCACCACTCCCGCTTCATCCGTAGGCAGCTCAAGCTCACAGGCCACACGGCTGTTGGGATCAGTTATGAGCAGAACTTCACTGGTGTGCGGCGAAACCTCAACCACACGACCGGCCACTCCCGCCGGCACAACCACCGGGTCGCCTTTACGCACCCCGTGCAGAGAGCCTTTGGCCACTCGCAAACTCTGCCAAGCCGCCGTAGTGCCGCCGCGTGAAAGAACCGACGCCACTACTGCATGCGACTTCACCTGCTGTGCGAACGCAAGAGCCTCACGCAGACGGTTAATTTCCAGCTGATGCTGATCCGCCTCCAGCGAAGCCATCCGCAGAAGTTCATTTTCACGCCGCAATTTCTGCAGTTCAGAAACCGCACGTGAATACGACAAGAGAGCCCGACAGCGGGAGATCACACTCCGCTCGAACCAAAGAGATGCATTTTCAAAAGGATACAACAGTTCACGCGAAAAACTTCGCACACCGGCCTGCCAGAACAAAATCGCCCCGGCAGACACAATCAGTATCCAGACCCATAACTTAGAATGCTTCACACTGATCAATCCCCCGTTTTACCGGAAGTATTGACCGGAAAGCAGCTTCAAAAACCAAATCAACGCCCGACCTTGGATTTAGCCAGGAAATTCAACTCATTCAATACAACTCCGGTACCTTCCGCCACTGCGGTCAGAGGATCATCAGCCAGCGTAACCGGCAATCCGGTCTGCGAGGCAATCAGCTTGTCTAATCCTCTCAGCATAGCACCTCCGCCAGCCAGCACCAGCCCACGATCAACCAGATCGGATGAGAGCTCAGGCGGACACTTCTCCAATGTTATACGTACCGCATCGACAATCGCCGATACAGGCTCCTGTAAGGCATCACGAATCTCTTCCGATGTAACTGTCAGGGTCTTGGGCAGTCCTGCCACCAGATCGCGCCCTTTGACATCGAGTGTCTGTTCATCTTCCTTGTTAGCAGGAGCATAAGCCGAACCTATCGTGATCTTTATTTCTTCAGCGGTTCGCTCTCCAATCATCAAATTGTAAACTCTTCTCATGTACTGGACAATACACTCGTCCATGGCGTCACCACCAACGCGGACACTCCGCGCATACACAATCCCGGCCAGTGAGATTAAAGCAACCTCACACGTACCGCCACCTATGTCGAC
>JAGYOL010000081.1 GCA_018399555.1 Kiritimatiellia bacterium | reverse complement strand
CGTAAATTCTTGTTTTTTGCGACATAAAATGATCCGATTTGTGACGCGGTGCGTTTAAGACATGTTAGATGAGGTATTCATGAAATTACGAAACAAGGCTCTTGTTTTAACGCTTTGCTCTCTTTTGGGTGCAGTTGCAGCATCGCACGCGAATGAATTGAGCGCCGCTTCCGGCTCTGCTATGGCCGGGCCGGGTTGTGTTGCAGCATCGCACGCGAATGAATTGAGCGGTGCCGGGTTGTCGATCAACCGAGGATTAACCTGGCTGGCGGCTCAGCAGCGGGAGAATGGCTCGTGGGGTAACCAGAACTATCCGGCGATGACTGCGTTGGCAATGTGGGCTTTCTGCCGCAGCGACTACCCTGAGCGTGACAGCATCTGTTCAAATGCCGCCATTTTTGTCGCGGGGTTTGCACAGTCGGACGGTGGTATATACAAGCCAGCAAAGGGAAGACGCGGCAGCGGCGGCCTTTCCACCTATAATACGGCTATCTGTATGACGGTGTTGCATGAATATGACACAACCAGATTCGTGCCGTTGATATTGAAGGCCCGTGATTTTATGCGGTGTAGCCAGATTGTCAGTGACTCTCCCTCTTCCGGAGGATTTGGCTATGAAGTAAATGCTCCGACCAAAGGGAAGGTCAGTGCGGCTCTGCTGCGCAAAGCGGCGGCTGAGGAACGAACGCCACCGGATGAGTCCGCAACCCCCCGTATGGCGCAGGCGCGGCGTGCCGACCTTAGCAATACCGGTTGGGCATTGATGGCCATGCGGCAGACTCAGGATATTGAGGATTTAAGATCTGGAACCGGACGGATTGATCTGAACTGGGATCTGGCGCTGGAATATATTGATAAGTTGCAGGATAAAGATAGCGACGACGCTGTTAATTACGGCGGTTTTGGATATGAAGGAAGCGGTGCCCGAGGCAGTACGGTTGAGCGTCCGGAGGACGGCAAAGTGAAATTACGCGGTTTCGGAAGCATGACTTATGCTGGCTTGGAGTCGATGATCTACGCTCAGGTTGATCGCAGCGATCCGCGGGTGCGTTCCGCTCTGCAGTGGGCGGCCAGACATTGGTCGGTCGATGAGAATCCGGGTATGGGTTCCAAAGGGCTTTTCTATTACTACAATGTGATGGGTAAAGCAATGAATGTCTGTGATGTCGATGTGTTGATAAATCCGGACGATCACAGTACCATCAATTGGCGCTCCGAAATAGTTGCCGAGCTGATCGAAAAGCAGCATGCGGACGGTAGTTGGGTCAACCAGGATGGATCATTCTGGGAAAACGATCCGATTTTAGTTACTTCATACAGTGTTCTGACACTTCAATACGCGCTTGATGAGCGTAGATGATCCGGTATACTGAGAAATTTTTTACAATCTGAAGCGGAGCACCGATATGCCGGAATTAAAAAAAACCTGTTTGTACACCCTGCATGAAAGCCTGGGGGCTAAGATTGCTGAGTTTGGCGGCTGGCTGATGCCGATTCAGTATGCTGGTATTATCAGCGAGCATGAGGCATGCCGGAGAGAGGCCGCCCTTTTTGATACCGATCACATGGGGGAATTTATGATACGTGGTAAAAACGCCCTCACCGATCTCGAAGCTCTGTTGAGTTGTGATGTTCACACTATGGCAGGTGGACAGTGCCGTTACGCTCTGCTCTGCAATGAGCAGGGCGGTGTGATCGATGATCTGCTCATATACCGCCGTGACGAATCGGAGTTCATGTTGGTTGTGAATGCCGGCACCCGGGCGGAGGATTTGGACTGGATCGGGGGGCACATATCGGAGGATACCATCCTCGAAGATGTCAGCTTGAAAACCGCAAAGATTGATCTGCAGGGACCGCTCGCACCTGAAATCATAGTGAAGCTTCTTGAAAAACCGATAGCGAATCTGCGTTTCTATCATTTTATGGAAAATCGCTATCGGGACCGCGATTTGATTCTCAGCCGTACCGGGTACACCGGCGAAATAGGGTTTGAGGTTTATCTGGAACCAGATCTGGCTGAAATTTTCTGGCAGGATTGTGTCCGGAGCGGCGCACAGCCTGCCGGACTCGGGGCTCGCGATACCCTGCGTCTGGAAATGGGTATGCCGCTCTATGGTCACGAACTCGATGCGCGACGCAATGCCGGTGAGTCCGGTTTTGAACGCGCAATCTCTCGTCACAAAAAGTTCATCGGCTCCGCTGTGGTAACAGATACCGAACAGCGCACGTCCAGGCTGTGCGGCATCAGAATCAACGGACGCAGGGCGGCGCGTCAGGGTGATCTGATCGTCGATAACTCCGGAAATACGGTGGGGGTGGTCACCAGCGGCAGTTTCGCGCCTTCGATCGGTTGCGCTGTTGCTCTCGGTTATGTTAATCTGAACTACACACCTCCGGGAACAGAGTTGATTCTCCGGGGTGCCCGCTGTGAACTGAAGGGTGAGGTTGTCGAAATGCCCTTCTATAAGCAGGCCACCGGTCGACGTAAGTTAACGGATTTTTTGTGATAATCTCAAGGAGTTGCTATGACACCCGATGACAGGAAATACAGCAAATCCCATGAATGGATCAAACTCGAGGGTGAGTTTGCCGTAGTGGGAATCACCGATCATGCGCAAAGTGCGCTGGGAGACATCACCTTTGTTGATCCTGGTGCTGTGGATAAAACTCTTTCTCAGGGAGATGAGTGCGCCGTGATTGAATCGGTCAAGGCTGCCAGCGAGGTTTATGCCCCGGTCGGCGGTGTAATTGCCGACATTAACAGCAAATTGGTTGATGCGCCTGAACTGCTTAATAATGATCCTTACGGTGAGGGCTGGATTGTGAAGTTGCGCGCTGTCGATCCGGCGCAGTTCGATGCCCTGCTGGATGCCGCCGCTTACGATGCGATCACCGCTTGATGCGACAGGGAGCCCGGCGCGGGAATTTCAACACGAAAACACCGATGAGCAACTGCAGCTTGCACCCCGGAAGCAATGCAGCCGCCGCTTTTTAAGTCGCACACAGACATGCGGTTAAAAGCAGCTTGTGGAAAGAAATAGCTATGAGTTTTATTGCCAACACCGTCGCCCAGCAAGAAGAGATGCTCGAAACATGCGGATTATCCTCAATAGATGAGCTTTTCGATGTGATACCCGCAAATATCAAATCCGGGAAACTCGATCTTCCCGCCGCGATGAGTGAACTGGAGGTTCACAATCATATCCGCAAACTCGCCACGCGCAATTATGCCCATCTGACCTGCTTTCTCGGTGGAGGGTTCTACGACCATTTTGTTCCCGCCGCTGTGGATGCCGCCAGCATGCGCAGTGAGTTTTATACCGCCTATACGCCCTACCAGCCTGAGGTGTCACAAGGTACGCTACAGGCGATTTACGAGTATCAGACACAGATTTGCCGGTTGACTGCCATGCCTGCATCCAATGCTTCGGTTTATGACGGCGGCACTGCGCTCTACGAAGCATGTCAGATGGCTCTTAACGCTACCGGTCGCGAGCGTATCATTGTGGACGGAGGAGTCAATCCGGTTTATCGTAAAATGCTCTGCTCATATACCGCCAACCTTAACATCAAATTTACCGGGGTCGATGTGACTCACGGACAGTCTGACCGATCGAAAATCATAACTGAATTATGCGATAACACCGCCGCCGTGATTCTGCAGAATCCGAATTTCTTCGGCGTGGTGGATGATCACAGTGATATTGTTGCAGAGTGTCACAAACGCGGAATCCTAGTTATTCAGTCGGTCTATCCGATCGCCATGGCTATGCTCAGACCGCCCGGGGAGATCGGCGTGGATATCGCCACCGGCGAGGGTCAGTCGCTGGGCATCCCGCTGGCTTTTGGCGGACCCTACCTGGGCTTTCTGGCGACAACTGAAAAACTGGTGCGTAAAATGCCCGGCAGAATTGTCGGACGTACCGTCGACCGCCATGGTTCCGAGTGCTATGTGCTCACTCTTCAGGCGCGGGAGCAGCATATCAGACGCGAAAAGGCCATATCCAACATCTGTACCAACGAGGCACTCTGCGCCCTGCGGGCTCATGTTTATCTCACTCTGATGGGTCGGGAGGGTCTGCGAAGGGTGGCGATGCTGTGTCACTCCAAGGCGGAATACGCTAAAAAACGTTTCAGAGCCATACCCGGTGTCAAAGTGATGGAAAGCAGCCCAACCTTCAATGAATTCACCGTTCTGTTGCCCGGAGATGCCGGAGATGTCGCCGGTGAGCTGGTTGAACGCGGTATCGCACCGGGCATTCCCCTGGGACGTTTTTACGCCGGCATGGAACGCTACCTGCTGGTTGCCGTGACTGAAATGCGTACAAAATATGATATCTGCAACCTGGCGGAGAATCTGGAGAGTGTGCTGTGAAGTTGGTATTTGATAAAACAGTCCGGGGACGCACAGGTGTCACGCTGCCTGCGCTGGAAGCCGGTATTGACGAGCAGTGCAACATCCCCGAAAAGTTTCTGCGCACTACTCCTGCTGAGTTGCCGGAGCTCTCCGAGCTTGATGTGATGCGTCATTTCACTGCTCTGTCCAACGAAAACTTCGGGGTCGACAGCGGTTTTTACCCGCTTGGCTCCTGTACGATGAAGTACAATCCGAAAATCTGTGAACGGATCGCCGCTCTTGAGGGTTTTGCCGGTTTGCATCCCTTTTTACCGCAGTTGCGCTATGGCGGCATGCTGGTGCAGGGGGCACTCAAGGTGATTTACGAATTGGAACGGCTGTTGTGTGAGATTTCCGGCATGCAGGCCTGTACACTGCAACCGTTGGCGGGCGCCCATGGCGAGTTAACCGGGATGATGCTGATCGCCGCTTACCATAAAGACAGAGGCAACTCGCGGCGTACCGAGGTTCTGATCCCCGATGAAGCGCATGGTACCAATCCGGCGAGTGCCGCCATAGCCGGTTTTACAACCCGTGCAGTGCCGACCGATAAACAGAGCGGCATGCTGGATGTCGGCGTCCTGGAAAAGATGATGGGCGATCGCACTGCCGGTATTATGCTGACCAATCCCAACACACTCGGAATTTTTAACCGCGATATCGAAAAAGTGGTGGAGATCGCGCATCGCCATGATGCGCTGGTCTACTATGACGGTGCCAATCTGAACGCGGTTCTGGGACGTTTCCGGCCTGGTGATGCCAGCATCGATGTGATGCATATCAACCTGCATAAAACCTTTGCTACACCGCACGGCTGCGGCGGCCCCGGCTCCGGACCGGTCTGCGTGAATGATAAACTGGTGGATTATCTGCCGATCTCCCGGGTGGTTAAGCGTGCCGACAGCACCTACACTCTTGATTATGATTTTCCCAAATCTATCGGCTATATCGCCCCGTTCTATGGCAATTTTCTGGTTTGTCTTAAAGCATACGCATATATTCTGATGCTGAGCGATGAGGGATTACGGGAGGTCAGTGCCAACGCGGTGCTGAATGCGAACTATCTGATGAACCGACTCAAGGATGTTTATGATTTGCCTTATGATCTGCAATGCATGCATGAGTTTGTGCTGTCGGCTGCGCGACAGGCTGAACATGATGTGCATGCGATCGATATCGCCAAAGCCTTGATTGACCGCGGTTTTCATCCTCCGACTGTTTACTTTCCGTTGATTGTGAAAGAGGCTCTGATGATTGAGCCCACCGAAACCGAGAGTAAAGAGATGCTCGACGCCTTTATCAGCGCTATGCGTGAGATCGCGGAACTGGCGCAATCCAACCCCAAAGCACTGCAGAAAACCCCTGTTAAAACCGCGATATCCCGTCCGGATGAGGTGCGCGCCGCACGCGGCATGGATTTCAGTTATAAAGGTTGAGGCCGGCACCCTTGGCACCCCGAGCTTATCAAGGTTTAAGCCGTACGAGCTTGCTGGATGAAGTCGGGCTGCTTTGAGGAGCACTCATGTAGCTCCGGTTTTCACCCCATCCTCGCCAGGCTACAATCTGTTGCTGAGCATAGATATATTCTCGCTGCTTTCCAATGAAAGTTCCTACGCCCGATCCGGGACTGCGCCCGGATCTAACGGCTCCGCTTCGCGGAGCAGCAAATCAACAGGTTCGGTTTGAAACCGGAACTGCTGCGCTTAGTGATCCCGTATGCGGAATTGCTAACGACCAATCCCGCTTCGCGGAATTTTGCCCTTCGTAGAAGTGCCTAAATGCCGGTGTATTTTGCGACCGCCTCGCCGCGTGAGTGAACATGCAGCTTCTGATAGACACTTTTGATGTATCCGCGTAGAGTTTCGATGCTGATGCCAAGGGCTTCGGCAATCTGCTTGTAGGCCTCGCCCTTGGCGAGACGCTCCATAACTTCGTGCTCGCGGGGTGTGAGTTGATCAAGCTCCTGAGCGGCGGTGCCACGGGAGTTGAAATATTGAACCACCTTGCGGGCTATCTGACCGTCCATGGGCGATTCGCCCTGTCGCACCCGCCGAATGGCGTCAAATAGCGCATCAGCGGATGAGCGTTTGAGCAGATATCCGTCGCCACCGGCCTGTAGCGCGGCAAAAACCCGCTCCGCATCACCGTAAACAGTCAGCATCAACACCTGAACCTCCGGCAGCATGCTTTTTAGCTGCCGGACACACTCAATGCCGCTCATATTCGGTAAGCCTATATCCATCAGCACCACATCCGGTCTGATTTCCGCCATGTTCGCCAAAGCATCTTCCGCCGAAGGATAGCAGGCTACACATTCAAACTCAGAGCAGGTGTCCAGCAGTTCAGCCAGATGCTCGCTCAGCCAGGCATCATCTTCAACAACAGCTACCGCTATCCGATGAGCCTCTGATGCGGCTGAATTTCTTTTTTTAATCATATGCATCCTGTAATCCTGTCTAAGGTTCTCTTGATAAAAATATTTTGCGTTCCTTGTTTTCTCAAAATTCAACTCTCTGATCACCCCGTTATAGCGCACTGACCGGCACAAAGAAGCGCACAAATGTGCCGCGTCCGATATCGCTTTCTATCGTGCAGCTTCCTCCGAAAGGCTGCAGACGTGCGCGCATGTTGCGCACCCCATTGGCGTTGGCGGGCAGATCATCAGTATCAAAGCCGCCGCCGTTATCCTCCACTTCCAGTATAACATTGTTTCTTTGATATTTAACGCGTACTGTAACCTCAGTTGCGTCGGCGTGTTTAACAACGTTATTCAACGCCTCATCAAACGCTAGAAATAAATTATGCCGCAACGAAGCTCCAAGTTCGATATGCGGCAGATTAGGCGGTATTTCCAGCCTGCAGGCGATATCTGAGTGCAACAGAAATTCTTGCGTGTAACGAATCAGATAGTCAGCCAGCGAGTCCAGAGTGTCGTGCCGGGGATTGACCGCCCAAACCAGCTCGTCCATCGAGATGGTCAACCTGTTCAGTGTGCTGCGCAGAGCCTCGAAACGTGAGTGCGTCGGCGTGTTCGGGTCAGGAAAACTTTGGCGCAGACTTTCGGCAATAAGGCCGGCCTTGGTCAGCACGCTGCCCAGTTGGTCGTGCATGTCGCGGGCGATGCGGGTGCGCTCCTGCTCTATGGCACGCTCCTGTTTCACCCGGCGCAGCATCATACGGTGCCGCCGCTGCTGTGCCAGCAGGGTGATGCCGGTCAGTCCGAGTGCCGCACCACTCCAGAGCAGCAGCGAAAACCACCAGGTCTGCCAGAAGAATGGAGTGACCCGCAGATCAAAACCACAGAACTCTCTGTTCCAGATTCCCGATTCATTGCAAGCTCTGATCTGAAAACTGTAGCGACCGGATGGCAGTCTGGGATAAACGGCTGTGCGTTGTGATCCTACCGTAAACCACTTGTGGTCGAAACTGCGCAGACGGTAGAGCAGGCGTATATTCTGCGGAGAGACAAAGCTCAGCGCGGTAAAATCGATCTCGACACGGTTGTGTTCGGGACGCAGTGTCAGCGGTGAGCTCAGCTTGTGAGGTTCCGGAAGAATCAAGCCGTCCTCGCCCTGAGGTTCCAGACCATAGGAACGACGGGCAACGGTGCGTCCGTCAACACGGATACTTTCCAGCACCAGGGGCGGCGCAACTCTGTTTTCGCGGATTTGTTCAGGTAGCAGCTCCAGAATTCCGTTGGCCGTGGCCAGCAACAAATTCCCGTTGTCGCGGAGCCAGACAGTGGGACAAAACTGCCAAATCGGCTGAACATTGGTCAAGCCTTCATTATGTCCGAGTAAAGTGGGTTGAACGCGAGGTTGATTCTCATGTGTCGCCTTCCACAATTGATCCTTGCGCAGGTGGAAAATGCTACGGTTGCCGGTCATCCACAATCTTCCCTCATTGTCATCGATAATCTGCGAAATGTAGCGCTCGTGAATGCCCTGCTCAGGTGTGAAGTTTGTGTATCTGCCATCCTTCAGATAAGCCAGCCCTGATCCGCCGTAGCCAATCCACAATCCTCCCGCCGAACTATCGGCGCACAGTGACCTGATATAAGAGGGCACCACCGGTACGGCACTGCGCTCAATGTTGAATTTTTCGTCGGCTATCCGGTAGAGATTGCCCTGCGATGAACCGGCCCAGATTGAACCGTCGCTGGTTTGCTCAATTGCGATAATCGCCTCCATGACAGTGGCCTTGGTGACTTCATGCAGTTTCCCGTTTCTTAATATACGCAGACGGTTGGGCCAGTCGGTCACGATGTAAAGATCACCCCCGACCGAGCTGAAAAGTGAACGCACCGCTTTGATGTCAAAACCGTTTTCATCACTGTAATGCGCAACTATGCCATTCTGCCAGCGGAAAAGTCCGGCTGCCGATGTGCCGATCCATACTCCGCCTTCAGCCGCAGGGACTACACAGACCGCACCGTCGCCGGGCCAGCCATCTTGCGCCGTCAGCAATTTCCACTCGCCGTCATGCTCTCTGGCCAGAGCTCCGTATTGCAGGACCGCCCAGATGTCACCGCTTGCATCTTCACACACCGTCTGAACCGCCTGTCTGGGCAGGCTGCTTTCATTGTTGTGCATCTTAAACAGACGCGGACGTACCCGGCATAGTCCGCCTCCGTCGGTGCCGACCCAGATGCTGCCTTCACGATCCTCCGTCAGCGCGGTTATCTGCGGACGTGGAATCGCGATCTTCTCCATTGACCCTCCATCCCAGCGCAGAAGACCAGCATTGAGCGTACCGATCCAGAGAGCACCGCTTTGATCTTCGATTAAAGCTCTGACAACTGAACGCTTGGGAAGCTGTGTAATTTCCTCTGCCTGCCCCCCCTCCTTATAGCGCAATACCCTTTTAGGGGTGACAATCCAAAGTCCGCCGTCCTGTGCGGCAGTCAGGCACAAACAGGTCTCTGCGAACTTCAGTAGCGGGTGAAACTGTCCCAACCGAATCACTCCGACCTGATGGCCGTTAGCAACCCAAATTTCGCCCTGCTCATCTGTTGCAATCCAGGAGTAGCCTTCAACTCTTGATTTGTCCGGCGGAACTATTTTTTTCAGCACTCCATTTTCACTGCGAAAGATCATGTTTCGGCGAGCCAGCCATAGGTTGCCATTGCGATCCGCAGCCATGGCACGTACTGCCATATTCGGTGTCGGATCAGCAAAGTGTAATTTCTCGACCTCCCCGTCGTGCGCGTAGAGCAGGGTGCTCAAATCCATGGCCATCCAGATACGGTCGTCCTTATGCAGCATGGCGCGCACATTCTGATTAGGCTGCCGCGTAAAATGATAGGTCGGTATTTCTGCGAAATGTACACCGTCAAAACGCACCAGCCCACCGAGAGTTGCCACCCAGAGATAACCGTCGGCACTCTGTGATATGGCGGAAATGCGGTTTTCCGGCAGACCTTCATCAGTCTGCCATGTCCTGATCTGCCAGCTTTCCGCCGGAGAAGGCAGACCTGTAAACACCAGAGCGAATGACGCCAGTGTTACGAAAAACTTTCTGATGAAGTCAACACTCATAATTCACAGGTCATTATGCAACAGCAGTGATTCCGTACGCAATCAGAAAATCAGCGGCTTGCTTCAATGAAAAGATTTATGCTATTTTATGTTCAACTTGCGTGATTGAAGGAGATTAATATTATGGCATGGTTTCAGATTCCGACGGCGGAACCGTTGCGGGTTCCAACCGATAAGTTGTGGGTGGTTTGTCCCCGTTGTAACGCGTATGTCAAACGTGAATACTGGCAGGCGGCTTATAAGGTCTGCCCGAGTTGCGATTATCACGCACGCCTGAGTTGTCGTGAACGGCTGTCTCTGCTCGCTGACGATCACAGTTTCAAAGAGACAAATGCCGATGTCGGGGCCAATGACCCCCTGAAGTTCAGCGACGCTAAAGGCTCGTACAGTGATAAAGCCCGCGCCGCCGCCGCCAAGGCGGGCATCAAGGAAGCTGTTCTGACCGGCACCTGCTCAATTGACGGTGTCGATGTTGTCATCGGCATTATGGATTTCGCTTTCATGGGCGGCAGTCTGGGCAGCGGTACCGGTGAACGTATCCTGCTGGCAGCCGAACTTGCTGTTGAGCAGGGACGTCCGCTGATTATTGTCTCAGCTTCCGGCGGAGCTCGTATGCATGAGGGCATCATTTCTCTGATGCAGATGGCCAAAACCTGCGCGGCAATCGCAAAATTGAAAGAGGCCGGCCTGCCGTATTTCTCTGTTCTGAGTGATCCCACTACCGGGGGAGTGTCAGCCAGTTACGCCATGGTAGGTGATCTCAACATCGCAGAACCCAGAGCACTGATCGGTTTTGCCGGACGGCGCGTGATTGAGCAGACTATCAAGCAGAAACTGCCGGATGACTTCCAGACCGCCGAGTATACGCTCGAGCATGGTTTTATCGATCATATAGTGCCGCGCGGAGAGCTTAAAGGCTTTCTGGCCCGTATTTTGCGCTATGCGGGTTTTTAATCTAATAATTTCAGGCAGAGGTGAATTCTATGGCAACCAATAGTGTGAAGAAGTTGACAACTTGGGATATTGTCCAGGAGGCGCGGCATGTTGACCGCCCGAACATCACCGCTTATATCAAGGGGATGTGTGATGATTTTGTGGAGCTGCACGGTGATCGTCTCTTCGGCGACGACCGGGCACTGATCGGTGGTTTCGCTACCATCGGCGGAGAAAAAGTGGTGATAATCGGTCACCGCAAAGGCTGCAGCGTCGAGGAGAATATTGAGTGCAACTTCGGCATGGCCAGCCCCGAAGGCTACCGTAAGGCAATGCGCCTGATGCGGCTGGCCGAAAAATACAGGCTGCCGGTGATATCCCTGGTCGATACTCCCGGAGCCTATCCCGGCAGCGAGGCCGAAGCCCGCGGTCAGGCCGAGGCGATCGCCCATAATCTGGAGTTCATGGCACGGCTGCGTACACCGATCGTGGTGGTGGTCTGCGGTGAGGGCGGCAGCGGCGGAGCTCTAGGTATAGCGGTCGGTGACCGCATTCTAATGCAGCGTAACGCGGTTTATTCGGTGATTTCACCCGAGGGTTGCGCTTCGATCCTGTGGCGCGATGGGAAGAAAGCGCCTGAGGCGGCCGAGGCTCTTAAAATTACGGCGGAAAGCTTGCTGGGTCTGGGGGTGATCGACTCAATTATCGATGAGCCGGTCGGCGGTGCGCACAAGCGGCCCGCCACCGCGATCAACCGCGTTAAGAAGGCCGTCCTGGCCGAAATCAAAAAGCTCCGTCAAATCGACATCGATGAGCTGCTTGAGCAGCGCTACCAGAAGTTTGCGGAGATGGGACGCTTCTAAACCGGATAAATTTATTGGCTCTGAGAGCCAACGCTACAGGATGCCGCTCATAGAGCGGCTACTACATTGCTGCGTGGACTGATTGTGGACTAGGTGGACAGCATGGACTGGCACAGAC
>JAGYOL010000080.1 GCA_018399555.1 Kiritimatiellia bacterium | reverse complement strand
GCCACTGCCGACTGCTTCTATTTTCGACAAGATGTCACCCGTCTCCCCGGATTAACCTGCTTAACGCGCTTAACCTGCTAATCGCGCTTCCCCCGCTTACCGCCAAACACCCGGCTAATACCGATAGTGCTCAGGTTTGTATGGGCCGTCGACTGCCACGCCGATATAGTCGGCCTGCTCCTGCGTCAGGCGTGTGAGTTTGGCGCCGAGGTGCGCCAGGTGCAGTCGAGCCACCTCTTCATCCAGCTCTTTGGGCAGACGGTAAACGTCTATCGCCAACTCTTCTTTCCAGAGTTTCATCTGTGCCAGAGTCTGGTTGGTGAAGCTGTTGGACATCACAAAACTGGGATGTCCAGTTGCGCAGCCGAGATTTACCAGACGTCCCTCAGCCAGCATATAGATGCTATGTCCATCAACGAAGGTAAACTTATCGACCTGCGGTTTGATCTCTTCGTGTTTGACACCCGGCCAGGCACGCAGCTTAGCCACCTGAATCTCGTTATCAAAGTGTCCGATGTTACATACAATCGCCTGATCACGCATCTTACTCATATGCTCAGCGGTTATGATATCGCGGTTACCAGTGGTGGTGACATAGATATTGGCATACGGCAGAGCATCCTCGACGGTTGTCACCTTAAAACCCGCCATACAGGCCTGAAGAGCACAGATTGGATCGACCTCAGAAACCCACACTTGAGCTTTATGCTCTCTGAGAGACTCAGTCGAACCTTTGCCAACATCACCGTAGCCGCAGACGAAAGCGATTTTACCGGCGACCATGACATCCATAGCGCGTTTGATGCCATCGACCAGCGATTCCCGGCAGCCGTAGATATTGTCGAACTTTGACTTGGTGACGGAGTCATTGACGTTGATCGCGGGAACCAGCAGTTTATGGTCGGAGGCAAGCTGATAGAGGCGGTGTACACCGGTGGTGGTCTCCTCCGACACTCCTCTCCAACGTTTTACAGCTTTGGCAAAGAAGTCGGGCTCATCCTGCAGAACTTGTTTGATCAAAGCATTGAAAACCTGCATCTCCTCTACATCGGTCGGCACGTCAAGAAACGATGCATCATCAGTTGCGGCTTCGTATCCTTTGTGCATAAGCAGAGTTGCGTCACCGCCGTCATCAACAATCAGATCAGGTCCGTCGCCATCGGGCCATGTTAGCGCCTGCTTGGTGCACCACCAATATTCTGCCAAGGTTTCGCCCTTCCAGGCAAAGACCGGCACACCGGTGGCAGCTATGGCGGCAGCAGCATGATCCTGAGTTGAAAAGATGTTGCAGGAGGCCCAACGCACATCGGCACCAAGTTCAATCAGAGTTTCAATCAATACCGCGGTTTCAATAGTCATGTGCAAACTGCCCATAACGCGCGCACCCTGCAACGGTTTTTCCGGACCGTACTTGGCACGAGTCGCCATCAGTCCGGGCATTTCTTTCTCGGCAATTTCAATTGATTTGCGGCCCCATCCGGCCAGATTGATATCTTTTATTTTATATTTCATTTTTTCTCACACAAAGGCACGAAGGCCTCTAAGGTTTCTAGTTAACGATTCGTTTGAGATTATTTCACTCCTGCAGCGGAACGCAGAGCTTCAGCACGGTCCGTCTCCTCCCAGGGGAAGCCGTCACGTCCGAAGTGCCCGTAGTTGGAGCTTTTACGGTATGACCAACCCCGCGGCGTTTTTAAAGCGAGTTCCTTGATCAGCATACCGGGACGGAAGTCGAAAATTTCGTTGGACATCAGAATTTTTTCGATCTTATCCTCGGCTATTTTACCGGTGCCGTAGGTGCTGACATTGATACTCATCGGTTTAGCGACGCCGATGGCGTAAGCAACCTGGATTTCACATTTGTCGGCCAGTCCGGCGGCGACGATATTTTTCGCAACGTAACGACAATAATAGGCCGCCGAGCGATCAACTTTGGAGGGGTCCTTGCCGGAAAAAGCACCACCGCCGTGCGAGCCGACGCCGCCATAGGTATCGACAATAATTTTGCGTCCGGTCACACCGGAGTCGCCGCAGGGTCCGCCAATTACAAAACGTCCGGTCGGATTGATATAAAAGCCGGTGTTGGCGGTTACCAGACCCGTGTCTTTCAGAAAGGCGCGCGCATTCTCTTCCAAGTCGGCACGAATAGTTTCAATCGGGACATCGCCGGTCTGATGCGAAATTACAACCGCGGTAATCTCTTTGGCGACACCCGCTTCATGCAGCACGCTGACCTGCGCTTTGGAGTCGGGACGCAAATACGGGATTTCCCCGTTTTTACGCAAAGCTGTAAAAAACTGCAACAAGCCGTGAGCATATACAATCGGTGCCGGCATAAACTGAGCGGTGGCATTGGATGCGTAACCGAACATCATACCCTGATCGCCGGCACCCTGGCTTTCAGCCCCCTCGCGATTGACGCCCTGAGCGATATCAACCGACTGTCCATGCAGAGCATTGACATAGTTGAAGGTATCGTAACTGAAGCCTTCGTCAGAACGGTCGTAGCCGATGTCGCGAATAACCTCGCGCGTGATAGCCTTGGGATTGATAGCGTCCCAGTTGGCACAGGATATCTCGCCGATGTTAATCACAAGATTGGACCCGACCGCGGTTTCACAGGCGACATGCGCCTCGGAGTCCTGCAACAGACACGCATCCAGAATGGCATCCGAGATTTGATCACAGACTTTATCAGGATGTCCTTCCGAGACCGACTCAGAGGTGAAAACATGCCTGTTTGATAGTTTACTCATTTTTTCTCCCTTTTAAGAAACAAAATTAAACCGGGAATTTGCAGACTCCGTCCCCGCAAATTATGCAGATTTTCTAATCCACATAATTTGTAACTGCTTAAAAACAAATAAGTTACGCATATGAAACTCAATGGCCTCTAAAAACCGGAGAACCATCTGTTATTTTAAATTGATGGTATCAAAAAAGAGCCGGCTAAAGCAACATTTATAACTACACCGACGATTTCAGCCAGCACCGGACTTTAATAATCAAACAAGTTTAGCCCCAGTCTCAGATTTATTGTATTCTCAGCACTGCAGCTTCTGAAAAAACGCGGCGCGTTTTATATATGAAATACACGATACGTAACAAAAAACCGGAGAGCTCAAGCTCTCCGGTTTATAGTGCGTTTTCCTGAAAAAACGAATTGCTTCAGCTCTGGTGAAATGCCTCATCCAGCTGAGCCTGTGCATCGATACGAACCGCATTATATTCATCTTCGCTTATCGGATCGGTTTGCGGTACCAGTTTGAGATGACGGTGCATCGGGAATCCTGTGCCACCCGGGATAAGATGACCCAGGATCACATTCTCCTTAAAGCCGCGCAGTTCATCGACACGCCCCATAGTCGCGGCGTCGGTCAGAACACGGGTTGTGTCCTGGAATGACGCAGCGGAGATGAAACTGTCGGTTTCCAGTGATGCCTTGGTAATGCCCAGCAATGCCGGCTGCGCTTCCGCAGGACGCTTGCCCTCTGCCAGAATCTGATCATTGACCTCAAGGAATTTCTGACGGGTGACCTGCTCGCCCCAAAGGAAGTCGGTGTCACCGGGATTGGTGATACGCACTTTACGCAACATCTGGCTGACGATTATCTCAATGTGTTTGTCGTTGATTTCCACACCCTGCAGACGATAGACCTGCTGCACCTCATTCACCAGATAGTGCTGCAGCTCCTGCGGTCCGCAAACCTCAAGAATCTCCTGCGGTACAACCGGACCTTCAGTCAACTGCTGGCCTTTCTTGACATGGTCATCTTTAAATACCACCACCTGCTTGCCGATAGGAATAAGGTGCTGCTCCTCGTGTCCGTTGATTTCATCACGAACTATCAGACAGCGTTTACCGCGTTGGTTTTCACCGAAATCGACCATTCCGTCAATTCGTGAAATCTCGGCGGCATCTTTGGGCTGACGCGCCTCGAACAGCTCGACAACACGCGGCAGACCACCGGTGATATCACGCGTCTTAGCCTCTTTACGCGGTGTCTTGGCCAACAAGGTGCCCGGGGTGACCTTGGTGTTTTCTTTAACCATCACAATAGCACCGGCCGGAATATGATAAAATCCGATTGTATTGCCGGTTTTGGCTTCGCTGATGATGATCTGCGGGTGAAGATTCTCTTTGGTCTCCATCACAACCTTGGTGGTTTTTCCAGATTCACTGTCCTGATCGGTGCGCACCGAAACGTCTTCTTCGAAATCCTGGAACGAGATAACGCCCGAGGTCTCGGCCAGAATCGGCAGCGAATGCGGATCCCACATTGCAACCTTCTGTCCGGCTTTGACCTTGTCGCCATCTTCCGCCAGCAGGATGGTACCGGCCTGCAGAACATAGGTGTCAATCTCCTTGCCGGCGTCGTCAATGATCTCAATCGTGCCATGCTTGTTGAGCACAACAAGCCGTTTGTCGTCATTGCGAACAGTTCGGCAGTTGACAAACTTCAGGGAACCGCTGTTTTTCAATACGATTTCGGGAACCTTTGAGACAGTCGAAGCCGTACCGCCGATGTGGAAAGTACGCATTGTAAGCTGAGTTCCCGGTTCACCGATGGACTGTGCGGCAATGATACCCACAGCGGTACCGATCTCCACCTGTTTGCCGGTTGAGAGGTCGCGTCCGTAACACTTGGCACACATGCCGTGTGCAGCGTCGCAGGTCAAACCGCTGCGAATCCAGACGCTCTCAACATCCGAATCTTCAATGGCTTTGCAATACTCCTCATTGATCTCAGCGTTGGCTGGCACAATCACTTCGTTAGTCAACGGATTGATTATATCAAACAACGCGGTACGACCGAGAATACGCGAGGTCAAACTCACGAGCAGCTCATCACCCTCTTCAATGGCGCCGACCTCGATTCCGTTGACCGTGTTACAATCCGCAGTTGTTATAATCACATCCTGTGAAACATCTACCAGCTTGCGGGTCAGATAACCGGCATCAGCGGTTTTCAAAGCGGTATCCGCCAATCCTTTACGAGCACCGTGCGTTGATATGAAATACTCAAGCACACTCAACCCTTCACGGAACGAAGCGGTGATCGGACGTTCAATGATCTCTCCGGAAGGATTGGCCATCAGACCACGCATACCGGCCAACTGGCGTATCTGCAGTTTGGAACCACGCGCTTTGGAATCGACCATCATGTACACGGGGTTGGTTTCCACCGGATGCTGATTCTTCTCGGTTCTGTTTAGATCAATTGTATTGTACAGTTCATCTGATGTCTTTTCAGTTGCTGCTGTCCAGATATCAATAATTTTATTGTGGCGCTCACCATCAGTGATGATGCCATTCTGATACTGCATGTCAACCGCCGCGACCTCATCATAGGCTTTTTTGATGATCGTATCTTTGATCTTGGGACGTATCATGTCCTTCAGACCCATGCTGACACCCGCCAGACAGGCGTGTTTGAAGCCCAAATCCTTCAGTTGATCAAGTGCCTTAACAGTAACTTCATGACCGGCCACCTGATGACAGTTGAGAATCAAATCACCCAGCTTGCCTTTGTTGACTTTGAAATTGACAAAACCAAGCTCATCCGGCCAGACCTGATTGAAGATAACCCGTCCGGCAGTTGTTTCCAAAGTCGGGTTGGACGGATCACCGAAACGGCGGTTGGGTATGGCGTAGTCGGGATTGCGGAAGCAAATCCGCGTGTGGTAGTCAATAGACTCTTCAGCAATCGCCAGTTCAACCTCGGCAGCACTGTTGAACATCATGAGACGTTCTCTTTTCGACTGAGCCTGACCAACATCAATACTGGCCAGTTTGTCGGTCTGACTGAGAACGGTCAAGTAATAAATGCCAAGCGCGATATCCTGGGTAGGAGTCATGATGGATTTACCCGAAGCCGGCGAAAAAATGGAGTTCGAAGCCATCATCAGAAGACGACTCTCCAGTTGCGCTTCAATTGAAAGCGGAACATGTACCGCCATCTGGTCGCCGTCAAAGTCGGCGTTGAATGCGGTACAGACCATTGGATGAATGCGAATGGCCTCGCCCTCAATCAGAACCGGCTCAAAACTCTGAATAGAGAGACGATGCAGGGTCGGTGCACGGTTAAGCATAACCGTCTTGTCGAGAGTTACCTCTTCAAGGATATCCCAGACCTGCTCATCATGACGCTCAATCATCTTACGGGCCGTCCGTACAGTATGACAGATGCCCTTCTCCTTCAATCGGCGAATGATAAAGGGTTCAAAGAGCGTCAAAGCCATCTTCTTGGGCAAACCGCATTGATGCAACTTCAGTTCCGGACCTACCACAATCACCGAACGCCCAGAGTAGTCAACACGTTTACCAAGCAGGTTCTGACGGAATCGTCCGCCCTTGCCTTTGAGCATGTCGCTCAACGACTTGAGAGGACGGTTGCCTGCACCCGAAACAGCCCGCCCATGACGTCCGTTATCAAAGACCGCGTCAACCGCCTCCTGTAACATGCGCTTCTCATTGCGGATAATCACATCCGGAGTTTTTAGTGCCAACAGATTCTTCAATCGGTTGTTCCGATTGATCACCCGGCGATAAAGATCGTTCAGATCTGAAGTGGCGAAACGCCCCCCCTCCAGAGGAACCAGCGGACGCAACTCCGGCGGAATAACCGGCAGACAGTCCAGTATCATCCACTCCGGACGTGACCCGCTGATCCGGAATCCGTCAGCTATCTTCATGCGCTTGGTGATTTTCTTGCGGGTCTGTTTGCTGCGTGTGTTTTCAATCTGCTCTTCCAGATCACTCATAAGCTCTTCCAGATTCACCTGGCCGAGAGCCTTACGAACCGCTTCAGCTCCCATAAGCGCCTCGAAATTTTCACCGTATTTCTCTAGGGCATCATAATACTCTGTTTCTGAAAGAAGCTGCATATACTTGAGCGGCGTATCACCGGGCTCGAGTATCATGTAGTCCTCATAATAAAGAACGCGCTCCAGTTCGCTGGCGGTTTTGTCCAGTACCAGACCGATCCGGCTGGGGCTGCATTTGAAAAACCAGATGTGCGAAACCGGCACCGCCAGCTCAATATGACCCATGCGCTGACGACGAACGCGAGATACCGTGACCTCTACGCCACAGCGGTCACAGACAACCCCCTTGTGCTTGATGCGTTTGTATTTACCGCAGGCACACTCCCAATCGCGGGTCGGACCGAAAATTCGTTCGCAGAATAAACCGTCTCTTTCGGGACGATAGGTACGGTAATTTATCGTTTCCGGGTTACGTACTTCACCATAACTCCAGGAACGGATTTTCTCCGGCGAAGCGAGCGTGATGCTGACTGCATCATAATGCGCGCCTGCATCGAACATACCACCGAACATCTCTCTTGCTGCATACGGATTCATCATTGGAACCTCCTGAAACTTTTCGCCTTAAACAGTTAAATCGGCAATCGGCGAAACAGTCTCACCGCCGAGCAATTTCATATCCAGACACAAACCGCGAAGTTCATGCATCAAAACCGAGAATGATTCAGGCATTCCCGCATCCAACGTGTTCTGTCCTTTGACGATCGACTCATATATGCGAGTGCGTCCGCCGACATCGTCGGATTTGACCGTGAGCAGTTCCTGGAGTGCGTAGGCTACGCCGTACGCCTCAAGAGCCCAGACCTCCATCTCACCCATACGCTGTCCACCGTACTGCGCCTTGCCGCCCAGCGGCTGCTGAGTAACAAGTGAATAGGGGCCGGTGGCACGGGCATGGATTTTATCGGTTACCAGATGATGCAGCTTGAGCATGTAAATCTGCCCGACTACCACACGTTGATCAAAGCGTTCACCTGTGCGTCCGTCGTAAAGGTAACTCTTGCCATCCTCATGCAACCAGGCGTTGCCGCCAGTAGCCTTCTCCTGCACGGCATGAGCCTCGGCAAGCAGCTTGTCGATCTGCTCCTCTTTAGCCCCGTCGAAAACCGGAGTCGCCGACTTGAAATCAAGCACCTTGCAGGCTGCTCCGAGATAGGTTTCAAAGAGCTGCCCCAGATTCATGCGCGAAGGCACACCCAGCGGATTAAGCACAATGTCAACCGCAGTTCCATCCGGCAGAAAGGGCATATCGCAATCCGGCACGATTTTCGCAACAACACCCTTGTTACCGTGGCGTCCGGCAAGCTTGTCGCCGACAGAGAGATTCTTCTTTTCAGCAATATAAACCCGCACCTGCTTGATAACACCGCCCTCATCTATCATTCCATCGAAATCAGTACCGAGATAATCAACGTTATCCTCATTCTCCAAGTCATCAAAGCGCGGCTTGAAGCTCTGAATAATCTCTTCGATCTTCTGCTGCACAGGGCTGCTCTCGATGTAGACATCATCATGATTTCGGGCCAGATTGGCCAACAAAGTCTTGGTTATTTTGCGGTTGGCGGGAATGATGACGTCATCATTGCGCGAATTGATGACATCCAGCGGAATCTTCTCGCCAAGCAGAATGTTGCTCAAAGCGGTTGTCAGCTCATCCTCGAGTTCAGCGCGCTTCTTCTTGCGCTCCGCCTCCACATCGCGCACCTCTTTCTTCGTCTCCTCAGGCGGAATGCCCAACGACAAAAAAGGACGACGGGCATCCTGCTGCGATGTGATCTTAACATCCATCACAGTGCCGTACAGTCCACTGGGTACAGTCAGTGATGTGTCACGCACATCCGCCGCCTTCTCCCCGAAGATCGCGCGCAATAGCCGCTCTTCCGGAGCCAGCTCTGTCTCACTTTTGGGTGTGATCTTGCCAACCAGAATATCGCCCGGGCGAACTTCAGCCCCGATGCGTATCACTCCATCAGGACCCAGATTCTTGAGCGCCTCCTCGCCGATGTTGGGAATATCGCGGGTGATCTCTTCAGGGCCCAATTTGGTGTCACGTGCACCGACATCAAAGTCCTGAATGTGAATTGAGGTGAAAATATCATCACGCACAATCCGCTCGCTGACCAAAATCGCATCCTCGAAGTTGTATCCCGACCATGGCATAAACGCGACTAGAAGGTTTTTCCCCAAGGCCAGTTCTCCATTCTCCGTCGCTGGACCGTCAGCCAGAACATCACCCTTGGTAATTTTCTGCCCGACCTTGACAATCGGCTTCTGATTGAAACATGTACCGGCGTTGCAACGACGAAACTTCTGCAACTCATAACGCCAGATGCCCTTGGATGTTTCGTTTTTTTTCGGCTTGCCGGAAGGCACCTGTCCGTCAGGAGTGACAATTATGCGCTCAGCTGAAACATATGCCACAATCCCGTCGTCAGCTGCGAGCACAGTCACGCGGGCGTCACGGGCGGCGAGCCCCTCGAGCCCGGTCGCCACCAAAGGACTTTCCGCACGAAGCAACGGCACTGCCTGACGCATCATGTTGGCACCCATCAAAGCACGGTTGGCGTCGTCATGTTCAAGGAAAGGTATGAGACCGGCGGCAATTGAAACCACCTGCATCGGCGAAACATCCATATACTGAACTGTATCACGGTCAACATCTTCAAAATCGGTCTTGTATCGGCAGCTCACCAGTTTGTTGACAAAACTGCCGTCTTCAGCCAGCTCAGCGTTGGCTTGGGCAATAACGTAACTCTCCTCCTGATCGGCTGTCATGTACTCAACTTCATCGGTGACCTTGCCGTTGCGCACGATCCGGTAGGGGCTCTCTATAAAACCGAAACCATTGATCCGTGCGTAAATACCTAGGGATGAAATCAAACCGATGTTCGGCCCTTCAGGGGTCTCAATCGGGCAAATACGCCCATAATGAGATGGATGAACATCACGTACCTCAAAACCCGCGCGCTCTCTGCTCAAACCACCGGGTCCTAGTGCCGAAAGACGCCGTTTGTGAGCCAGACCGCTCAACGGATTGGTCTGATCCATAAACTGGCTCAGCTGACTGCGCCCGAAGAAATCCTGCACCACAGCGGAAAGCGATTTGCTGTTTACCAGCCGCGCCGGTGCAAGCACCCCGTTGGCAGGATCATGCAGCGTCATACGTTCGCGAATCAACCGCTCCGTGCGCGCCAATCCGACACGACACTGATTTTCCAGCAGCTCACCCGCAGTCCGAATACGGCGACTGCCAAGATGGTCGATATCATCTACGTTCTCGTCACCAACGTGTATTCGCAGCAGCAGACGGATCGCCTCAACCACATCCACCCCGCTTTCGTGCAAAACCCGCAACTCTGAAGAAACCCTGTCCCCCAGTTTCAGCTTCTGGTTGATTTTGTGCCTGCCGACCTTACCCAGATCATAACGGCGGGGATCAAAAAAGAGACGCTTCAGCAACGCCTTGGCATTCGATGCCGTTGCTGGATCCCCGGGACGGAGGATTTTATAGATGGAAATCAGCGCGTCTTCCTCGTTGTGGATGTTTTCAGCGTATTCCTCGCGCAACGTCTTGATCAACACACCTTCGTCTGCGGAAACATCCACAACCTCGATCCGATCAATACCGGCCGCCGCAATCTGCTCCAACATAGCAGGAGTGATAGGATCGTAACGCCGCGATAAAACAGCCTGTGAGTCAACATCCACAAGATCGTCTTTCATCACCAGCATCTCAAGTACATCCGGATCGTATGTCCCCTTGACCGGCAAAAGCTTGAATGTGTAAAACTGGCTCAGTATATCTTCATCGGTGCCGTAACCAAGAGCACGCAAAAAGGTTGTCGCATAAAATTTCCTGCGACGACGACGACGATCCATATAAATCCACATCATCTCACTGGTATCAAACTGTATCTCGATCCAGGAACCCCTGTCAGGAATCAGACGCACCGAATAGAGCGTGGCACCATTGGGATGCGCGGTTTTTTCGGAACAGATACCCGGTGAGCGGTGTAGCTGCGATACAATAACCCGCTCCGCACCGTTGATTACAAAAGCTCCATCACGGGTCATCAGCGGGATCTCTCCCATGAAAACATCCTCTTCACGTACCTCATCACCGTCTTTGAGCCGAAATGTGGCATGCAGCGGTGCCGAGTAGGTGTTGCCGTCAGCCATTGCCTCTAGATCGGTGCATTTCGACTCACCCATCTCATATTTCACAAAATCCAGCGTGTAACGTCCGTCATAGCTGTCGATCGGAAAGACCTCCTGAAAGATCGCCTGTAATCCCTTTTGTTCCCTTTTTCCCGGGGGCGAGCCCTGTTGCAGGAAATCCTCATACGATTTAGTCTGAATTCCAATCAGATCAGGCGGCTGAATTACGGGCTTCAGCTTGCCAAACATTTTGCGCTCAACCATTGCTTACCTCAGGCTGGATGTTTTTAAAAACCGCCGCAGTCGGATGCGAAGCGCCAGGTTTGCACACTGTTATCTTCAACCACAGTTGTCCGACACTTTAATACAGGCACCGGTTATGAATATAAGTGTGGTAAGCAGCCACTGTCATTATACAATTCACACTTCGGCGGCCAAATCAACTGAGGCAGTATCTACGCTTTACGCAGCTATCCGCGACTATATGATGGTGCGACAACCTGTTCATTCTTCCTTCACCTTCCACAAGGTTCAATCCGCTGAAAGCGATTTTCCAGCGCAAATTACATTCCCCGGGAAAATGGAGAGCAGGAACTGTCCGGGTTATCGGTCGAACAATCCCCGCTGACTGACCCGTTCAACGAGCCGTATGTCCGAGAGACGGGCTTCGAGAAAGGTTTTCCAACCCACCAGCTCCGCCCGCTCCGACACAAATTAGCCTTTACTTGATTTCAACTTTGGCTCCGGCCTTCTCAAGCTGCTCTTTCAGCTTGTCAGCCTCATCCTTGGTGCAGGCCTCTTTAACCGGTTTGGGACAACCTTCAACCAGATCCTTGGCGTCTTTCAACCCCAGACCTGTGATGCCGCGGACTTCCTTGATGACAGCTATCTTGTTTGAACCGAAGTCAGCAAGAATTACGTCAAAC
>JAGYOL010000008.1 GCA_018399555.1 Kiritimatiellia bacterium | reverse complement strand
GCTGATTTGTGCGGAGCAGGAGGCAATGAGCGCAGCGAATGGCAATCTCTGTTGCGCTGGGAATTTTTTAACGCTAATCGCTAAAAATTCCCGACGCTAAAGTGTACGTTTGTCATTAGAGTTTCAGCACTTGGTAATTTAAGTGATTAACGACCCCGCAACGCGGGGATAAAATACCAAGTGCAATTTTCGCGGAGATTCGTGGGAAAAAACGTAAATAAAAAAACAAGAAAATGACGGATAGTAGTACGGCACGGCACGGCCTCGATCAGGCCTTTGCGACCGGACGATACTCCTGCCAGACATGCGGACTTTTTTCCGGCACCTGCCTCACGATCTCGTCATAATCATCGGCATCGAGCAGCACATCATAGCGGGTGGTGCGGAACTGATGCGCGACACCGGAAGCCGCAATCAACGCGATGCTTTCACGCAACGCTTCAACATTGCAACGCACCCCGGCCAACTGGTCGTATTTACTCCAGGGCGCTTTGATATCCATTGCCACAAAATTAAGCAGATCCTGCTGCAGCAGAGCTTTCAGCAGTTCGGGTGAAGCCCCGTTGGTATCGAGTTTGGTTTTGAGTCCCAGCCCACGTACGCGCGCCAGAAAAGGGGCCAATCCTTTTTGAATTATCGGTTCACCACCAGTCACAACAACCCCCTGCAAACGCGCTTGTCGCTCAGCCAGGGTGGCCAGAATCTCCTCGCCGTCCAGCAGCCCGGCGCCATCCTGCGGGTCAGACGGCACAAGGTGAGCATTATGACAGAACGGACAATTGAAATTGCAGCCCTGCGTAAAAACCACTGCGGCCACATGACCGGGATAATCACACAGACTCAACGGCACAAAACCGGCGATTTTCATAATATTCCTTCTTTACTGGCTCTCCGTGAGCTTGCGCTCCTGACAGCTTTGTGTAGACCCTCTGCACAATCAAACTACAATTATTCGCACTTCTGCATCAATCAGCTGATACCCCTTCAGGAACTCCGCTTTGCCTGTCTCTTTTTAACAATTGGGCTATCTTCGCAGAAACAGACACAGAAAAACAGATAATTTTTCGCTTGCGCACAGCATGATTCTTCGCTACATTATGGTCGCTGTAATTTTCTATGAGTGTGATGTTAAACTTAAATAAAGAAGGAAAGTCGAAATACTGAAATGAGTGAAAACAAAAAGCTGACCAACAATGTCGGCATTCCGATAGCGGACAACCAGAATGTGATGACAGCCGGCAAACGCGGACCGCAACTGTTGCAGGATGTCTGGTTTCTGGAGAAACTCGCGCATTTCGATCGCGAGGTGATACCCGAGCGCCGTATGCACGCCAAGGGCTCAGGTGCCTTCGGCACATTCACGGTGACGCATGACATCACCAGATACACCAAGGCCAAAATCTTCTCGGAGGTCGGCAAAAAAACAGATGTCTTCATGCGCATGTCAACCGTCGCCGGTGAACGCGGTGCGGCGGATGCTGAACGCGACATTCGCGGTTTCGCCATCAAATTCTATACCGAAGAGGGCAACTGGGATCTGGTCGGAAACAACACACCGGTCTTTTTTCTGCGCGACCCGCTCAAATTCCCTGATTTGAATCATGTGGTCAAACGTGACCCGAAAACCAATCTGCGCAGTGCCAAAAACAACTGGGATTTCTGGACCAGTCTGCCGGAGGCGTTGCATCAGGTCACAATCACGATGAGCGATCGCGGCATTCCGCTCTCATACCGCCACATGAACGGTTACGGCAGCCATACGTACAGCATGATCAACACCGACAATCAACGCATCTGGGTAAAATTCCACTTTAAAACCCAGCAGGGCATTAAATGCCTGACCGATGCCGAGGCTGAGGCGATTATCGGCAAATGCCGTGAAAGCAATCAGCGTGATCTCTTAGAAAGCATTGAAAAGGGTGACTTCCCCCGCTGGGATATGAAGATTCAGGTGATGACCGAAGAGCAGGCCGAAAAACATCCGGTCAATCCCTTCGATCTGACCAAGGTCTGGCCGCATAAGGATTTCCCGCTGATCGATGTCGGCGTGCTTGAACTCAACAAAAACCCGGAGAACTACTTTGCCGATGTTGAGCAGGCTGCCTTCAATCCGGCTAATATTGTGCCGGGCATCGGTTTCTCGCCCGACAAGATGCTGCAGGGACGTCTCTTCTCCTACGGTGACGCCCAACGCTATCGTCTCGGCGTCAATCACCACCTCATACCGGTCAACAAGGCGCGGTGCCCGGTGCACTCCTATCATCGCGACGGCATGATGCGGGTCGACGGCAACTTCGGAGGAACACTCGGTTATGAACCCAACAGCTATGGTGAATGGCAGGAACAACCCGAGGTGAAAGAACCGCCTTTAAAAATCAGCGGCGATGCCGATCACTGGAGTCACCGTGAAGATGATGACGATTACTATTCGCAGCCGGGTGCGCTTTTCCGTCTGATGACACCGGATGCGCAGGAGCGGCTCTTCGGCAACACTGCCAGGGCAATGAACGACGCACCGGAGATGATTAAAAAACGGCATATATCCAACTGCCTGAAGTCCGATCCCGCGTATGGTGCCGGGGTGGCCAAAGCCTTGGGAATTGACCTCAGCACAGTGGACGCATAAACAAACAGTTCGCGTGATTCGGTAAATAGAAAAAGCGTTCCTCCACCAGTGCGGGGAACGTTTTTTTTGTCTCATAAGCACGCTTTTTTTGTTGCCCTTCCCTAAATGTTTAGATTAAAATAAGCCCTGTTCAATCAATAGTAACATAATGGACTGTTGCTTTTGTAAAAACGGGAGTGGAAATGAAAACATCAAAATCGGTTTGTGCCTGGTTGGCAGTGTTATTATTTGCGACGTATGTCTGCGGTTTGCGCGGTGAAATTGCGCAAACGGAAACACACGAAATATACAGTGTGGAAGAGTTGTTGCAAATCGGCAGCGGTCTTGACGGCTGGCATGCTGAAGATACCTATATTCTGATGAATGATCTGGATTGCAGCGGTTATTATTTTGAGCGGACGGTAATAAAGGTGCCCTTTTCAGGAGTTTTCAACGGTAACGGGCATATCATCCGCAACATGATTATTGAAGGTTATGGCTCAGAGTTCGCCCCTGAGTCGTTGTTCATCGAGTCCGAAACAGAAGATGTTCCCGGCAGTGGACTGTTTGTTATCAATACCGGAGTGATCGAAAACCTGGGGCTGGATGATTATGTCATCATGAACGCCGGTGATGTTGTCGGCGGAATCTGCGCACACAACTACGGTATGATCCGCCGCTGTTATGCGGATGGCAGAATAACAAGCCTGAATCAGGAAATTTATGGTTATCGGGTAGGCGGGTTATGCGGACAAAGCTACGGTCCTGAACACCCCTACGGTCAAAGCATTGTCGAAGACTGCTACAGCTCCGGCCAGATCACACTGGCCAATTTTGACCTGGTCGGCGGTCTGATCGGCCATAGCGGTGCCCTGGTGCGCCGCTGTTATTCAACCACGGAAATCGAAATTGAATGGGCCGAAGATATCGGCATCCGCTTGCTGGACATCGAAGACGACTATTATGGCATGGGCACACTGCTCGGACGGCAGGGTGGCAATGCGATTACCGAAAACTGCTACTGCTATCTCGGAGCGCAAACCTACGGTGGTGCGCAGCCGCTCTCTTATGAGGCGATGCAGCTGCCGCAGAATTTCAGCGGTTTTGATTTTGAAGGCATACCGGAAGATGGCAATCAGGAGGTCTGGAAGCAGACTCCCGGTGCCGGTTTATGTCCAGCTTTAAGCTGGCAAACCCAGTCCGCTCCGCCTGTTCCGATGTCCCCCTGCATTGTGTCACAGTCTGGGGATCAACTGGTGGAATTCAACAGTTCAACCGTGCTCGGAGTTACAACCGAAAGCATTGCTCCCCTCGCATACCAATGGTTTCATGGTGAAAGCGGCGATACATCCTCGCCGATACCCGGTGCCACTGAAAGCACGCTGATCACCCCGCCGGTTATGGCCAGTTCAACATACTGGGTGCAGATATCCAACGCTTACGGCACTGCGCAGAGCAGTACAATCAAAGTCCTGCTGCTGCATCGTATATATACAATGAACGATCTCTTAAAAATCGGCAGCGAAGAGGATAACTGGAACTCGAACGACGGTTACATGCTGATGAACGATCTCGACTTATCATCCACCAACTTCAACAGCGCGGTAATCCAGGATAATTTTGATGGCATTTTCAATGGCAACGGCCATCTGATTGTCGGGATGAATATCGACGGCGCGTTATCATCCGGCTCCTATCTCGGACTCTTCGCGGCTAATTACGGAGTAATCGAAAACCTCGGTCTTGAGGCATTCCACATCACCAACGCCCTGGAGTATGTCGGTTCACTCTGCGTGGAAAACTTCGGCGTTATCCGACGCTGTTATGCTGCCGGCAAAATATTCGGCGGAGCATATGGCTATACCATCGGTGGATTGGTCGGTCAGAGTTACGGACCCGATCATGCCGATGGACAGAGCCTGATTGAGGACTGCCACACGTCAGGTGAGCTGCACTACGACGATAATTGCGACAAAGTCAAAATCGGCGGTTTGATCGGACATAGCGGCGCAACCGTACGCCGCTGTTACTCCACAATGCGCCTGAATTGGCGGGGGAGCTGTGAAGCTACGGCCGCCGTGATCGGCAGCGAGGGCGGCAACTCCTTTACCGAACACTGCTACTGCTACTACTGGGCTGGTTTTCCCGGATCCGCCCATCCGCTGCCGACCTCAGAAATGAGCGCACGCAGTAATTACAACGGATTTGACTTTGTCGGTGTACCCGGCGACGGTACGGAGGATATCTGGACTATATACGCCGGCCACACTCCCATTTTAAGCTGGCAGAACGCGCCCGGCATGGCACCGCCCTCATACAGCCCTGAAACAACGTTGAACGGTGAGGGTCTGCCCGGCAATCCCTTTGTCATTGCCAACCGCACCGATTTTGATGAGTTCTGCGGCAATGCCTCTCTGATACAAGGTCACTATTTGATGACAGCCGATATTGATCTGGCAGATACAAACCTCTTTCCCGCGGCGGTCGACCGCGTATTTTTTGGTCATTTTAACGGTAACGGACACTCTATCGCCAACATGCGAATCATCGGTGACGGTTCGGAAGCCTTTTCCGGACTTTTCGTCGAAAATTATGGAGTAATCGAAAACCTCGGCTTAACCGCGTTTCACATCACCAATATCGTCTATCGAACCGGTGCCATCTGTGCCGAAAACTACGGAACTATCAGACGCTGCTATGCCGGTGGCAATATCTTCTGCAACGACAACAGCTATACAATCGGCGGTTTATGCGGCAAGAGTTACGATCCCGATCACGCCGCTGGACAGAGCGTTATAGAGGACTGCTACACCACCGGAAACATCTTCTGTGGCACCTCATCCGAAACTGTCGGCGGATTGATCGGTCACAGCGGCTCAATCATTCGTCGCTGCTATTCGACAGCGCGCATTGACCGCTCAGAACGATCAGAAGAGATCGGAGCATTAATCGGCAATGAAGGCGAAAATTCACTGACAGAGAGCTCCTACTGCTACTGGGCGGAAGTTTCAGGGTCAGCAACACCTCTCTCAACTGCTGAAATGATCCTGCGCGAGAGCTATGCTGGCTTCGATTTCGCCGGTGTGCCCGGCGATGGTGCGGAGGAGACATGGACAATCTTCGCCGGGAATACTCCTGTTTTAAGCTGGCAGGGCATCCCAGGCATCGCTCCACCCTCATACAAACCTGAAACAACACTGAGCGGCGAGGGTCTGCCCGGCGATCCCTTTATCATTGCCGACCGCGCTGATTTTGAGGAGTTCTGCAACAATGATGTGCTTTACATCGGCCACTATCTGATGACAGCGGATATAGATATCTCCGATACTAACTACACAGATACAGTCGTTCAGCGCGGTTTCTACGGCACCTTCAACGGCGGCATGAAGCAGTTGCTAAACCTTAACATCGACTGTATGAACAACCCCTATATCTCGCTCTTCCGGGAGAATTACGGGGTAATCGAAAACTTGGGCATTGTCGATTTCCTTATCACCAACGCAGTTTTTAACACAGCCGCATTATGTGCTGATAATTACGGCATAATCCGACGCTGCTATACAAAGGGAGAGCTTTACTGCGACAGCCCCAACAACTCGGTTATCGGTGCGCTCTGCGCCCAGAGTTATGGTACTGAACACCCCTACGGGCAGAGCCTGATTGAAGACTGCTACACCTCCGGCACAATCATATATGGCGATAGCAATAATCGGATCGGCGGCTTGATCGGCCACAGCGGTGCCCTGGTGCGCCGCTGCTACTCCACAATCGAACTCACCGGACCATGGGGTTACGATCTGGGCAACCTGATCGGACGCGAAGACGGCAATGCAATCACACGGGATTGCTATTGCAGTGACGTCGGCCAAATCAATAGAGCCGCTCAACCGCTTACCCCTGAAGCGATGTTCGAACAGACCAGTTACAGCGGCTTTGATTTCACCGGGACCCCCAACGACGGCACCAATGATATCTGGCAGATAACCTCCGGCCTGACACCATATCTGAATGGACAAAGTCTCGCGGAGTACGCCATTCTCATCACCACTCAGCCACAGAGTGTTTCTGTGGCTTATAGCGCTCCAGCCGCAGTTACTGTGGTTGCGCAGGGCGATGCTACGCTCTTCTACCAATGGTTTGAGGGAGAGCGCGGCGACACGACCATGCCGCTGACGGATGCAACCGGCGCGACCTTTACTGTTACATCCGTCACCAACAATATCGAGTGCTGGGTGCTGGTCTCCAACGCCGTAGGCAACGCTTTCAGCCTAACCGCTGAAATCTCATATTACTATGGGATTTATACTGCGGAAGATCTGGCAAAAGTCGGCTCGGATGAAGATGGCTGGTTCAGCGATGTCAACTACAAGCTGATGAACGATCTTGATCTGTCGGAAATTATTTTTGATCAGGCATTGATCCCCAATGATTTTTACGGCTGTTTTGACGGCAACGGTCACATCATCCATAACATGCAAATTGACGGCATCGAGGGCGGTAGCGGTCTGGGATTATTCAGCTCAAACTACGGTATCATCGAGAATCTCGGCCTAGAAAATTACTGCATCAGCAACGCCACCGAGTATGTCGGTGCTCTCTGCGGCAAAAACTACGGACGCATTCAACGTTGCTACACAGCCGGAGCAATCACTGCAATCCATGAAGGATTCATGAGTAAGGTCGGGGGCATCTGCGGCCAAAGCTACGGTCCCGACCACGCCGAAGGGCAGAGTGTGATCGAAGATTGCTACACCACCGGTACTGTACAATGCGGCATGATGAACTTTTCCACTGGCGGACTGATCGGACACTGCGGCGCGTATGTACGACGCTGCTATTCAACCGTACACCTCAATGCAAGCGGTTTTACGGACGGGCTCGGCGTCTTAGTCGGTTCGGCTGGTGGCAACAGTGATATTCAGGATTGCTACACCTACTACTGGGGCGGTCCGGTCTGGAATGCGGAAGCACTGACAACCGACGAAATGCTGCTGCAACAAAGCTACCACGGCTTTGATTTCAGCGGCACCAGCGAGGATGGAACCGACGACACCTGGTCGATCACTCAAGGTTACTCACCCCGGTTAAGCTGGCAGAGTGGCAACGGCACACCGGTGCCTGACTACGCACCCGTAACAACTCTGGCCGGCAGCGGAACTGCGGCTGATCCTTTCATCATCGCCGGTCTCGGAGATTTTAAAGAGTTTTGTGACAACTGCGACCTGCGACTCGGCCACTACCGTATGACGACTGATGTGGATCTCTCGGGAGAATTCTTCATTGAATCGCCGGTCAACCTCAACTTCTACGGCAACTTCGACGGCAATGGTCATGTTATCGACAACATGTTTGTCTACAGTATGTCAACGGAAGAATTATTAATTCCTTTTTGTGGACTGTTCGCTTTCAACTTCGGTCACATTCACGATCTCGGAGTCAACGCATATCTGATAATCACTGAAACGCCCGATGGTGTCGGCGGTCTGGTCGGAGCCAATCGGGGGCGTATTTCACGTTGCTACACATCGGGCACGATTCTCGGTGAGGGAGAAGCGCAGAGCGTTGGCGGTCTGGTCGGACAGACCTTCGGTCCTGAACATGAAGGCGGCCAGAGCATGATTGAAGACTGTTACAGTGCCGGACATGTGATTGTTGACTTCGGTTATAAAATCGGCGGTTTCGCCGGACACAGCGGCGGCGTGATCCGGCGCTGCTATTCGACGACCCGAGTGACCATCAATGAGTCGCAACAACCACTTATGACAATGGCACAGCTGTTTTCTGAAAGCGGCACCGGCGGTTTCACCGGAAGCGAAGGAGGACACGCCCTGACTCTGGATTGCTACCTCTATCAGTGGGCCGGTTTCCCCGGTTCGGCAACACCACTGGATAATCAACAGATGCTGAAGCAGTCAAGCTACGTCGGCTTTGACTTCAGCAACACCCTGCTCGACGGTGGGGCCGACACATGGACAATGAGTGCAAACTCCTGCCCCAGACTGAGCTGGCAGAGCGGTTCCGAATCTTCAGTACCGGAATACACCGTTCCCACTACTCTCTCAGGCAAAGGCACAATGAATGATCCATTCATCATTGCCAACCTCGAAGAGTTCGCGGAGTTCGCGGAAAACCCACTGTTGATTATGGGATACTATAAACTCACAGCCGACATCGATCTGGCAGAAATCCCGTTCTCGTCATCAGTGATCAACAGAGTGTTTGGCGGACACTTTGATGGCAACAATCATATCATCGCCAATATGGAGATAAACAACCTGACCAGTCATACTCCGCTTGGTCTTTTCGCAGTATTGAGCGGCACAGTGAAAAACCTCGGCGTGGAAAACTGCTTCATCTCCAACAACTCTTCCGCGGGCAACCCGACAGGCGCGCTGTGCGGAATCTGCGATGGCGGCAACATCATTGACTGTCATGCGAACGGCATGATAGTCGGCAACGGCAGCTACGAAGTCGGCGGCATCTGCGGCACTGTTTATTATGGTTCTCTGCAACGCTGTCGCTTTATGGGATTAGTATCGGGCGGCGAGTTTGTCGGCGGCATCTGTGGAGTGTTATCTGAATCGAGTGCGCAGGGTTGCTTCACCGATTGTGCTGTTAACGGCCTCGACGGTGCCTACTGCGCCGGAGGCATCTGCGGTAGAGCTGAATCCAGCACCATCCGCAACTCATACTCCCGCGGAGCTGTGATGAATGCCACACTCGCCGCCGGACTGTGCGCCGAGCACATAGGAGGCGAAATCAGGGATTGCTACGCCACCGGGGAGGCCGCTTACGGTCTGTGCGCCTCAAGTTACAGCGCCGGGTCTATCATCAACGCCTTCTGGGATGTGGATAGCAGCGGCACAACCACGAGTGCTGGCGGCACCGGCAAAACCACCGCTCAGATGCAGGATGCCTTCATCTTCACCGCTGTCGGCTGGGACTTCTTCAACACCTGGTATATGAATGGCTATCCAGAGCTGATCAACTGCTTTAATGAAGATTCATTTGAGCGCTGGATTGCCAAGGAGTGGGCACTGGTACACCAAAGAGAGCAGAACGACACCCCCGCCGACGACAACATACCCAACCTGCTCAAATACGCCTGCGGTCTGTCGGCCACAACCGCTTACAATACGCAGGATATGATGACAATGTCACTCGACCCGCTCACCAGTCTGTTTTCCATTGAATATATGGAGTCAAAACTCAATCAGAATGTGATCTTGCAACCGATCTGGTCTGCGACACTCGATCAGCCTTGGTCAACCGACAACATCACAATGGAGCTACTCGACGAATCGGCAGATCACAAGTTGTGGCGGGCCTCGATACCCTTAGGAGCCAGTGGTTTCATGCGGCTGCGCGCGACCGTGTTTGAAGAGTTGCAGTAAACTTCACTTCCGATTGCGGCGCAGCAAAATTGAAAATTGCTTCGCCAGCTAACGTTAATGCGATCTGATCACCATAACAGGGAATCTCATTCACCGCCCGCGTCGCTGTCAAAACTCCCGGATAATCCGCTTTCACTGACAACGCTTCACGCGGGATAGTTTTCTGCCCCAGTTTATCCCATTTACTCACCGCATTATTATTTACAAACCCAAGCGCAATTTTTTTTAAAGCAGGCTTGCAATATTCGCTGAAATACGGCATGATTATACGACTTTTTTGAGAGATGCCAATTACCTGGAGGATTTATGGCTAGAGAAGCTAGGAAATTTAACAAGAAACCGCGTACCCGCCCGATCAAAACGCCAGCTGAGAAGGCTCGTCGCCAGAGGGTTCAACGCGCACGTCTGGTTAAGCTGGGGCTTGACGCCGAAGCTGTTGAAAGAATGCAGCCGGAAGATGTCCGCAAGCTCTGTATGAGACCCGCGCAGGTTGAGAAGATGGTGTCCGCCTAGGCAATTTGCAGGACTTTTAAAAAAGTCCATCCGACTGCTAGAAACGGCGGCAAAGCCGCTGAAAATATTTTCAATTCACGGATCATTGAAGAAACCAGTTACAGCGACAATTCCGTCTTTATTTTTAAACGTTTTGATAAACATCAAGGGTGGCTTCAATCATGCGTTCCAAGGTGTACGGCGTAGCAGCTGTGCGGGCAGATTTTGCGATTTTACGGCGCAAGGCCGCATCTCTGAGAGCGGATGTATTCTCTAACAGACCTTCAAAATCGCCGGGCGGCGCGAGCATGGCACTCACGTCATGTTCGGCAACATCGCCGATACCACCCACTTTGTAGGCACTGACAGGCACACCGGCATCCAAGGCCTCAAGCAGCACATAGGGCAATCCCTCCCAGCGTGAGGGTATGACAATCACATCGCACTCACGCATGCGGGAAATCACCATATCCGGGGAGCAACATCCCGCATATTCAAAAAAACGTCTCTCTGAGTGCACGAGGGCCGGTTCAGCCCCCGGCACACCAAAAACCCTGCCAGCACTTCTGATTCCACGCCGGTTGAGCTCGTTGACAAGCCGCACAAAGGTGTCGAGTCCCTTCTGCGGCGCGGCGCGCCCGAAGAAGCCGAGCTTTAAGCTTTCACTCTCACAAACTGCCGGCAGCGGCAGGTTACAACTTCTAATCCCATTAGGGACATAATGGATGGTGCCGTGGTCATAGCCCAACTCCAGCGCGGTGCGCTGCTCTTCGTGCGAAAGCACAATAATCGCCGATGTATGAGGCACAACGTGTCGCTCAAGCAGACGGTAGAGAGTCGTAAATCGGCTGGTGGTCATCAGGATGGGCAGGCAGTGAGGTGTGTAAACAACCGGCAGGCGCAGCGGCGCCGCCGCAAAGCGGCCCAGAAAACCGGCTTTGGCACTGTGGAGATGCACAATATCCGGAGCCAGTTCGCGCATCAGCCGTCTGAGCGAGAAGATGGCACAGATATCTGCGGGGGAGGCTGAACGATCCATAGGCAGCTCATACAGCGCTACACCCCGCTCCGTCAGAAAGGCGCGTACCGCAGCGGCGGAGTTCTCTGAACAGCGACTGAACGACAAAGCGGCATGGCACTCACACGAAGTGCCGTGCACTGTGTCGATCAGGTCACTCAGGTGACGCCACGCGCCGCCCTCCACCGCTTCAAGAACATACAATACTTTTTTCATCACCGCCTCAATCTGCCCGCTTTTTTCAGATGCAAACGGACAAAACTGCGAATACTGACTTGCCTTAGTTCGGCATAACCGCTATATTGTTCGCTTCTTTAGGTCGGGCGGTTATCTCAGTTGGTTAGAGAGCCTGGTTTACACCCAGGATGTCGGGGGTTCGAGTCCCTCACCGCCCACCAGTTTCAAGCAATCGCTTATTTTTTTCGTCCTGCTCTGAGAGCGGCGATCTGCCGCACAATCAGCTTATAAAGCTCGTGAATCTCATCAATCCGCAACAGATAAGCTGCACCCAGATAGAACACTGTGAAGAGACCGCCGGTCACAGCGAGTTTTACCAGATCACCCAATCTGCCGGCGAGCTGCTCTACTGCAGCAAGTTTGCCTAGCAGCAACCAGGCAAGTGCGCCGGATATCAGTGAAGCAAGAATGACCCTCACCAGAAAGGCAAAGGTTGGCGCAAAAGGGAAAACCGGAGCATTTTTACGCAGAAAAAGATTCAGCGCGACACTTTTGAGAATTCGCGAAAGCGTGAAGCCGCCGGCGATGAAGCAGAGCATCAAGACCCCGTCTCCATCGGCGACATGCAGCCCGATCCAGCTGATAATAATGCTCAAGGTTGAAAAGAATATTCCCAGCAGTGTCACCGTCCACATGCGGCGATTGGCGAAGAATGCCTGCATGGCCAGACACTCAACCGCCCCGGCCGGCAACACAAAGGTATAGAACGAGAGCGTCAAAGCGGTGCGCTGTACAGCTGTTGCATCAAAATGCCCTCCTTGAAAGAGCAGTGCGGTAAAGGGCACGGACACCACTGCCATCAACATGGCAAAGGGTATGAATGCCGCCATCAGAATACGTCCGAAATGGGTGACCAATCTTCCCAGCTCATGTTGATCCTTTTTATCGACCAACTCACAGAAGAAGGGAAAAACTGCAATCGAGAGGGTATATGGCACCAGCCAGTGGATAGTTCCCTGCAACTTGCGTCCGATACTGTTGGCCTGCATCAAACCGCTCTCTTCAATGGTTCCCAGTACAAAAACATCATTCACATGATCACGTATTTTTGCAACCACAATACCGGCCAGCAAAGGCAGCATCAGCCACAGCAGTTTCCGCAGAAAAGGGTGACGCCAGTCGATTACAAAGCGCAGCCGGTCAAACTGATCGCGCAAACCGAACAGATGGGTGCCCAGCTTACACAGTGAGCCAGCTACGAGGCCCCACATCAGCATCTGAGCGTAGTCTTTTTTCAATGCTACCCCGGCCAACAGAAAACCGACCGCGCAGAACTTCCAGACCGCGTCACCGAAGGCGGCCAGAAAAAAGCGTTTATGCGCATTGAGCAGCACGTAGGTGGTCGATCCCAGCGAGAGCCCGATCAACGCCGGGGCGAGGCTCCGCAAACTGCGCACAGCCAGGGCGAAGCGTTCCGGATCAGCACTTGCGGAACCGGCTTCCCAGGGCATGGTTATTGTGACCACAAATTGCGGAGCAAAGAAAAGAAAGAGTGCCAGCAAGGCCAGCAGGATAAACTGCACACTGAGCACCGAGTTGGCAAAACGCCAGGCATCCTTGACTTTTCCGGTATCCAGTTCCCGCATGAAAAGCGGCAGAAAAGCCGGAGCGAGAGCTTCTTCTCCGATCAGAAAGAGCGTGTAAATACCATGTTCAAAAACGAAGGTATAGACAACCTCATAGGTTTCAGGCGGCAGATACTGGGTCATGAAACGCGCCTGAATCAGACCTGCCAGTTTAAACAGCAGATGAGCCGCGCCCACGAAAAGTCCTGCTTTGAAGATGCTCTTTTCAAGCTTGGTGCCGGTGATCCCCATTATCCCTCCCCCGTAGTAATGGAGTGAAGAGTGCTAGCCGTTCGAACCCCGCTTAAGGGACACTGCTGATTAACAGCGGCTCTCCGCCTCATTTAATCCATCATCTGCATATCACAGAACTTGCGATACTCGCCATCCTTTTCGTAGAGCTCAGCATGGGTGCCGCACTCCTTGATAACGCCACTCTCCAGAACAAGGATTGTATCAGCATTTTTAATGGTACTCAAGCGGTGAGCTATCGCAAATGTCGTGCGGTTGGTCATCAGTTTGTTAATGGCATCCTGCACCAGTTTTTCGGTGACCGTATCAAGCGCGCTGGTGGCCTCGTCGAGAATCAGTACCGGCGGATTCTTCAGAATCGCCCGCGCAATGGCGATCCGCTGACGCTCACCGCCACTGAGTGAAAAACCCTTTTCGCCGCAAACCCGGTTATAGCCCTCGGCATGCGCTACAATAAAGGGATGGGCATTGGCCATTTTGGCCGCATCTTCGATCTGCTTTCGGGTGGCGTCAGGCGTTCCATAGGATATATTGTTGGCTATCGTATCGTTGAAAAGCACGGTTTCCTGCGTAACAACACCGATCAGTTTGCGCAGATCGCCGGTGGCGATATCTTTTACATCCACACCGTCCATCGTCACCGTGCCGGCATCCACATCATAGAATCTGGCCAGCAGATTGGCCAGGGTGGTTTTACCGGATCCGGTACCACCGACAACCGCCACAACCGCACCGCAAGGAATCTCAAAGGTGACATTCCTGATAGTGGGCTCACCAACCTCGGCATATCGGAAGCTGACATTCCGAAATGCTATTTTTTCCTCAAAACTGCTTTTGCGTACCGGATCAGCAGCTTCAGGGAGGGAGCAGTCCGTATCCAGCAGCGAAAATATACGGGCCAAAGCGGCGCGTCCACGCTCGATCTGGGCCTGCACCCGGCTCAGCCGCTTCATAGGAGCGTAAGCTATGAAAAAAGGCACAATCAGAGGTACGATCTTGGTCAGAGGTATCCTGCTGAAATAGCAGTACACCACGAAGGCGGCAACCAGCAGCAACCCGACACCCTCAACCGCAGGCCCGATTAAAAGTTCAATCCGGATAGCCTTCATCACACTTTTGAGATAGTACTGGTTAACCTTGTAATATTTCTCTTTTTCCTGCTGCTCGGTATGATAGGCTTTAACAACGCGGATGCAGGTCAGATTTTCATGCAGTTTCGAACTCACGATTGAAATACGTCTGAGAGCCTGTTTCGCCCATTTTCGCACACGGTTACCGAGGAAGGCCATCGGCAGAATAAAACAGGGAAAACCGATAATTACAACCGCCAGAGTGGATGTCATACCGTTGTTGAGTGCGAAATAAAACACATACCCGACAGAAAATAATATTTCAAACGGTGCCCGGCAGATATCGGCGAATGTCCGTGAAATAACGCGGTCGACCATTTGCGGATCACTGGTGCAGCGGCTCATTATCTGGCCTACATCTGTCCGTCCGAAAAAGCTCAGCGGCTGATTCTGCAGATGATTAAAGAGATCTACCCGGAAATCTCTGACCACATTCGCCCCGGTCCAGCGCAGAAAATAGTGGTTGAGATACATCACCACCATTTTAAAAATCACAATCGGCGGCAACACAAAGAGACCCAGCAACAGCAGCATGCCGGTCATGTTGTTGTTTTCATCGCGGAACTTCAGTCCCAAGCGGTTGCCTATCTTTTCCGCTTTCAGGAAGCTTCGCGGCAGTGAAGCTTCGGCATCATTCTGCGCATCATTAAACTGGCCAGCCCCATCCTGTCCGGCGCCATCCGCTGAATCGTACGAAGTGTCGTGAACCTCAGCGGTTTGTCCGGTTGTGACAATCATCTGCTTGAGCGCAGGCTGAACCATCTGAAATATCGGAAGCCAGGCACCCGCAGTGAGCGAGCCGGCCAGCAAACCCATAATCAGACGTCCCCGATATTTTATCGCGTAACGGTAGAGTCGTCTGTATGCCTCTCCGACCGAATAATCTCTGTCAAAGAATTCATTCATAAAAGTCTGTCAGTCGTCAGCCAGCCAGCCAGCGCTCCGCCTCCAGAGCAGCCATGCAGCCGCTGGCGGCGGCGGTGACCGCCTGTTTATAGCGGCGATCCTGCACATCTCCGGCGGCGAAGACCCCATCCAGGTTGGTATGTGTATTCGAAGTCGTGATATACCCATCCTCGTCCAGATCGAGATATTCCGCGAACAGAGCGGTATTCGGCGTATGGCCGATTGCCAGAAAAGCCCCGTTAACCGGCAGTTCGGAAATGGCGCCGCTTTTCACATTTTTGATCTTCAGTGCGCTGAGCGCTCCCTGATCAACACCCATAAACTCATCGACCACGGAATCCCACATGACATCGATCTTATCATTCCTGAGCACGCGCTCGCCCATGATTTTTGAGGCGCGGAATTGATCACGGCGATGGATGACCGTTATCCTGGAGGCCATGCGCGAGAGATAGAGCGCATCTTCCATAGCGGTGTCGCCGCCTCCGATCACTGCCACCGGCTGATCCTTGTAAAAAGCGCCGTCACAGGTGGCGCAACCGGAAACCCCCCGCCCCGTCAGGGCCTTCTCGCTCTCAAGTCCGAGATAGCGGGCACTCGCTCCGGTAGCGATAATCAGAGCTCTGGTGCGTATTTCATCCTCCATCATAAGTGACAGTTTTTTTTCGGTTCCGAAAAGATCGCACGAACTGACTTCATCCATTACAACCCGTACACCGAGTCTCTCCGCCTGTCGGCGCATGGTCTCCACCAGGGTGTTGCCGTCGACCGGCTGTTCAAAACCGGGAAAATTTTCAACATCCGTGGTTTCGGTAAGTTGACCTCCCGGTGTCATGCCGGTGATGACAACCGGGGCAAGGTTGGCGCGGGCGGCGTAAATGGCGGCCGTCATGCCTGCCGGACCGCTGCCCAGTATCACTATGTTCTCCATCTTCTTTAATCTCCTTGTCTGCCGGACCAGCACAGTTGCGCGGCACCTTCCACATACTGAGCGTGCAATGCCGTGCTGTTACGGCAAAGCAGAGTATGTAGGGCGGTTATCACAGACTCGCTGCCTGGCGGAAGTGCCGATCTCTTAAGTTTAGGTGTAGCGCAGTACTTCATCCACAGTTGTATAGCCGTCGAGCACATTGCGGATGGCATCCTCGCGCAAGGTGCGCATACCAAGCTCGCGGGCTTTCTCCTTGATATAAAGGGTCGGACTGCGGTTATTTACTAATTCACGAATCGGATCGCTCATGCGCAGATATTCGAAAACACCCTTACGTCCCTTATAACCGGTACTGTTACAGTTTGAGCAGCCGCGGCCATAGAAAAACTGACGGTCGCCGACATCCGCCTGGGTCAGGTCAAGGTTAGTCAGGGCTTCACTATCCGGTGTATAACCCTCCTTACAATTCAGACAGATTGTGCGCACCAGCCGCTGTCCCAGCACCGCCTCGAGAGTCGATGAGATCAGATAGGGCGCCACATTCATATCGACCAGACGGGTAACGGCACCGGCTGCATCGTTGGTGTGCAGAGTACTGAACACAAAGTGGCCAGTCAACGAGGCCTGCACCGCGATCTCCGCGGTTTCAATATCACGAATCTCACCGATCATCATGATATCGGGGTCCTGACGCAGAAACGCGCGCAGCACCTTGGCGAAGGTGTTGCCTGACGAAGGGTTTATCTGCACCTGAATAATACCGTCAATATCATATTCAACCGGCTCCTCGGCCGTCAGCAGCTTGGACTCAGGTTTGTTGATACGGCGCAGTGCCGAGTAGAGAGTGGTGGTTTTTCCGGAACCAGTCGGCCCGGTCACAATCAGAATACCATTGGGTTTTTCAATATCAATTGTGATGTCCTCATAGATATCCTCGGGCAGACCGACATTTTCGAGATCAAGTGAAACCACGGAACGGTCCAGCACACGCAGTACCACGCTTTCTCCGTGCGAGGTCGGCAGGCAGGAGACACGCAGATCAACCTGGTGTCCGGCAACCGTCAAAGAGATACGCCCATCCTGCGGCACACGACGCTCGGCAATGTTCAGGCCGGACATGACTTTGATACGCGAGATGATCGCCAGCGCAAGACGCTTGGGCGGTGGCGACATCTCATAGAGGGCACCATCCACACGATAACGAATGCGGAAAGTGGCTTCAAATGGTTCAAAGTGAATATCGGAGGCACGGTCGGTGACAGCCTGATAGAGCACCAGGTTGACAAACCGAATGACCGGTGCCGCCGCTGCGGCACTTTCCAGTGAAGCAGCATCAGCCTCGTCGATAGTCAGCGAATGATCCGAAGCCATATCCGACTCCAGACCATCAATCATATCGGCCATCGACAGACTTTCCTCGCCATAATATTCGCGGATACGCTCCAGCACGTCGTGCTCCTTGGCAAAAGCGAACTCCACATCGCGTGTGAGCACAAACATCAATTCATCCATCACATACGGATCGATCAGATTGGAGGTTGCGAGGGTCACTGTGCCGCCGGTTGTATGCACCGGCAGCACATTGTACATTCTGGCGATATTGGCGGGCACACTGTCGATCACATCCGGATCGAAAGAGGCTATCTCGAGATCGATCACATCGCAACCCTGGTAGGAAGCCATCATGCCCAGCAGATCCTCTTCGGTAACGTAGCCGTTATCGATCAAAATCTTGCGAATTGAGTTGCCGGAGCGCTGTTTCTCTTCGATCAGCTCCTTACTCTGCTGCTGATCAATCACACCGTTGCTGATTGCAAGGTCGATCAGCGGATCGTAGGTCGGTGTCTCGGTTATAGTTACATCATCCATTTACATTACCTCTGGTTGAGCTCCTGCCGCAGTTTCTGAACAACCGTATCGGGATCCTGCGATTTGGTTATGAGATCCTCATAGGATATTTTTCCCGCCAGGTAGAGTCCCATCAGATGGGAATCGAGGGTGACCATACCGAACTTGGCACCAGTCTGGATATCCGATGAAATCTGGAAGGTCTTGTTGTCGCGGATACGCGAACGAATGGCCGGAGTTGATATCATGATCTCGAACGAAGCCACACGTCCGGGCTTGTCGATGCGTTTGAGCAGCAGCTGTGAGATGACCGCCACCAGGCCGACTGAGAGCTGTGTGCGCACCTGCTCCTGCTGGTCGGTCGGGAAGGCATCCACCACACGGTCAACGGTGGCCGCAGCACCGGTGGTATGCAGCGTCGCAAAAACCAAATGGCCGGTCTCAGCTGCGGTGATCGCCGCCTGCATTGTTTCAAGATCGCGCATTTCTCCCACCAGAATCACATCGGGGTCCTGACGCAACGCACGACGGATCGCTTCGGCGAAGGAGGGCACATCATGACCGACCTCGCGCTGTGTCACAATACAGTTCTTGTGCGGGTGGTAGTATTCAATCGGATCTTCAACCGTAATGATGTGAACATCACGCTGACGGTTGATAATGTCAATCATACTGGCCAGTGTGGTTGATTTACCGGAACCGGTGGGACCGGTCACCAGAATCAGACCGCGCGGTTTGAAGAGCATCTCTTTGACCTCTTCCGGCAGACCGATCTGCTCGAGAGTCAAAAGATCAGCGGGTATCTGACGCAGCACTACCCCCAGATTATCGCGCTCCTTGAAAACCGAAACACGAAAACGGGCCAGATCAAGGAAGGGCAAAGCGAAATCCGATCCGCCACTCGCATGAATCTCTTCCCAAGCATCTTCAGCGGCAATCGAACGTGCCAGCCGTTCGGTGTCCTCCGCTTCCAAAGGCGGAATATCCAGCGGTGTGAGCGCACCGTGAATGCGCAGCATCGGCGGCACTCCCACACGAATATGCAAATCAGAAGCTCCCTCATCCACAGTTGCCTGCAGCAGTTCATCCATAGTCAGACTGTCATTCATTACTCAGCATCTCCCATTGTTGCTCTTAAAACCTCTTGCAGCGACGTCATGCCGGAAGCAACTTTCAGCATACCGTCCTCACGCAGTGTACGCATTCCCATCTCGCGGGCACGGGCCCGCAGAACCGTCGAGGGCGCACGATCAAAGATCAGACGCTGAATGGTGTCATCCAGCTGAAAAATTTCAAAAATACCTTTTCGACCCTTGTAACCCGACTGACCGCAGGCCGAACAGCCTTTGCCGAGATACATCTTGCTCAGATTGGCCTTTTTCGCCACCGGGCCGAGAATCTTCAGCTCGCGCTCACTGGGATGGTACTCTTCCCGGCATTTGTCGCAGATCGCACGAACAAGACGCTGGGCCATGGCCGCCCGCAGCGCCGACGCCACCAGAAAGGGCTTAACACCGATGTCCAGCAGACGTGTGACCGCACTCGGTGCATCATTAGTATGCAGCGTGCTGAAAACCAGATGGCCGGTCAGAGCAGCCTCCATAGCGATATCAGCAGTTTCATGGTCACGAATCTCACCGATCATCACAATGTTCGGTGCCTGGCGCAGAATTGAACGCAGTGCCGCTGAGAAGTCCAGTCCCACATCACGGTTGACCTGCACCTGATTGATGCCGGACATCTGGTATTCAACCGGATCTTCCACGGTGATGATCTTGCGATCCGGCAGATTGATCTGCCCCAGACAGGCATAGAGTGTGGTGGTCTTGCCGGAACCGGTGGGACCGGTCACCAGCAGCACGCCGTCTGGCAGTCCGATCAGTCGCTCGAATTTTGACTGATCATCCGACAGAAATCCCAGCTGAGGCAAACCCAGACTCAGATTGCTCTTGTCGAGAATACGCATAACAATGCTCTCACCGTGATTGGTGGGCACCGAGGAAACACGCAAGTCAAGATCGCGTCCCGAAACCTTGACCTGAATACGACCATCCTGGGGAGTGCGTTTTTCCGATATCTTCATGTTTGACATGATTTTCACGCGACTCAGAATGGCCGCCTGCAGACGTTTGGGCGGACTGTCCATCTCCCGCAGAACACCATCGATGCGGTACCGCACCCGGAAAGTGCGTTCCAGCGGCTCCAGATGAATATCCGAGGCGCGCATTTTGCACGCCTCCATGATGATCATACTAACCAGGCGGATGACCGGGGCGTCACCCTCTGAGGCATCACTGTCGGCATCCACATCCAAAACGTTTTTCTGCTCGACATCAACCCCGTCAGCCTCGATGCCGAATTTCGTTTCAAAGTCTTCAGGGTATAATCTTTCAACCGCGGCCTTGACCTCTTCCGAAGGAGCAACCACAGCCTCGACACGTTTGCTCAGCACATACTGCAGTGAGTCAATGGTGTCGTAACCCATCGGATCTCCCAGAGCAACGGTCACCGCCTCATCGGTGCTGTACAACGGCACAACATTGTATTTTCGAGCAACCTCCGGCGATATGATATCAACAACCGAGGCGTCGATCGCCTCGGTGTCAACATGCACATACTCCATGCCGAACTGCTGCGCGATCAGAAAAAGCACATCGTCTTCGGTGACAGCCCCGCCTTGCACCAGGATATCCAGGATGGTTTCCCCCTGCTCGCGCAAAGAATCCTTCACTGCTTCAACCTGGTCGTCCGTAACATAACCGGCTTCCTGCAGCAACTCTAAAACAAAATCATCATTTGATGTCACAATTATTCTCCTGAGCTCTATTAACTAGCTTCAATCAATTATTCTCCGCGAGTTTACGGGCTATCATAGTGTTGACCAATTTCGGATCTGCCTTGCCTTTACTGAGTTTCATCACCTGTCCGACGAGATAACCAGCCGCCGCTTTTTTGCCAGCGCGATAATCATCGACCGACTTCTGATTGGCGGCGAAAACCTCTTTGATAAACTCTTCGAGTGCGGCGGCATCACTGACCTGCGCCAATCCTCTCTCCGCCACAATCTTTGCGGGACTGCCCCCTTCTATGAAGAGTTCCAGGAGCAGTTGCTTGGCTGTGGCGCCGTTGATGGCACCATCCCGCACCAGCGTTATCAGCTCCGCAAGCGCTTCAGGGGTCAACGCACTCTCGGCTAACGTCCGCCCGGTTTCATTCATCACCGCCATAACATCGGTCATAAACCAGTTGGCCACAACCTTGCCGTGTCCGCAGATACGCGCACATCTCTCAAAAAAATCGGCGTTTGGTTTTTCATCTGCCAGCACTCCGGCGTCATACTCCGGAATACCGTACTCAGCCATCATGCGTTCGCGCCTGGCCGAAGGCAGCTCCGGCAGCGTGGCACGCCACCGTGCAATCTGGTCTTCACACAGGGTGACCGGCACCAGATCCGGCTCCGGAAAATAACGGTAGTCGTGGGCGTTCTCTTTGGTGCGCATCGACTGCGTCTCGCCGATGTCAGGATCCCATCGGCGGGTCTCCTGAACTATCGTGCCTCCCTTGCGCACAATCGCGCACTGACGCTCAATCTCATACTCAAGTGCGGCGTAGATACCTTTGAAGGTATTCATATTCTTGATCTCTGTGCGGGTGCCCAGCTCCTTCTGTCCGGACGGACGTACGCTCACATTCACATCCGAGCGCATGTTGCCCTCCTCCAGATTGCAGTCACTGACACCGGCGTACACAAGAATCTGCTTCAGGCTCTGCAGATAACTCATCGCTTCATCGGGAGATGCCAGATCAGGTTCGGAAACGATCTCCATCAGCGGGGTGCCGCAGCGGTTGAAATCCACTCCGCTATACCGGGCGTAGTGTATGATCTTACCGGCATCCTCTTCCTGGTGAATGTGATTGATCCTGATAAATTTACGCTCTTGCCCCGTTTCAATCCAGACTCCCCCTCCGAGACACAACGGCTTGGCCTGCTGCGATATCTGATAGTTTTTCGACATGTCGGGATAGAAATAGTTTTTACGGTCGAAGGTGCTGTAACGATTGATCTCACAGCCCAGCATCAACCCGGCGGTTACCGTCAGATGGATCGCTTCACCGTTCATCACCGGCAGTGCCCCGGGATATCCGAGACATACCGGACAGACATGGGTGTTGGGCTCAACTCCGAACTCCAGTCTGCAGCCGCAAAACATCTTGGTTCTGGTCTTCAGATGGACATGGGTTTCCAGTCCGATTGTCACTAACAAATCATTCATCCCGTAAATCCGTTACACTTCAAAAATTCGTTCCATGGCGCCCGCAGCTCTGAACAAAGCCTCTTCACCGAAAGCCGGCCCCAGCACCTGTACGCCCACCGGCAGCCCTTCGGCAGTGCTGCCGCACGGCAGAGCAATGCCGCAGATGCCGGCCAGACTCGCCGGCACTGTAAACACATCACCCAGATACATCCTGAGCGGATCATGCGCCGTCTCGCCGATACGATAGGCCGCCGTCGGCGCAGCTGGCGTCAGCAGCACATCACACTTTTCAAAGGCCTGCGTAAAATCATCCCTGATCAGAGTTCTGGCTTTCTGTGCCCGTCCGTAGTAGGCGTCGTAATAACCGCTGCTGAGAACATAGGTCCCCAGAATAATACGCCGTTTCACCTCGGTGCCGAATCCCTCGGCGCGGCTGCGCGCATAAAGATCAAAAACCGTCTCCGGATTGGCCGTGCGATGCCCATAGCGTACACCGTCAAAACGCGCCAGGTTGGCCGAGGCCTCGGCAGTGGCCAGAATGTAATAAACCGCAATTGCATACTCGGTGTGCGGCAAAGAAAGCTCCACAATCTCGGCCCCCTCAGCAGCACAGCGGTCAACCGCCGCCCTGACCCGCTCCGTCACCTCGGGATCAGCTCCTTTGATGTAGTATTCGCGGGGCAGCCCAATCCTCAGCCCTTTGATTTCTCCGTTCAACGCTCGGGTGTAATCCGGCACAGCCACATCGAGCGTCGTGCCGTCACGCCGGTCCAGACCGGCCAGCTCACGCAGCAGCAGTGCCGCATCCCCGACCGTGCGGGTCAGCGGGCCTACCTGATCAAGCGAGGATGCGTACGCCGTAACCCCGTAGCGGGAGACCCTGCCGTAAGAGGGTTTGACCCCTACACATCCACAGAACGAAGCCGGCTGACGAATGGAGCCGCCGGTATCGGTGCCCAGCGCAGCAATCGCGATTCCACCAGCCACCGCCGCTGCGGAACCGCCGCTCGAACCACCGGGAACCCGTTCATGATCATGCGGATTGCGGGTGATCTTTAAAGCCGAGTTCTCAGTGGAGGAACCCATTGCGAACTCATCCATATTGGTCCGCCCCGCAAAAATCGCACCGGACGAACGCAGCCTTGCTGTGACGGTCGCATCAAAGAGCGCGGTATAGCCCACCAGCTGCTTTGAGGCGCAGCCGCAAGGTTCCCCCTTGACATTGATGATGTCCTTGACCGCCAGCGGCACACCCAGCAGCGGCGCATCGCTCCCGGCACGCCGCTCTTTATCCGCTCTCTCCGCCGCATTCTGAACGGCTTCGGCGTCGAAATGCAGATATGCACCCAGCCGGGTGTCCTCACGCGCCACAGCCTCCGAAAGAGCAACCGCCAGCTCAACCGCCGAAAAATCTCCAGCCCTGAGCCCCTTGATCGCGGATGTCAGCGTTATCTTTCCTATATCTTCCATAAAATCCGTCATCCCCGGCTGTTCTTAAATCTTCGTGCACTTTTCCGAGTGTCGCACCAACCTCTCCGTCCGGCAATATCCGGCTGCCGGGCAGCCCGCATCAGGCATCTTCAACGATCCTGGGCAGCTTGAATTCGGTCGCCGTACTGGTCGGTGCATTCGCCAGCACCGCCTCGCGCGGCAGCGATTCGCACGGCTCGTCCGTCCGGAAGAAATTACTGGCAGCCTGCCCGTGCATGGTCGGTTCGATGCCCTCCAGATTCAACTCGTTGATCTTTTCGACATATTCAACAATCGTTTCGAGCTGCCCCTGAAAGAGAGCGCGTTCATCCGCACTCAGCTCAATCCGTGCCAACTCGGCCACATAGGCCACATCAATTGTCTGACTCACGAAAACACTCCTCAACTGCCGCCTGTCCAATAAAATTAAAAAAATTCAGAGAACGGCGATTATATACACCATCCTTTATCGATACAACGCTAAACCCTGCAAAAAATATTATCAGCCGCCGGCTTTACCGCGTTTTTTAGCGGAAGCGGGCGATTTGGAACCACCCCGCTTTTTGACGGCACTGCGGCTCCCGGACTTTTTCTTTGCTACGGCAGCGGCTTTCCGTTCGGAGTTTAGCGCAAGCTCGTCACGCATCCTGAATATCAGATCAGCACCGCTCTCAGCCACCTCGACATCTATTACGCCCGCAGTCAGAATACCGCGCAACAGGTTTTCGGCAATGTTGTCTTCGATATAACGCTCAACCGTGCGACGCAACGGACGAGCGCCCAGTGCCGGGTCATAACCCTTGGCAACAATGAAATCCACCGCCGCCTCACTCAACTCCATCGAGATATCTTTGGCAGCCAGCCTTTCGCGCACCTTGCCCAGCTCCATATCAAGAATCTTAACAACATCACTCTTCTCAAGCTTGCGAAATACAATCAGATCATCAAAACGATTGAGCAGCTCCGGCTTGAATATCTGCTTGGCACTGACAATCATGCGGTCTTTGAGACGCTCATAATCCACACTGCTGGAACCTTTGCTGAATCCCATCCCCTGACCCTGCCGATCATAATCAAAACCGAGATTGGAGGTCAGAATTATAACAGTGTTGCGAAAATCCACCGTCACTCCCAGACTGTCGGACAGGCGCCCCTCCTCGAGAATCTGCAACAGCATGTGCATCACATCGGGATGGGCTTTTTCAACCTCATCAAAAAGCACCACGCTGTAGGGTCTGCGCCGCACCTTCTCGGTCAGCTGACCGCCCTCTTCATGGCCCACATAACCGGGCGGCGAGCCAATCAGACGCGAAACCGTGAATTTTTCCATATACTCCGACATATCCAGCTGGATCAACGCCTTGTCGTCCCCGAACATCTGTTCGGCCAGTGCCTTGGCCAGCAGCGTCTTGCCAACCCCGGTAGGGCCGAGGAAGAGAAACGACCCGATCGGACGTTTCGGATCTTTCAGATCGGCACGCGCACGGCGCAGAGCGCGTGCTACCGACTCGATAGCCTGCTGCTGCCCGGCCACATGCTTCTCCAGCTCTTTTTCGATGTTCAACATTCGGGCACGCTCGCTCTCACTCATCCGCTTGATGGGCACCCCGCTGATATGCGCAACGGTCTCAGTGATGTCATCAACCGTCACATTCAAAGTCTTTTCCGAACACTCCGCTTTCCATTGAGCAACAATCTGTTCACGCTTTTTAAGTGCCGTACGCTCCTGATCGCGCAGCGAGGCGGCCTCTTCAAAGTGCTGATTGCGAATCGCCTCCTCTTTCTTGCCACTCAACTCGCGGATAATCTGTTCATGTTCGCGGATGTCCGGCGGCAGAACCGAAACCCGCATGCGCACACGCGCCCCCGACTCGTCCAGCGCATCTATCGCCTTGTCGGGCAGTTGACGCCCCGGCAGATAGCGCTTGGTCAAACGCGCTGCAGCCTCGAGAGCAGCAGCATCGTAAAGCACATTGTGATGCGCCTCATAACGCGGCGCGATGCCACGCAGAATTTCGATTGTGTCCTCAACCGACGGCTCATCAACCCGGACCGTCTGAAAGCGACGCTCCAGTGCCGCATCCTTCTCGATCCGCTTGCGATACTCGTTCAGCGTCGTGGCGCCGATGCACTGCAACTCACCGCGCGCCAGTGCCGGTTTGATTATATTGGCGGCGTCCATGCTGCCCTCGGCACCGCCGGCACCGACAATAGTATGCAACTCATCCAGAAAAAGAATGACGTTTTTACTCTTTCTGACTTCATCCACCACGCTCTTCAAACGCTCTTCAAACTGTCCTCGATACTTAGTTCCGGCCACCATCAGCGCCATGTCCAGCGCAACCACCCGCTTGCCGCGCACACGCTCGGGTGCATTGCCGTCCGCAATCGCCTGCGCGAGTCCCTCGACCACCGCCGTCTTACCCACACCGGCTTCGCCCAGCAGAGCCGCGTTATTTTTTGTTCTGCGGCAGAGAATCTGAATCACACGCTCCAGCTCGCTCTTACGTCCGACCACCGGATCAAGCTCGCCCTTGCGCGCCAGCTCAGTCAGATCACGTCCGAAGAGCTCCAGCCCCGACCTGCTTTTGCCGGAGGGTGCACCACCCATGAACTGCTCAGGCGACGCGGTCATGCCGGCACCGAAAATCTCCTCCGGCGAGGGCATGTGATAGGGCGCATTGTCAGTGCTTCCGTCAAAATCCTCTTCCTCTTCCTCATCGAAATCATCAAAAACATCATCCAAATCCAAGTCGTCATCCGCACGCGACTGATGCACACGATCCAGGCCCGCCAGAATATCGTTCATCAGCGGCATGATGCTCTCCTGGCTGATGCCCAGGTGCCTGAGCACATGTCCCGCAACCCCCTCACCCTCACGCAGCAATGCCAGAAATATGTGAATCGTTCCGGCGGCCTCGAAGCCGGTGGCCCGCGCCAGAGTGACCGCCAACTGCAGCACCTTCTTGGTTCTGGGCGTGTAAGGCAGCTCGCCGCGCGAACTGACACTGCCGTAGGAGCCTACAAAACGTTCCACGGCTCCCCGGATATCCTTGAGACCGACACCGAATTTGCCGACGATGTCAGCCACAACGCTACCCTCAACCGACACAATGCCGATCAGCAGATGCTCTGTTCCGACATACGGGTGATTAAGTCCCCTGGCTTCGCGCATCGCGATTTCAATAGCAGCCAACGCCTGATCCGTGTATTTTCCGAAGCTGTCCAGCATAAATTAGTTTCTCTCCCGGTTTTTCAAAAACTCTATAGTAACAGATCGCGCAACAAACAGCAATGACCTGAGATAAAGGATTTTCTACAAGTGCCTCAGCTGACCGGTGTTCGGTGTGCAGCCGGGATATCCGATCCCGGACATGGCGTGGCCTCCGTCTTAAAGAGCAATTCACCCTTTTTCAGTAGTTCGCGAATTCGCAGAAACCCCCGAATAAAATTCGCTTGTCAACGCAAGTTGTAAATGCTATAAGCAAAATGTAATTTATTTGCTGTGTGGTGTGTCGCTCACAGAGTTGCTGCCAGGCGGAGCTTGACAGAGCTCTCATTTGTGAGTGTGTTTCGAAAATAGCTATGATGGAGAGTGTTATGAAAAAGTCAACCATTTGCGGTTTAGTGCTCGGATTCCTCGCGGTGCTCTCAGCCGCATCAGTTCATGCCAATGTAGGTGACGTCGCGGTTTACAACAACCTCGGCGACGCCTCGCTGACTCCCGCTGCCGGCGAATCGGTGGTCAACACCTTCACCAACACAGTTGTGGCTCCGGCAGCAGCCTACGAACTGCTGCCATCCGGCGATGGTGTGCAAATGAAACACGGAGGCAAGCATCTCGTGATGTACAATGTGCGTTTCGATCGAACCAACAGCAGTAAATACCGTGGTGAAATGCTGACCCACCTGACACTGGAAAACGAGAGCAGCACCAACGCTCTAGCCTACGGTCGCGCCCAGGGCTTCATCCGCAACGAAAACGACAACAACGAGGCAGTCATCTCCGGCGGGTCAATCATTCAAACAAGCGCCGGCGACATCCTGCGTCTGCACTCAACCCGCAGCGATGCCAACACCGGGCTGGATGTGATTATCACCCCCGGCCACACCGCTATCCAACTTCTCAAACTCGATGACTCACTCGACTGTCTGCAACTGCGGCGTTCAAACAACTCAGGTGCTATCGGTCCGGCCGCATTCACTCCGGTAACCTGGGACACAATCGACGAAATACCTGCATCCGGTTCTATGAGTTATATCGGCGGAACAGAGAGTATCACTCTCAGCCACGCCGGTTACTATCTGATCTTCGCCAACACCCATCTGCTGCGCAGCGACTCCCGTGAACTGACCGGCACGGCCTCCAACGGCACCCGTACCGGTGCCACCGGGAGAATGACGCTCAACGGTCAACCGATCGAAGGCACCTTCACCACCACCTATCTGCGCGGCAATGCAAACGACGAGGAGTGCGATGACGGCACCCTCTGCGCCGCAAACCTGATCAAAGCGCAAGCCAGCGATGTACTTAAAGTCGAACATAAGAGACAAACCGGTGTCAATTATATACTGAAAGGTGAAAAAACCGCGCTGACAATCATAAAAATGCCGTCCACCATCGCCAATATCCGTCTGCAGGATATGACCGGTGCCAACCCGGTTTACAACGATCTCAATCAGGGCCTCAGCGGCACCGACGAATCACTGTGTCCACCGGTGTCTGTCAAGTTCCGCACTCAGAACGAACCCCCCTCCGCTGTTTTTACACATACAACCAACGACCTGCAGAACAGCCGCATAACCATCAATCAGTCCAGCCGTTACCTCTTCATCGGCGGTTACTTCGATGATGACGACGGCAGTGAGCGCATCTGTCCCAATCCGCAGTGGGCGATCAACGGCACCACCCTGTCCTACGGCGAATGTTCGCAATACTCCCGCAATGACCAGGTGCATGATAACGGCAACTGGCTCGGCATGGTCTCAGCTCTGGCCTCCAACAGCTATGTCGAAATGACCTCGCGCCGCCTCGGCAACAGCGGCGAAATCTCCGGCGATTCACTCGCTCTGCAGGCTCTCGATATCGCCACCATCACCGATTCTCCGGTGCTGATATTCTACGGTCCTATGGCAATCACCACCAACAGCTCAGCCGTGATCAGACCGCACTCGCTGCTGACCCGCGATACTAACAGCGACCCCTCCGCGCTGATCTACACCATCACTTCCACCCCCGCCAATGCGCTGCTGCATAAGGAGGGCGCACCACTCTCTCTCAACGACACCTTTACCCAGGCCGATGTCAATGACGGGAAGATTACTGTCTCCGCCGAAAGCACCATCGGCAATTTCGATGTTTTCGATTTCACTGTTTCCGACGGCGGCTCGCAACCCTCGATTGCCACCTTCTCGATCCTGGCCTCAGCTGGTGTGACAACAGAACCCGATAGCGGCAGCACCACCGAGGATGAGATTCTCACACTGCTCGATGACGACGTGGATTCGGTTCTCAGCAACGACTTAGGCGTGGCGATCTTTGTCCGCACCTGCGACAATGTCTCCGAACTCGGCGCGGCAGTAACCGTCAACAGCGACGGCACCTTCAGCTACGATCCGGGCAACTCCCTGACACTGCAGGCATTGCAGAACGGACAGTCAACCAACGATACCTTCAGCTATACGGTCGAGGACTTCGCCGGTCTGACCGGAGAGCAGACCGTAACCATCACCGTCAGCGGCACCAACGATACCTTTGCGGCACTGGCGGACTGCGTCAACGAGCCCTCGGTAACCGAAACCGGCGCAGTCTCGCTGGCGATCAACCTGACCGCCAACGACGGCATCACCGCCACCACCAACGGCGATCCCGAAAACCGCATACTTCCGATCAACTACTCTGCCGAATTCATCGACACGCCGAACTTCTGGTACAACACCGGTACCGATACACAGGAATACATGAACTGGCGCTTGGGAAAAGGATGCCAAGCAGTCAGCATCAGCAGTGCCTACGCCGGCATCAGTCATGCATGCAATTTCGACGGCTCGGAATTCGCTTACGGCACTCTCGGCGAAGGCGTGGTAAGTAGCATCCAAAATATTGCCGCAGGCGATCCCGACGAAGCGAGCGCGACCTTCGAAATGTGGATTCGTCCCGATCCCGCCGCTCTGCTGCAGACCAATATTCTCTTTGAAACCGGCGGCGGCACCGGTATGGGCATCGTGCTTGCAAAAGGTATCCTGCAGGTCGCCAACGGCATTGAAAAAGGGTTGATAACCTATGATCTGCTCAACGACCCACGGAACCTGCTGCTTGATGATATCACCAATGAATTCGCACAGATAGTTTTTACAATCAATATGGAAACACCAATGAATGAGCTTTATATCAACGGCGAGCTGATTGACATCGCATTCAACAACAATGCCAGTGATTGGGATGGCGGCGACGGCGCCGGCATCGGACACTTCGGCGGCAACAATGTCGGCGGATTCATGGATAAGGCTGCAGGCACAAGTTACGACACATGGTACAATGGCGACATAGCCGCCTTCCGTATCTACACCGAGGTGCTGAACAGCACACGTATCCGTGAGAACTATCGTGTCATGCTCGCAGGCGACGCAACCGATATCGACGGCGATACCATCACTGTCGCCGGAGTCTATGACGCCTCCGGCACCCTGATTGGCGGTACCGGCACACCGCTGACTCTCACCTCCGGCGCCACCCTGACCTACGACCCCATCACCGGTAGTTTCACCTACGACCCCACCGGCAACCCCGATATAGCTGCCCTCTGGGATGGTGAAACCTACCTCGACAGCTTTGTTTATCAGGCCACCGACAGCAACGGCTGCACCTCCGACGCACCGGTGCAGATATGTGTGCATGGTGTCAGCCAATATGACGAAACGATCCTGCCAGCCGACGAACTGCGTCCAACCATTCTGACCCCGGGCGAACTGATGCGCGCTCATCAACCACACGCTAATCCGCTCAATCCGGCTATCGCCTTATATACCCACCCGGACAAGGTGGTCACATCTCCCGAAAATGCCACAATCTGGAAAACCCCGGGTACTTTAGGATCAGAGTACGATGCTGTGATCGACTTCAAAGGATTGGCCCCGGTCGCATCCGGCTTCGGCGGCATCGGCTACGCGCTGGTCAATAACTTCGCCACCTTGAACACATTCAATCCCTTTTCGACTCAGGATCAAAGCTGGGAAGTATGGTTTCGACCCGATCCGGACGCTGTCGGCAACAGCGTCATCATGAAAAGCGGCGGCACAACATACGGCACTTTGATCTACTATAACGCCGAACGCAATTCGGTCAATGTGATTGTCGACTGCGGCGACGACAACGACCCCGACCAGAATATGATCGCTGAAATCGGCGGTGTGCGCTGGGATGAGTTCAACCAGGTGATCGCCATCTTCGAGTTCGCATCTCCCGGACAGCCCGACACCCTGCGAGTCTATCTGAACAACGACCCTAACGCCGCTTTCAACACCGCCAACTCCGTGATAGTCACCAATCCAAGCGGCAAGATCGATGATATTGTAGGCACCGATCCCACCGCCATCGGACGCATGCACGGCTCAGGCGTGGCTTTCAATCTGGAGTGCAGCGAATTCAAAGGTGCCATCGCCCATACCCTAGTCTATGACAAAGTACTGAACGAAGACGAAGCCGCCACCGCCTACAACCGCATCCGCAAACCGCTTGTCGCGGTGCAGAACGGCGCAACCGCTCTCGGCGCATCAGTATCGCTTACAAATGGAGCAGTCAGCTACGACGGCCAGGTCACCAACGATATCGCCTACGGTGCTGTTGCAGCCGACAGCTTCACCTACCAGTTCATCGACGACACCGGCGCGACCGCGAGTGCCACCGCGCCACTCGCAGTACACGGCACTGGAGCAACCCTGACTCTCAACGACACCCTGGTGCTCAGCGCCAACAGCTCCGCCACCAACTTCAATCCGCTGCTCAACGACAGCGGACTCGGCTCCGGTGCCGTCATCCTGACCAACAGTGTGATCATCGCCGATTACCGTGACGATTATCCAGCCGGTACAGTCAGCGGTGAACCAGCCGACTTCCGCGATGGCAGCGGCTTCGGCTGGCAGTATCTCTGGAACGCGCCGACCAACTGGGTCTTCGGTGAACAGTACGACGGAGCCTCCGGTGCTATCACCGAAACCGACTGCTTCCGCCATCTACTCTGGTCGGACTCCGACAACTGGCGGGTAGACAGCGACAACTTGCTCACCAATGGTTCTCCCGGCGAGTATCTGCATCTTCACAGCACCGGTGGCCATCCCGGTTCCGGCTGGAACACCACCGACATGCAGCCGACTTACACCAATTATCTCAACCGCTATGCAATCGCGGCCTACACTGTGGCGGAGAGCGGTTCTTACAACATAATCGAAAGTATGCTCTACACAGACAGCAGTGCTGACGGTATTGACCTGATCGTAATGGTCAACGATACTGTCATCGAACACAACTATCTCGGCAAAGCACTCACCGCTGATTTCGATACCGATCTCGGAGAACTGGCCGTTGGAGACACCATCTATGTTGGAATCGGACCAAATGCTCACCGGCAAGCCGACGGATTCCAGCTTGATTTCTCGATCGCACGCCGCGCTGCGGCTGACGCACAGGAGCTCAATATCATCGGTGAACTGATCAACAACTTAACCGACCTGACTTACAATCCCTCCGGTCGTTTCGCCGCTCTCGGAGTCGGTCAGTCCGCCTTCGAAACCTTCACCTACACCGTACTGGACAATGGCGAACTCTCTACCGCCACCATCACCATCGAGATTCAGGGCGTCAACGACCTGCCCACTGCGGTTGACGACGGTTTCACAACCGATGAGGATAGCACCGGCACCTGGAACGTGCTGGCCAACGACACCGACATCGACAATGGCGATGAGTTAACCCTGACCGTCAACAGCGTGCAGGGCCTCGCAGGCAATGTCGGTGTCGGCTTCACCTCAGAGCAGGGTGCCCAGGTCACAATCAGTGCCGACGGCACACTCATCTATGATCCGGGCGAAGCCTTCCAGTATCTGGCACTCGGAGAATCCGCCACCGATACCTTCACCTACAATGTCAACGATGCGCACGGTCTTGCCTCGCTGGCGTCGGCGACGGTCACGATTACAATTACCGGCGCTGATGACGGTGTGACCGCCAACAACGATGTCTATGCGGTTGATGAGGACAAAATCCTCAATGGCAATCTGATCACCGACGACACCGACGCAGGAGCCGATCTCAACATCGACACCCATGATCTGCTGATGATTGAGAGTGTTGATGCCGGCACACTGCTCGGCGAGCTTAGTATCGGAACCAACCGCATTGTCTGCATCCGCGGCAAGATCACCCCAAACGGTTCATCACAGACCGAAATCTTCGATGCCGACGGCACGACGCTGAAGAATCCGGTTGTATTCATCACCCCCGGTGGAATCAGCGATCCTGAACCGGGAGCAGTGATGGTAGCCAATGTCACCACATCGAGTTTCTCCTATTACTTCAAGGAGCAGAAAGAGGGCGGCGTGCAATCGGATAACGACGGCAGCACACACACCAACACCACCGAGCTCTCATACATGGTCTTTGACTGCGGTGAATATCTGCTGGCCGACGGTACCCGCTTCGAAGTGGGCAAGGCGGAGATCAGCGCAATCTATGCAAAGAACGAGGGCACCCTGATCTGGGATGAGGTCAACTTTGCCAATCCGTTCGGCTCAAAGCCGGTGGTAATCAACCATCTGCAGAGCTGCAACGATCCGGACGGCGAACTGTTCGGCACGCGCATGAACAACAAAACCAATGACACCGGCAGCGATAACACCAACAGATTCCAGATCGCGCTGGAAGAGTATGAAGGCTCAAACGGCACTGCTGCGTACAGCGAGACCGTCGGCTGGTTCGCCATTGAAGCCATGAAAGGGGAGTGGAACAACAATATCTTCAATGCCGGCATACGCACCAGCATAAAGGCCTTTGACTCAGAGTCCCCTCCGTCCGATCTCCTGCAGTACGACGAATTCGATCCCTTCTCTTTCGCTGAACCGCCATCCCTGATCGCTTCACTGGCTACGATCAACGGTAGTGATCCGGTCGTTCTGCGCAGTGGTACAATCTCCACCGACACCTATCAGATCTTCATGCGTGAAGACAGCTATGCAGATTCAGAGCTCAACCATGTTGATGAGCAGGCCACCTGGCTGGCAATCGGCGGCAATGCACCGCTGCGGGCCTACGACATAACAGGCGGAGTCGGTTCCTTCACTTACAATCCGATCGGCCGAGTCAATCCCACCAGCACCACGCCGGTGGTCGAAAGCTTCAGCTACACCCTGCGCGATCAACACGGCAATACCAGCAGCGCAACCGTTACAATCACAGTGCACAGCGAACACAAGGGATCGCTGATGATAATCCGGTGACTCGTGCCCCGTTCCTCTGTAGGGCGGGTGACCTCACCCGCCCTACAGCAAAACTGCCGTCTCCTGCCCCCGTGCCCCGTCCCCAGCTCCCTAACCAACCCCACTCTTCCATCTTCACTCTTCACCCTGTTTTAAAGCCTTACTTTCCTCTTTAGCAACGACGGGTATTTGTTATATAATAAGTATATGTCACGTTCTCCCTTTCATACAATTGTGCTGGCGGTTATCGCGGCGTTTCTTTTCATGCAGATCAGGGAAAAGCTGGTTCAACTAAATACACCACCGGGAGCGGGCGGGACAATGATGCCCCACCGTAATATCGAACCCGCTGCGGCGACTACGGAAACTCTCCCGGACACAGGATTGAGCGCCCCTGAAATATATCGGCAGGTCTCGCCTTCGGTAGTTTCGGTAGCCAACCATGCCCTGGTACGGCGCGGTTTTTTCTCGTTCCAGGTTTACGAAGTGGAACAAGGCTCGGGCTCGGGCTTTGTCTGGGACAGAAAAGGTCATATCGTCAGTAACTACCATGTCGTGCATCAGGCCAATTCCATCACGGTCACATTTCCCAATGGACAAAGCTTCAGGGCCGAAGTTGTCGGTATCGCACCCGATTACGATCTGGCGGTGCTCAAGATCGAGGCTCCCGCTGAACTTCTGCATCCGGTCAAACTGCCGGAAGAGGGCTGCAGGCTCGAGGTCGGCAGGCAGGTTTACGCGATCGGCAATCCCTTCGGACTGGACACCACTCTGACAACCGGCATCATCAGTGCCCTCGGACGGACAATCACCTCCATGACCGACCGCAAGATTCATAATGTGATCCAGACCGACGCCGCGATCAATCCCGGTAATTCCGGCGGTCCGCTGCTCAATCAGTGCGGCAGAGTCATCGGCATCAACACCGCGATACTCAGCCCCAGCGGTGCCCACGCCGGCATCGGATTCGCGGTGCCCTTCGAAACCGTGGAACGCGTGGTGCCGCAACTGATAAGCAGCGGACGGGTTACCAGAGCCGGGCTGGGCATGCAGCTGCTGCCGGATCACGTCACAGAGGCCGCCGGGATACGGGGGGTCGCGATTTACACGGTTTATGAGCACACGCCCGCCGCCCGTGCCGGACTGGAAGGTCTGAAAATGAACCGTATCGGAGAGTTGCTCTTCGGCGACATCATCCTGGCTGTCAACAACACCGCAGTGATGACGATAGAGGATCTCCAGGCCCTGCTGGATCCTCTGAATCCCGGCGATGAGGTGGAACTCACACTCATGCGCAACGGACGTACCCGCAGAGTTGACCTGGCACTTGTTGCGGAACACTGAATATACGGAAGTTGAGGCTATAACAACTATGAAAACGAATTTAAACTATGTAATCCGCCCGGCTCTGCTGAAAGATGCAGAACAGATATTCAATCTGATCCGTAAGCACAGCGATGAACTGATTGTCAAACCGATCGGTGAAATCGTCAGCAATATCGACCGTTTCATGGTCTGTGAAGTCGAAGATAAGATACGCGGCTGCGCCGCTTGGGACATCATCCCCGAAATCGGAGCACCGGAGAACGCTTCGGTCGAGATTCAGTCGGTCGCGGTTGACTCTGAACTGCGGGGCAACGAGGCGGGCACGAAGCTGGTCAGAACCATCATCGCGACGGTCAAACGTTTCGATCCGGCCCAGGCGATTGTTCTGACCTTCGCTCCGGAGTTTTTCAAAAAACTGGGGTTCCGAGAGGTCCCCAAAACGAGCGTGATGCACAAATTGTATATGGGCTGCATCAACTGCACAAAGCACGCCAATCCCTATACATGCCCCGAGATCGCAATGACACTTGATTTGCGCTCCTACACTAAGCCGGCAAAAACGCAATCATAACAGAGCAGCAGCCTTTTTGCGCCGCCACATCAGCCAGGCGGCAATGCTTTTAGCGTCTATCATGATGCCGCTGTCGACAGCCGTGTCGATCTCCTCGGCACTCATCACAGTAACCACCAGATTTTCATCGAAATCGGGTCGCGGCGCCTGCGGTTCCTGTGAGATAGCAGCGTGAAAGAGATGCAGTCGCTCCTCGCTGTAGCCCGGGCACGGCACAATTGTGCCGATTCTGGTGAGGGAAAGTACCTGATATCCGCTCTCCTCTTCCATCTCACGCGCAGCTCCCGCTTCGGTGCTCTCCCCCTCTTCAAGACAACCAGCCACAAACTCAAGCAGGGTTTCCTCGACCGCCCGTCGGTACTGGTGCACCAGCACCCACTGGCCGTCGGGCCGCTCACCCAGCACAACAGCCGCCCCGCGATGCCGCACAAATTCGCGCACCGAACGGCGACCGTTCGGCAGCTCGATCTCAGCGACGTCCAGTGTCAAAGCGCGTCCTTCAAAAACCCGTTTGATTCCCAATGTTTTTTCGGTCAGATCAACCACCTGCTTCAACTCCTTTCAAATAATGTATATCCGGTTTTCAACCGGAACTAAGAAACCGAAGTGCTCTGCGCGACACATGCCTTCATTCTGGCCAGCCCGGTGCGGGCTGCTTCCAATGCCTCCATCTGCCAGTAATTTTTATTAAAAAGCTCCAGTGAGAGATATGTGCGACAGCGGTTGGCCCGTAAAGCACCGAGAATCGTGTTAAGCGGTGCTATGCCGTCACCGGGCCAAACCCGATCCGAATCACGGAGCTTATCCCGTGGCGGATCGGCAGGGTAATCATTGATATGAAAGCAGTGCGTAACCTCTCGACTCAGCAACCTGGCCGCCGAGGGGTGTGTGTCGGAACGATACATATGAAAGACATCCGCCAGCACTCGGACATCCGGATGACCGGCCTGCGCAGCGACATAGAGTGCTTCGCTCAGATGGCTCAGGTTTGCTGAACCACCCCAGCTCTCAATCTGGGGGATCACCCCGATATCCACACCGGCCTTCAAAATAACCAGATATCTTTCGGCTACCGCGTCGAGTGCGATTTCGCTTTCCGCACCATACGCACCGGCCGGCGGCGCAGCGATATGCGTACCGCCAATCCGTGCCAGCAAATCCATATCACGCTTCATCTGCTCAACACCCTCAGCACGCTGCCGCTCGTCATTCACAATCCAGCGTGCAAAACCTATCGCGCTGCAGACCTTGAGTCCCAAGTCGGTACAGCGTTTTTTCAGGTCAGCCAGCGATCCTCCGGCTTTCCTGTACTCATCAATCGTGCCTATCCAAGGTTCGATAGCATCATAGCCCGCCCTGGCAGTCAGCTCAATCTCACCGGCCAGTCCCAGCTTATGGCCGCGGATTGTACCGGTGTTCATACAGTATCCGAACCAGGCGTTATTGTTTTCTGCCAGCTCACCGCGCACCCGCTCCGTCTGCGCTCTGCCACTCAGGACGGATAAACATGAGAGCGCCGCAGCCGATCGCAGAAAATCCTTGCGTCTCATCCGTATTCTCCCGGGTAACAGATTCCGTGATATGAGGCGGTCTTTTGATAATGGTTGTAAAAACATGGAATAAAGCTCCTCCTGAAAAGCACTGCAGGTCAGGCCCTGCACGCCCACTACCAACTCGGGCGATATTTTCTCAACTCCTGTCATAAAAAACAAGAAATTTACGCTAGGGGTCGTAGCTAAATATTTGTACATTTGTGCA